>CAZRXU010000082.1:0-11527 GCA_964604135.1 uncultured bacterium | reverse complement strand
TCATGCCAATGCCATGCCCTTTCTTATCCACGGAGGGTACAGGTATTCCACAAGAGAAAAAGTTCCCCTTGTAACAGTTCCCCATGCCAATCTTGGGTCTGCTGACCACAGAATACAGCCGCTGTATTATTTCGCTGGTGACCAGCCGAAAATACTGAGGGCTTCAGCTCTTGTTGTTGCTCAGAACAGGTTTGAGGCGTCAGTCTATGCAGACGAATACAAAGTGAACCAGCAGAATATCATGATCCAGGGAAGCGGAATCGACCCCGGTGAATGGGAAAACGCAGACGCTTCGCTGGCTAGGAGGGCTTTTTCCATTCCCGCAGGAAAGAAAGTTGTGCTCAGTGTTACCTCCCACTGCACCGATAAAGGTTCCACAACTCTGCTCGACTCGTCCATTGATCTTTGGGAAAACGGCATTGATTTTGTTCTTGTTCTTGCCGGGCCGGTTCAGAACGATTTCCGCCGTCACTTTGATGCCAGAGCCGCTGAAGTACCGCAAAACAAGCTTGTGGTTACCGGCTACATACGAGAGGAGGTCAGAAAGCATCTTTTCATGGCGGCAGATGTAATTGCAGCGCCTTCAAGGCTCGACGCTTTTGGTATTGTGCTTCTCGACGGGTGGATTTCCGGCAAGCCTGTAATTGGCTGCAACGCCGGAGGAATGCCTGATATTATCAGCCACGGTGAAGACGGATTTCTAATAAACTTCGGAGACAGGAAAGGCCTTTCCAGCAGTATACATTCACTTATTGAAAACGAAGAACTGACCCGGAAAATGGGTGAGAACGGCAGGAAGAAAACACTGGAGAAATACACCTGGCTTAAGGTAACAGACAGGTTTTACAGCAGGGTTCAGGAGATGCAGGAATGAATCGTGTAACTGCAGTTGTGGTTTTGTACAACGGAGAAAATCTTGTTCCCCTGCTTGCGGAAACAATAAACTCATTGCAAGACGGTATGTGCACCGTGGTCTACGACAGCGGTTCATCAGACAAATCTGCTGAGATCGCATCAAAGCTTATCAGGAATGCCACAGTTATCAAAGGCCACAACAGAGGTTTTGGATACGGAAACAACCGCTGTATAGAAACTGTTAAAACGCAGTACACTCTGCTTCTGAACAGTGATGCTACTATTTCTCCCGAGTCTCTGCAGGCGCTTGTTGCATTTATGGATGAACACCCTGATTACGCAGGTGTACAGCCTCTTGTTCGTCTCTGGGACTGGAACAAAGTTACTGTATCAGCAGGTGTTTTTCTTACAGGTTACGGCGAGGCGTGGGACAGCAGGTTTATGCACCTGGAGCTGGCTCCCTTAAAAACGCCCCTTCAGGTACCTGCTGTAACAGCAGCTGTTTCACTGTGGCGAACAGATGCCCTTGGAAGTGTCAACGGTTTTGACGAAAACTATTTCATGTACTTTGAAGATGCCGACCTTTCACTTCGGCTGGAAGCATCTGGGTGGAAACTGGCTGTGGTAAGGGAAGCAGAAGCATTTCATATGGTAGGGGCTTCAAGTACAAGAAGCAGGGCTTCCCAGTGGGAACTTTCATCATCAGTCAGGTTGTTCAGAAAGTATCTGGGGCACGGGAAGCTGTCCGCCGCTTGGTGGAAGAGAGAGGTAAAAATACTTCTTCATTCTCTTAGAACCGGGAAACCTGCACTTTGGAGGCTTCCCCTGATTCTTGGAGAATTGAAAAAGCAGGTAAAGACAGTTGATGTTTCAGAGGAGGTAAAGTCTGTTCTTTTTGGAGAACCTCTGGATTATCCGCTGCACAGAACACAAGTAGGCTCAAGAGGGCCAGGCTGGCGCGGCAACCAGGCAGCTCCCTGGGCTGGTCTTGAAACAGATGGAAAGCCAGTTGATTTCAGGCTAACAGCAGTCGAACATGCCGTTACAGGGGCCGTATCTGCACAAGATGGTGAAACACTAGCACGGTTCTGCATTCCGCCGGGGAACACGCAATACATAAAACTGGCAGAAACTCCATCTGTTGTTTACATTCACTGTGATTCTTCCTCGGACAGGGTGGGGGTGTTTACAGTTTGAAGACTACAGGGGAAAACAATGCTGCGGTGATGCTGGCGGGTTACACAGCCTGGGCGGCCGTTAACCTTTTCAACGGATTCACTGTCTCGTCACTGCCTCTTCTGGGGCTGTTCACCCTCCTGGGTATGGTAGGTGGAACCGCGATGCTTCCCTTTGTACTGGGGTGTTCCATCATTGGTATTCTCTCGCAGGAATTCATACCATGGGCACTGCTGGTTGCCGGTATGGTTGTTACAGTAACCGGGAAACAGATGAAACACAGGGTTACCGGTTTTCTGGTGGTTGTTTCAACGCTGTGGTTCCTTCCGGTTTCGCTTTCTGTACCGCTGGCTGTAACTGCTGCAGTAGCCGCTTTTACCGAGTGGAGACGCTACAAGTATCTTATTGTTCCAGCGGGTTTTGTTTTCTCAGTATTTTTTACCGGTTTGCCAGGGCGATTGCCTGTAATTCCGGTAGTAGCCGGTTCATCTGTTTCAGATGGTGTTCTGTCATACAGTATTCCGGAGCTGAATACATCAGTTACAGAAGTATTACTTCCTGCGCCGCTGGAAGGCACATGGGCTGTGTGGATTGCCATTGAAGCAGGCGGAGTAAGAGATTCAATTCCCATGATGGCTGTTGAACTCCGTGAAGAAATGCTTATACTTCCCGCAGGAACAGACACGCTCAGCTTCACAGTAACTCCAGGAGATACACTTGCCATTTCACTGCTGAAGGAATTCAAGCCGTTCAATCACACAGCAGTTCACGCTGTTTCCGGAGGTGAACTGCTGTGAGGAGTATTTTGAAGAACCACAGCGGTTCGTTTGCCATGGTTGTGTTTGCAGCGTGGATATTTGCAGCCTGGCGCCTGGCGGGGATGCCTGACCCTGGTCTTTCCGGGCGTATTATTCCGGCAGCCTGGCTTCTTGCTGCTCTTCTTAACGGAAGGGCAGATGCAGGCAAATGGTTTATACCACTGGTGATAGGTTTTACAACTGGTGCGTGGCTGTGGATGCTTAGTCCTTTTGCGTGGCGCCTAGTCGCGGCCCTGCCGGTTGCCGGTCTTGTTGCGTGGGGAATATCCATTGCCTCAAGGGGAAAGTTCGGTGTAGTTAGAGCAGTGCTTCCTGTTCTGGCAATTTCTGTAATATCAGCAGAGATCAACGGTGACGAGGTGAGGTTTGCAGAACAGGCTGCCGGGCTCAGCGGTATTTCTGCCGGCAGGTTTTCAGAGGTTCATTTCAGAACAGGTGATGTAAGCAGTAGTGAAGGCCATCACACACCGTTTTTCCCCCTCGTTGTTTCTCCGGGGCTTCTGGCTGGTGAAAATGGTCTGCGTATTGTGCCTGTTCTTCTTGCTGTTCTGGGGGTTCTGGCACTGGCCAGGTTAACGAATCCGGTTGTTGCAGTGGCTGCCGCCCTGCTTTATCCGGGGTTCTCCATTTTCGGTCTGGCCATGACGGGATGGATGGCGCTGCTTCTATTCACCATAGCTGTTCTGCTTCCTGAAGGCAGGATATGGACAGCTTTGCGATTTGCTGTTGTACTTGCTCTTGTTGCGCTGAAAATGCGCTACTTTGGCCTTGCCGTAGGTATTCTTGTGGCGGAGTACGCATGTATACCTGCCGGAAAGGGAAAGTGGCTGGCCCCTGCAATATGGATTCTTGCTGCAGTTGCTGTTTTGATTGCAGACCGCTATCTGCTTGGTGGATTTCTGTTCTGGAGCAGGTACGGAAACATAGAAGCATTGCATCTTGTAGAAATGAATCTGTTCCAGAGACCCATGGCTACCCTTTCCGTAGCGGGGTGGAGCCTTTTTGATCCGGAAGCCGGGTTTGTTTTCCGGGCACCGTGGGTTCTTGCAGCCGTGCCGGGGTTGTTCTTTATTGCAAAGCATCAGCCTTCCCGTTTTAAAAGGCTTGTCATCCCGTCAGTTTTGTACTGGGTTGTTCTTGTTTTGTGGCTGGGTTCAGGGTGGCACGGTCTTCCTGCATCTGCAGGGCGGATGTTTGTTCCGCTGGTACCGCTGTTTGCCGCAGGGCTCGTACCAGTGTGGAACAGGAGGGAAACGAAGTTTCTGGTAACGCTGTCAATTGCCTTTACAGCCATAGTTGCAGCCTGCCCAGTGTGCCGCTACAACTATGCTGACGGAACTGACAGTATACTTACGCTTTTCGGAATCTCAACCGGGTTTTCAATGGTGCGGGGTGGAACTGCTTACATTATTGTCGCTCTGTTTCTTTCAGTTTCCATGATTACCGTTCTTGTTAAAACAAAAAAGTACAGGAATCTGGTTCCAGTAATAGTTCTTGTCGCTGTTTCTCTTCTTACACTTAAACCTTCAGGGTACGAAGCTGAAGATCTGCCTCCGGAAATTGTACAGGGAGCCCGGCTTTACCCGTACAATGCAGATCCCATGGAAAGAATGTTCTGGTTTAACAGCAAAGAAAGAATGCTGGAGCTCACAGAGCAGGGTCAGTCGGTTCAGCTTCCGGAAGTTGAACCAGGAGATACTCTGCAGATTCAAATGTCTGGGAATGGGGGTGTTCTGCTGATTGGAAGCAGGCTGGTAAATGTTGAAACCCCGCTGATACCACTTCCTTCAATTTACAACTCTATTGGCAAAACAGAAACAGAGCTTCCCGATTTGCCCGAGAACAGAAAGATGGAAGTTTTCCGTATTGTTCTTGACAGTACTGATGTTTTAAACGGAACTGTGCTTGTAACACACAGCAGCGGATCTCCCGTCTACATTGATAGAATAGATATTTCCGGAAAAACAGGTATGCTGTGAAAAATCAGCTTTCTGTTGTTATACCCTCCAGGAACGGTATTTCTATTCTTAAAAAACACCTTCCGGTAATTCTTCAGGAAGCTGCTTCAGCCAAAGCCGAGGTGATAGTGGTTGATGATTGCTCTGAAGATGGTACAGCAGAGAGGCTTCCAGCTCTTTTTCGTGAGATTACTGTTCTGAAAAGAACCGGAAACCCCGGTTTCTGCCACGCTGTTAATCTGGGTATGTACACGGCCGCAGGCAGTTATCTGATGCTTCTTAACAACGATACGGTGCCCTCAAAGGGATCCTTTAGCAGGCTTGTTGAAGAACTGGAGCAATCTGAAGAAGATGTTGCAGTGGTTGTGCCTTCAATTTTCAGACCAGACGGTTCGGATGACGGGAACTACAGATGGGCTTTCAGTCGTGGGCTTGCTGTTACAGGTGAGGGTATAAACGGCGAAGACTACCCGTCTGGAGCCTGCGCAGTGTGGAAACGAAGTGTATGGGAGGAACTTAAAGGATTCAGTACGGATTACGCTCCTATCTACTGGGAAGATACTGACCTGGGTGTAAGAATGCACCGGGCCGGGTACACAATGAAAAGGTGCAAAGACACAGTGATTAGGCATGACCACGCTGCAACAATGGGCCGTTCTCTGAAATCGGAGACCCTTCGCGAGAGAAATCGTTTCATATTCATGAGTCGTAACTGCAGCACTGCAAAACAGAGACTTTTAAGAAACCTGTGGCTGCCTCTGCATTTTGCAGTATCTTTTCTAAGTGGAAACAGGGCATTGGTTGATGGATACAGAGATTACACAAGCTGGAAAAGAGAGATAAGTTGAAAAGCGGTGCCCGTCGTTTTGTTCTTGGTGTTGAAGGTCTTACAGCTCTAGTAACAGGCGCGTCAGCCCTTGCTGCCATTGTGTCGTTTCTGGTTCTGTGGCTGGTTGTTTCCGATGCCCGCACAACACTGGAAAGTGCTTCTTACTCAAGAGCTGAGTACATCTCGCGGGCTCTGGGCATTCGCCCCAGTCAGAGCTCACTGGAGTCTATAGTGAGCTCTTCCATACCGGGTGGGGCTGTTCGTGCAGTCGCGGTGATCTTTGATGACTCCGAGATACTGGCTTACCCTACTATTACCATGGAAGACCTTGAAGCTGTCGATCAGATTGCATACACATCGGAATACGGGTACAGGGTTGTTCTTCTGATGGAAATGCCGTCGGTACTGGGAGAGAGTACAGTTATACTGCTGATGTTTGCGGTTTTTGCAGTAGTTCTTACCATTGCTGCAGTGATGGTTCCTTCATTTCTCAGAAGGACGGTTCTTGATCCGCTCAGAAGTATTCTTGGAGAGGCCGATAAAATACAGAGTGGCAGCGGCAGCACTGCAATTGCGGCAGATGCTTCTTTCCGAAAGCTTGTACACCTTCTAGGAGAAAGAGACATTCAGCTTGATGAAATGAGACGGGAAGCGCTGAACAGAGCAGAGGCAGCAGAATCCCGATCCGGTGCGGTTCTCGAAGCTCTGGGATCGTCAGTGATAGTTATTGATTCGCATGGAAACCCGTCGCAGTGGAACAGACAGGCTTCAGATATATTTCGAATTGGAAGCAGTTTTGAGGAAAGCAGGCTAACCGCTCACCTTGCGCCATACCTCAACCAGGGTGTTAAAGAGTGGGACGGAGAAGAGAGTGGCAGGATATTCCGCTTTAAAGTTACCATGGGTGAGAACAGTGAAAGAATAGTACTGGTTACAGATGTTACTGCACCGGTGATGCTGGAACGGCGTTTGGCGGAGGAAAGTGCCCTCGCGGATCTGGGAGCTTTCTCAGGGGGAGTAGCCCATGAAATTGGCAACGCCCTGTGTGCTATGGACGGTTTTCTGGAGTTGCTGGGAAGAGGGGGAGATTCCGAAAGAACGCAAGGAATACTGAAAGAGGCGGGGATGGAGCTTGACTCTGCACGGAAGATGGTGGAGGCCTTCAGAAGCCTTGCCCATCAGAATTCCATCGAGAGAGTTTCCGATACAAACAGCGTCGCTGCTGTTATCAGGGAAATCTGTGAGAGCAGGTCTGTATTGTGCAGTTTCAGTAAAACAGACAATCCGACTGCTGCTGTTTCCATACCGGGTGGGGAAATTCTTGTTACAAGAATTATGGAAAACCTTCTTTCCAACGCACTGAAGTTTTCACCTGAAAAAGGTGTAGAGGTAAAAGTAAGTGATTCGCACAGTGAACATGCTTTTATATTCCAGGTGCTTGACCTGGGGCCTGGGCTGCCTGACCCTCCGGAACAGGTGTTCAGACCAATGTACACAACGGCACGGAGCCAGGAGGGCATGGGACTGGGTTTGACCATTACAAGAAGGTTGGTAAGGGCAATGGGCGGCTCGATAACAGCCGCGAACAGGAAAGATGGAGGAGCCGTGTTTACCGTGATTATTCCACATCTGGAAGGCAGCTGATGAAAACAATACTTCTTGTTGAAGACAAGCGTGGAATGCGTGTAATGCTGTCTACTGCTCTGGAAGAGGACGGCTGGCAGGTAACCGCTGTTTCGAAAGCTGATGATGCCCTGAAGCACCTTAAAACAGAATCCTACAGCGTAGTTCTCACAGATGTACTTCTGCCTGGCAGGTACAACGGAATTGATGTTCTGAACTGTACTCCTCCCGGTACGCCGGTTATTGTAATGACCGCTTTCGGCACAATAGATATGGCTGTTGATGCTATGAAAAAAGGTGCAGCTGATTTTGTAAGCAAGCCTTTTAAGCTGGATGAAATACTTGAAAAACTGTCATCTGCAGCAAGTGACAGCTCGGAATCAATGCTTGGTCATTCTGTTGTGTACATCGAGGCGGTAAAGAGAGCCGAGAGGGCTGCTCCAAGTGGTATGAATATTCTTATTCTTGGGGAAAGCGGTACTGGGAAAGAACTGCTCGCGCGAAGAATACACCAGTGCAGTGGCAGAAGCACCGGCCCTTTTGTTCCTGTGAACTGCGCGGCAATTCCGGAGAACCTCATGGAAAGCGAGCTTTTTGGTGCAGAAAAAGGAGCATACACAGGGTCGACAGATGCAAGACCGGGAAGATTCACCATTGCAGGAGGCGGAACCATATTTCTTGATGAAATTGCCGACCTGGAAATATCACTGCAGGGAAAACTTCTCCGGGTTCTCGAATCGGGTACATATCACGCTGTTGGGGGCACTGAGGAAATAAAGTCTGATGCTCTGGTGGTTGCAGCCAGTAACAGAGATCTTCGCAGTATGGTTGACAAGGGGCTTTTTAGGCAGGATCTGTTTTTCAGAATAAGCGAGTTTCCAGTGAGTCTGCCCCCTCTTCGCGACAGGGGAGACGATATTGTTCTTATTGCAAGGTACTATCTGGAACTCTACAACGGCAGCACTTTTACAGACAATGCCATTCGTTCGCTGCGCAACTACGACTGGCCTGGCAATATAAGGGAGTTGAAAAACATCATCCGACGCGCCTGCGTTAACTCAGGCGAAAAAGTTATAACAGAGGAGATGCTTGAGTTCTCGGGGAAGAAACCGGACGGTTCGCTGGTTGAGCAGGCAGCAAATGCAGCCAGAGCACGCGAGAAAACCCTTATCACATCTGCGCTGGCCCAATCTGGCGGCAACAGAAGAAAAGCATCGGAAATACTGGGAGTAAGCTACAGAACACTGCTCACAAAGATCAAAGACCTTCAGATTGCAGTGGAATGAGCAGGGCTGTTGTTTTATTGAGCGGCGGGCTGGATTCCACTACGGTTCTCGCAATGGCAGCAGCAGAGAGCCTTGAGATAACCGCGCTTTCGTTCAGTTACGGTCAGAAGCACACCATAGAGTTGCAGAGAGCTGCAAAAATTGCAGAGTATTTCAAAGTGAAGGAACATCTGGTAATTAACCTTGATCCTGAACCCTTCAGGAAGTCAGCCCTCACGGGTTCCGGAACTGTTCCTGAAAACAGAGCAGAAATAAGCACGGGAATTCCTGCAACCTATGTTCCTGCCAGAAACACAGTATTTCTTTCAATTGCTTTGGGTGTTGCTGAGACCAGAGACGCAAACAGAATACTCATAGGTGTTAACTCACTCGACTACAGCGGCTATCCCGACTGTCGCCCCGAGTTTATTGATGCCTTTCAAAACCTCGCTAATTTTGCAACAAAAACTGCAGTGGAAGGCAGTCCTCCTGTAATACAAGCACCTCTTCTTCATATGACGAAGGCGGAGATTATTAAGAAGGGCACACAACTGGGTGTAAACTACGGCATGACACTCAGCTGTTACCAGCCCAATAAATACGGGGAAAGCTGCGGAATGTGCGATGCCTGTATTCTCCGGCTTGAAGGTTTCCGTGCAAACGGGTTGGAAGATCCTGCTGTGTACAGAAGGAATACAAGTGGCTGATTACAGAATTAAGGAAATAGTGCTTACAGTTCAGGGTGAAGGAGCAAACACCGGAACGGCAGTGGTACTCCTTCGTTTCGAGGGCTGTAACCTGAACTGCAGTTTCTGCGACACCGACTTCACAGGAACAGACGGTGAAGGTGGTGGAGTGTATAAATCTGCAGTTGATCTTGCAGAGGCAGTACACAAGAGGTGGAAATCTTCTTTTCCATTGAATGTTCTGTGCACAGGCGGTGAGCCCCTGGTGCAGATTGATGAAAGGCTTCTAAAAGAGTTTCATGCAAGAGGTTTCAGTATAATGCTGGAAACGAACGGAACAATACCTCTGCCAGGGCGTCTTGATTGGGTGTGCGTAAGCCCCAAAGCAGGTACAGCTGCCGTTCTGAACAGCGGAGACGAAATCAAAATAGTATTTCCGCAGGAAGGTATCGAGCCGCAGTTGTATGAAAGCATGAACTACAACCACTTCTGGATACAGCCCATGTACAACGAAAACTACAGAGATAATTTGAAAGCTTCAGTCAACTACTGTATTGCACACCCGAGGTGGCGGTTGAGCCTTCAGACACACAGATTCACCGGTATGCCATAGGAGAGATAATGGAGATTTACAGAGAATTCAAGTTTGATGCCGCACACAGCCTTCCACACCTGTCCAGTGATCACAAGTGCGGTAATCTTCACGGCCACACCTTTACCGTGATTGTTTACCTGTCCGGTCCTGCTGGAAAAGAAACAGGCTGGGTTATGGACTACGGCGAGATAAAGAGCATCTGTGAACCAGTGATAAACCAACTTGACCACAGCTGCCTCAATGACATTCCCGGCCTGGAAAACCCCACCAGTGAAACCATAGCCGTGTGGTTGTGGAACAGCATAAAGCCGAAGATTCCCGGCCTGAGCATGGTGGAGGTAAAGGAAACTGCGGCAACAGGGTGCAGATACACAGGATGAAAGATGTTCAGAACACTCCCGACACAAGAAATATCGCCTTGAAAGAGGCTGGAATAAAGAACCTCAGCTACCCTATCACAATACTCGACAGGGAAGACAGAGAACAGCGAACAGTGGCGGATATACAGATGTCTGTAAGCCTTCCGCACCACTTCAAGGGTACTCACATGAGCCGCTTCCTGGAAGTTCTTACTGCAAGCGGTTGTCGGTTTACAGGCAGCACGATACCCACCGTTCTTAACAAGCTGAAACAGACCCTTCAGGCTGAATCAGCGAGAATACGCATAGAGTTTCCGTACTTTCTAACAAAAAAAGCCCCGATCTCGAAATCGGAAGCAAAGATGAAATACAACTGTGTATTTACAGGTGAATCCACAGCGCGAACACATGACTTTGTTCTTACAGTAACCGTTCCTGTTAGCACCCTGTGCCCTTGCAGCAAAGAGATAAGCGAAAGCGGTGCCCACAACCAGCGGGGCTATATCACAATGGATGTGCGAACGAAACAGCAACCCGATGGCTCCTATGAAATGATCTGGATAGAAGAGCTTGTTGAAATTGCAGAAGCGTCGGCCTCTTCACCGCTCTACACCATCCTAAAACGCCCTGACGAGAAGTTCGTAACCGAACAGGCATACAACAACCCTGTGTTTGTGGAAGACATTGTACGCAGTGTTGCGGAAAAACTGCGAGCAGACAACAGAATAACACAGTTCACAGTAACCGCCGAGAACCATGAGAGTATCCACAACCACAACGCCTATGCCGTTGTCGAATGGGAGCGCTGTATAACCTGACATCCATATTGATACGCTGTTTACTAATCCGGAAGGTTGCATTGCGCTATGGAATGAGATGTTGTTTATTCCAACTACGCCCCAAGGTGGGAGTTACAATGGAACTCTTAGCGCTTTAGACATATATACCGGGGAATTATTGTGGCAGAATACAGACAGTGATATTGGCTATTGGGATTCCCCTCCTGTTGTAGTTGATGGTGTCATCTACATAAACGACTGGAACGAGAAAACACTGGGTATAGATGCGTTAACCGGTCAGACTGTCTGGGAACGTCCTACAGGAGGAGGTACCGCTACTTTGGCCTATCATGATGGAGCGCTGTATTTTGACTGTGAGAAGGATAACCCACAGCATTACTATTATTACTGTCTTGATACAGCAGACGGTGCAAGTATCTGGGTATATGACTATTCGCAGCATGGATCTTCCGGAATTGCTGACGGCATGCTCTTCTTTGGCGAAGATGAATCAGTAAATGACAGTTCCAGAGTTATTGCACTTTATTGTGAGACCGGTGCAGAGGTCTGGTCATACAGAACAT
>CAZRXU010000081.1:0-11624 GCA_964604135.1 uncultured bacterium | reverse complement strand
ACGGAAAATTAGCTGAGGATGAGTATATGGCGGGATCGGGAGCAGGCAGAGGAATTTCGGTTTCCCCTATAAGACTTAGCGGAACAGGTTCTGTTGCAGGAAGAACAGTGCAGTTGGTGCGAACTGGAAGCCATGAAACGCTGACAATTTTTACACCGGTTGCCTGCGAACCTGCAGGAAGTGCTATAGGTGTGTTCAACACAGGAAGGGCAGGTGAGCCTACTGTGCTGATTGACGATACAGCAGGTATGGTAACTGAGGTGAAGTTGCCCATTCTGCTCAGTTCAACTTCAGATGCTGAAAAGGGAATGTTTACAGTAAACTCCCCGGCTATTGCCAGCGTTAGAACCAACACTGACAGAAAAACAGCAATTTTCATTATATCTCCTTCTTGTTTGATTTACCCAGACGGAACATATTGTATATATATACATGGCTTAGCAAACGCAACAGACAGTGATTACAGTCTGCTGCGCTTAATTCACGGTTTTGAAATGTAATTTGTTTACAAACTCATGGCAAACTCGAGAAAGCTGGATGAGGCTTCTCTTACGGAACTGGAATCCCAGCTTGCCGGGTTTATGAACCAGGCTGGACTTTCTTCGGTTTCTGTATAGAGCATGAGACCGGAAGAGTCTGCTGCTATGAACCACTGACAGTCCAGGAATGAAAACCCTGTGTGGGCCGCCTCAAGTGGTTCCATGCTGCCAAAGGAGACCGCAGAGGAGTATGTGGTGTAGTACAGATCATCACCCTGTACGATCAGGCTGCTGAAGTAGTTCGCAAGATTACTTCCGTTTTCTCCAGGGAAAACAGAAATCGCGAGCAGAGGCAGTATTTCTGCTTCATCGCTGTTTCCGAGGTTTTCCCAGTTTACACCGGTTTCCTCTGTAAGCACAGCCTCTTCTTCATCCCGGAAGGTATCACTTCCATCGTCATCTGACAGTATGTCTGTAACAAGGAGGGCACCAACACCCGCAACCACCACGATCAGTATTACCATTGTGAGGTCTGTTTCATCGGAGGAGGATTCTGCCCCTCCTCCTGATGCAAACGGATGCGCTACTGAGAGATTACAGAACACCAGAATCAGAAGAAATGCAGTGATACGTTTCATGGTCTATTCCTCGTCTTTTCTGTAATCATCCATGATTTTCTGCTGTATATCTCGCGGGGTTGCTTCATAGTGAGAGAAAGACTGGGTGAAACTTCCACGGGCTTGGGTAAGAGAACGCAGAGAACTGGTGTACTGGTAAAGCTCTGCCTGTGGAACGGCGGCTTTTATTACCTGAAAACCGCCCCGGGCCTCCATTCCCTGTATTTTACCGCGCCTGGAGTTAACATCACCCATTACATCACCCATGTAGTCATCGGGAACTGTTATTTCCAGAGACATGATAGGTTCAAGCAGTATGGGCCCAGCTTCCATCATCAGGTTCTGAAAACACTTGCTGGCAGCCAGCTTGAAGGCCATATCCGAGGAATCTACCGCGTGGGATGAACCATCTGTAACGATGGCTTTTATGTCGATAACTTCACTGCCGGATATGGGCCCCTTGTGCATTGCTTCCACAACACCTTTTTCCACGGCGGGAATGTACTTTGTAGGCACATTTCCACCTGAAACCTCGCTTGCAAACTCGTACCCTTCGCCTCGGGGTTTCGGTTCAATTCTCATGAGTACGTGGCCGTACTGGCCTCTGCCGCCGGACTGTTTTTTGTGTTTGTATGCACCGGAAGCCTTTTTAGTGATAGTTTCCTGGTAGGCAATTCTTGGTTTGAACAGTTCTGCCTCTACGCCGCTGAGTTCTTTGAGGCGGGCAAGCATTGTCATAAGATGAAGTTCGCCCATGCCGTTTACAGTTGTCTGACCTATGTTGGTCTCGTTTTTAGTAACAAAGGTGGGATCCATAGAACCAAGTTTGTGGAGACCAGCCCCCATCTTGTCTTCGTCGCCCCGTTTTTTTGCTCGAATAGCCGCTCTGTAAACCGGGTTGGGAAATGCGATGGGAACAAGCTTTTCCTGGTGGCTTTTATCGCACAGAACATCATTTGTTATGGTGCTCTTGAGCTTGGCTACTGCAATTACATCTCCTGCCACCATTCTTGACGCATCTTCCCTTGATGCCCCGTTCATGTAGTAGTAGTTGCCCAGCCTCTCGGTCTGGTGTCTGGCCACGTTGATGGCTTCGTGCGAGCCTTCTGCCGAACCTCTGAGAACCTTGAGGTAAACCATGTCTCCCACATGTTTGTCGTGTTTTGTACTGAATGCCCTGGCCACAAACGAACCCTTGGGGTCGGGGAGAACCGGGTCGCCATCAAGAACCTCTGCCGGGGTGGCCTCCAGTGGAGATGGAGAATACTCTACAATTGCGTCAAGAACGAATTTCTGCCCCACAGAAGGAATAGATGTTCCGCAGTACAGGGGGAATAGACCACGGTTTTTAACTGCAAGTTTGATACCCTTTCGCAATTCGTCTTCCGTAAGGGTTTCATTGGCGAAGAATGTTTCCATCAGTTCTTCGTCAGCCTCGGCAGCTTCTTCGATAAGCTGCATTCTGTAGCTTTCCATCTGTTCTTTCGCTGCTTCAGGAACAGGGATTTCCTTGCCTTCAGCGTCTTCCGCCTTACCGGTTATTGCGTTGACAACACCGGTGAAGGAATCTCCATCCATTACCGGGAAAACAACAGGGATGATGTGCTTGTTGAACATCTCCCTGGCCTGCTCCAGAACTCTGTCGAAGGCAGCATTTTCCCTGTCTACCCGGCTTACATACACGAACACCGGAAGGTTGGCATCTTTGGCAAAATTCCAAGTTTTGTAACTGCCGACCTCCACCCCGTCTTTGCCGTCTATGAGCAGAATTGCAAGATCGGATGCCGATATGGCCCCTATTGTTTCACCGTGGAAATCGGCAAGCCCCGGAGTGTCTATGATGTTTACCTTGTGATCGTTCCAGTCGAGATTGGCTATGGATGACCCGAAACTGTGTTTTTTTTCTCTGCTTTCTGCAGTGTAATCGAACACGCTTGTTCCCTCATCCACACTCCCAAGCCTTTCACTCCCCCCGCCTGCGAAAAGCATAGCATCACAGAAGCTGGTTTTCCCAACAGAACCGTGACCCAGTACAGATACCGTTCTCAGCTTTTCAGAACTATAGTTTTTCATTAATATCTCCGTTGTTATTGGTGCAACTATAAATTAATATACAATTACTTTCAGTTTCCGGAAAGTGAATATTACCGTTGCAGGTGTACTTGTGTCAACGGCTTAATCGGGGTCTGGTCAAAGGCGGGTGTATTGTATTATCAAATCAGGCTGAAAAGAACTCTTTTTTGTTTAGCAGCGAGGTATAGCTGATGGATATTATTTTAATGCTTCCCGCAGTAGGAGCGGTCATTGCAGGCTTTCTTATATTGAGGAAAGTTTTCGCAGAATTCGGTGGTCCATCCAGAGAGGAACAGTACCGGCAGCTGGAAGAGGAATTCAAAAAAGCAGACAACAAAATAACAGGTCCGAATACGCCTAGATGCCCTCTGTGCGGAGGAGATACAGAGAGGTTTCAGTATCCGCATCTGCGTGTGTGGCGCTGTGTGAACTATCCCACCTGCAGAGGCTTTGTAAAGGCAACCAAAGGTGGAACAAGCTACGGCCGGAAATGGCACAACAGGTAGAAAGGGAGATCTGAATTGGTAACTGAAGCCAGAATAATGCGGCATCCGGTTCTGCCTCCTCTTCCCGATAACTGGGTGAAGTTCACCTTTAACGGAAGAGAAATGATCGGCAGGGAAGGTGAGATGGTTTCATCCGCCGTGTTCGCCAGCGGTGAGCATGTTTTCGGTCACCATCACAAAGACGGCGGCGCGCAGGGTCTTTTCTGTGCCAACGGGCAGTGTTCCCAGTGCACACTGATAATTGACGGAATTCCACTCAAGAGCTGTATCGTTCCTCTGGTGGAGGGCATGGTTGTGCAGTCTGTTGAGGGTCTTCCTTCTCTGGGAGACATCGAGCCTCCAGATGTAAATATGCCGGAGAAACTGCAGACCGATGTGTTGATTATCGGAGCCGGACCTTCAGGTATATCTGCGGCAATGGAGCTTGGCAGAGCAGGCTTCAAAGTTGTGCTTGTGGATGACAAAGACAGGCTGGGCGGAAAACTGGTTCTTCAGACCCACAAGTTTTTCGGTTCTGAAGAAGATTGCCGTGCAGGTGTCAGGGGAACGGAAATCGCCGGAATTATTGCCGGAGAACTCCGGGAGTTTCAGTTAGTTGATGTGTGGCTTGAATCAGTTGTGCTTGCAGTTTTCAGCGATGGAACGGTGGGAGTGAGAAAGTCTGACGGCTACAGGATAGTTAAGCCCCGGCAGCTTCTTGTGGCTGCAGGGGCCAGAGAGAAGTCTTTGCCCTTTCCAGGCTGCACACTTCCAGGTGTGTACGGTGCAGGAGCATTTCAAACCCTTGTTAACAGAGATCAGATCAGATGCTCAGAGAGGATATTTGTTCTCGGCGGAGGTAATGTGGGCCTTATAGGTGCTTACCACGCCATTCAGGCGGGAATGACTGTTGTGGGCCTTGCAGAGGGGATGGATCGGTGTGGTGGTTACAAGGTGCACGCCGACAAAATAGCCCGTCTGGGAGTTCCAATCTACACAAGACACACGGTGCTTGCCGCCCATGGAAAGGAAAGCCTTGAGAGTGTAATCATTTCCGCTGTGGATGAAAACTTCAAACCGATTCCGGGAACAGAAAAGAGTTTTAAAGTCGATACTCTTCTGGTTGCCGTGGGTCTCAGCTCTGTGAATGAGTTCCACACCAAAGCAGTTGAATACGGAATTCCTTCCATGCTTACCGGTGATTCTGAAGAAATAGCCGAGGCCAGTGCCGCTGTGTTCAGCGGGAAGATCTGCGGCAGAAAAATTGCACACAGTCTTCGCGGAGAAACAGTTGAAATACCTGCGGACTGGCTTGAGAAGGCAGAGGTTCTGAAAAGTCCCGGGGGAACGGTGTCGGAATACCGGGAATCGAAGCAGCAGGAAGGCGTATTTCCTGTTATTCACTGTTTGCAGGAGATACCGTGTAACCCATGTATGACCATCTGTCCCAAAGGTTTAATAACAACTTCAGGTCATCCCATCAAAGGACTTCCGCAGTACAGCGGAGGCTGTATCGGGTGCAAAAAGTGTGTTGCGATATGCCCTGGTCTGGCGATCACTCTGGTTGACTACAGGAAAAACACAGAGTTTCCCATTGTAACAGTTCCATGGGAGCTTGGAGACTGGGTTGTTGGGAAAGGACAGACCGTAACTGTAACAGAATGGGAAGGCGAAACAATTGGAACCGGCACAGTCATCAGTCTCAAAGCTGCTCCCGGTTTCCCGTTAACATTGCTTCTTGACCTGGAAGTTCACAACAGTATTGCCAACAGAGTTGCCGGTGTGAGAGTGCAGGAACCGAATGTAACAGTACCTGAAAAGACAGTTCCGGAGCTGCCCATTGCAGATAGTGCCATAGTCTGCCGTTGTGAGAGGGTTACAGCAGGAGAGATAAGACAGCTTCTGCGTGAGGGTGTGCGGGACATGAACGAACTGAAAGCAAGATCAAGGGCAGGGTTCGGGGCATGCGGAGGAAAAACCTGCGAAACCCTTATTCCCCGTATTATCAGATCAGAGGGAATAGACCCCGATGAGATCACCGATTTTACAAAGAGACCTCTTTTCTCGGAAACCCCACTTGGGATATTCTGCGGCAGAGAGGAGGACGAATGATGTACGAGGTAATAGTTATAGGTGCAGGTTCTGTTGGAACCCCTGTGGCAATGTCTCTGGCGCAGAGAGGTGTGAAGGTTCTCGTACTTGATTCAGGTATGTCATCCGGGCAGGGTAACAACAAGTGTGCCATCGGAGGAATCAGAGCAACACACAGCGACCCTGCAAAGGTGGCTCTTAGTTTGCATTCACTGAAGACTTTCTCCACATGGAAGCAAACCCATGATGAAGATATAGGCTGGTTTATGGGTGGCTACACATTTGTATCCTATTCAGAAGAAATTTCCCGTTCCTTGAAAAGTATTATTCCGGCACAGCAGAAAGCCGGGTTGAACATTTCCTGGCGCAGTGCAGAGGAAATTGCTGAAAAGGTACCTGGTATCAACCGCCGTGGGCTTCTTGGCGGAACATTCTCTCCTGAAGACGGCAGTGCCAGCCCCATGGAAAGCTCATATGCCTTTTACCGACACGCTGTAAGACACGGGGCAGAATTCCACTTCGGGGAAACCGTAAAGTCAGTGAAGAACAACGGTGTATTCACCGTTGTAACTGAAAAAGCCAGTTATTCAGCTGAAAAGGTTATCAACTGCGCAGGATCATATGCTCGTGAGGTTGGCGTCATGGTGGGGATTGAGCTTCCTGTATATCCCGATATGCACGAAGCCGGAATAACCGAACCGGTATTGAGGTTTTTCAACCCCATGGTTGTCGATATCAGCAGAGCTTCCGGCAGTGCCAACTACTACTTCTACCAGTACAGCACCGGTCAGGTGGTATTCTGTATAACGCCAGACCCGCCTTTGCTGGGGAAGGGCCGCGAAGAAACATCAGTTTTTCTGCCGCAGGTTGCGGCAAGAATGGTTAAGCTGTATCCCAGGCTTTCTAACCTGAAAGTAAGAAGAACCTGGAGGGGATGTTACCCGCAGACACCTGACGGTACGCCGATAATAGGGCAGGTGGGCCCTGAAGGCTTCTACGCTGCTGTGGGTATGTGCGGACAGGGTTTCATGCTGGGCCCTGGTGTTGGAGAGGTTGTTGCCAGGCTTGTAACCAGAGAGTCTACAGAAGAAGACAGGATGGTTCTCAACTCAATGAGACTTGACAGAACATTCGCCGGAACGGAAGCACTCAAGTAATAGGTGGCTGGCATACACACTGCCATGTATATAGATTACACTCGCCCCGCCTGGTCTCAAATATTTTCAGTAGAAGGATGGTTGAGAATGAAGACTCTTTTGTTCATACTGGTTCTGTCACTGCCCGGTGCCTACGCAGGCGAGCTTACTGTTTCCGTTCCTTTTGATGCCAGCGGTATAAGCATTTCCAGAGAAGGACTTTATACATCAGTGACGATGTATAACACTCCTTCTATGTTCTCAGTCGGTGCCCCTGCACTTCCTGTTATGCCGGTTAAAATAGCTCTTCCAACAGGTTGTAGCGCAACAGGTATACGAGTAAGTAATGAAGAGTGGGAGACTGTCGTCGGCAGGTATGAACTGCAGCCATCCAGCGGATGTGTTCCAATTTCAGTCGGTATTGAGCAGGTTCAGGCTCTACCGGATCAACATATATATTCGCGCAACTCCTTCTTTCCAGACGAACCTGCGGTTCTTACCAGTTCAAGCGTGCTGTGGGGAATTCCCATTGCCTATGTAAGTGTTCATCCTGTGAGATGGAACCCGGCCACAAAGAGCCTTCAGGTGTTGAGCAATCTTGCTGTTACAGTTGATTACGAAGAGAATCCATCGGTAAGGCTGGTTAGCAGAAGAACCCTGTTCAGTGAAGAAATGTCTATGGGTATTGCAAGAAAGCTTGTTCTTAATCCCGAGGAAGTAAGCGGTTCTGGAGCCAGTATAGTCGCTCCACGAGACCTTACATACGGTCAGTATGTAATAATTACGCACCCTGATTATGTATCTCAGGCACAGGAGCTGGCAGACTGGAAAACAGCGAAAGGCATTCCAGCCAGTGTTTACACAACAACATGGGTTCAGTCCAACTACTCAGGTGCAGATCTGCAGCAGGAAATGAGAGCATTTCTTACCGATTGCCGCGATGATGGTACAGACTACGTTCTGATCTTTGGTGATGATGACAAAGTTGAATGCCGTGATGCTCTTCTGGTTGGAAATTCCAGTTATCAGGAACAGGCACCTTCCGATCTGTACTTCGCTGACATAAACGATACTTCTCCAGGTGCCGATCTGTGGAACTCAAACGGAAACAATGTCTGGGGCGAGGTTCCGTATCCCTACCAGAGCCCGCAGCCTTCCGGGTACGACCAGGTGGATTACCATCCGGATCTGTGGGTAGGCAGAGCCAGTGTGAACTCAACTGCCGAGGCAGATATTTTTGTGGACAAGGTTTTTATCTTTGAGAGAATCCAGAGCGTAGATTACTTTGAAACAGCGCCTGAAGAGCTGAGAATTGGGTACACCACCGGTATTCTGTGGAACTCTCCGTATATTCCAGGCAGCGCTTCAGCCGAGTCTATCTCTACTTTCATTCCATCTTCATCGTGGGAGCAGGAAAAGCTTTACGAGTCTACTGGAACCAACAATTACCAGAACACCATAAACATGATAAATGCAGGTCCTCAGCATGTTTACCATGCCAGTCACGGATCAGAAACCTCTATGAACACTTCCAGCGGAAGCTCATACACAACAGCTCATATCATGGCCCAGACCAATATTTCAAGTGGTCATCTGCCTGCTATCTGGCAATCAATATCCTGCCTTATCGGGCATCTGGATGGCACCGAATGCTGTGGAGACGCGTGGCTGAATTCACCCAATGGCGGTGGATTTGGGAACTTCAACAGCCGTTACGGATGGGGTAACTTTGCCGGGCCATGTACTGGCCCCAGTGAAATGCTCTGTATCAGATTCTATCAGGATCACTGGCAGAACGACCTCTACAATCTTGGTATTGCACATGGAACCAGCATGGATTACTACAGCCCGCCGGACAGTGTCTACATGGATTGGTGCCTGAAAGAATACAACCTCTTCGGCGACCCGGAACTGCCGATGTGGACCGATTCAGCAACGAACCTTGCCGTAACACACGTTTCATCAATCGGCGGAAACACGCCTGTTCTCTTTACGGTAACTTCTGAAGGCAATCCTGTTGCGAATGCCAGGGTATGTATACAGAAAGGCAACTGGAAAACAGGCGAAATCTATCTGGTGGGATACACAGACAGTTCGGGGCAGGTCAGCCTTTATGCAACACCGGCAACAACAGGAACGATCAATGCTACTGTTTGGGCTAGAAATCATATTTCTTACCGGGGAACTATAGCTGTAACCAGTGTTGGTACATCAGAAACTGCTTCCCCCGTTGCGGTAAACATGTTTTACCCGGTAAGTCCTAATCCGACAGTAAGCACGGTATCAATGTCTTTCAGTATTGCAACTGCTTCGGAAGTTTCTCTGGAGGTTTACGATCTCGGCGGACGCCGGGTAACAACAATATTGAACCGGGAGATGCAGGCCGGCAGTCACAGTGTAGTGTGGAACCTCAGTGATGCCGGTGGCACAACTGTGCCTGCCGGAATCTACCATATACGCCTCAACACACCTGAGTTTTCGGAAGTGAATTCAGTGATGGTTCTTCGGTAATCAGGTTTTCAGTGCAAAAGGAGGGGGGTTCCCCTCCTTTTGCGTGTGTACATTTGCTTTTTAGCAGGTGGGGAAAACTATCTGTAGATCGAAAGTTCTCTCTGCCTTCTTGCATCATCTTTATCGGTAACCGATTCAACTGCCTCTATGCTCTGTATATAGTCTTTCGGCATTTTGTTTTCGATTGCCCCTTCCAGAACATGCCTCTTGTACCAGTGATATGGTTTTAATTCCGGGTTAATACTGGTGGCGTAGTAGGAGTATGCCTCAACTGACCGGCCGTCAATAGTTACGGAAACTGTTTTAAGATCGTAACCAAACCCAAGACCTTCAATTTCGTCAAGAATTGACTTCTGAGATTCTTCGATGTCGTACAGTACGCCCAGTACAAAATCTTCAGGTTGCCCTGTTTCCTGGATGTCACACTTGGCGCTGCCGTCAAGAGTGCTGGGTTTGTGAAACCGCAGCCGGTGCCTGTTCAGAACGGCTACACCGATCTTCTCAGCCCTGATTCTCTGGAGAAGACGCCTCTCAGACATGTTGGATCCGAAAGAAAAGTAAAGCACTTGCCCCTCTTTGCTGAACAACCCCGTAGACAAAGGCTGTAGAACGTTTTGCTAACTAAATATCATATTGGGTACCAGCGATATTTGCAACTTGTCTGCTTCTCCGTTATTCCTGCAGGAAAGTGACATCCCTGGGATATTTGGTTAAATTGGTAAAATATGGAGGTGCAAATGATTCAAAGGGGAGTGGTACAGAAGATAGTTAACGGGGAAGCAAAGGTTGCAGTTGGTGGTGGTTCCGGCTGCGATGTGTGTGCAGCGAAAGACAGCTGTGTAGCCATTACAGGCACACAGCCCCAGGAAAAAATAATAACCACTGAAACTCTGCCGGGTGTTTCAGCCGGTGATATCGTAGAGCTTGAGCTGCCGGTTGCAGCTACACTGCAGATCATCTTTATCACGCTGGTGCTGCCGGTTATACTGCTGATTACCGGGTACTTCATCATGCTTGAAAGCGGCCCTATGTACGGGGCGATAGGTGCGTTTTCAGGGCTTGTGGCTGGGTTGATAATTGCAGTATCAGCAAACAGAACAATGGGGAAACGACCTGCCTACAAAATGAGAATTGCGAAAATCGTGGCAAAGTGCAAAGAAAAGGAAGTGGTGGAGTGAAACATCTTGTGCAGAGAACCGTTGGGATTCTTCAGAGTGCAGGTGTTGACTACGGTGAGGTCAGAGCTGAACTGATTAGAACCGAGAACACCGATTTCAGAAATGCAAGGCTTGATGACTGCAGAACTGTTGAAACACAGGGTGTTGGTATTCGTGTTCTTGTTAACGGGAGTTGGGGTTTTGCAGCCTGCACCGGTCTTGAGCTGGATGACATTGAGGCTGCGGCGGCAAGAGCTGTTGAGATTGCAAGGGCTGCCGGCGGAAGGGGAAAGGTTGAACTCGCTCCTCTGGATATTCAGCAGGGAGTTTACACCGGTCCGTGCAGAAAAGACCCGTTTGAAGTTTCCAGGGAAGACAAGATCGCACTGCTGCAGCAGGTATCAGATGACATGATGAAAGACCCAAGAATAAAAAGCAGTCATGCCGGGCTGTGGTTCGAAAAAAGAGACAGAGTAATTGGAACCACCAGAGGAGACCTGATTGAAACGAATCTTGTATTCTCGCAGCCAGATGTGATGGCCACGGCAGTTGCAGGGGGTGATGCCCAGAGCCGAAGCATGCAGGATGGTGCCAGAATAGCTGGGTGGGAATGGATAGAACAGTCCGGTATCGGTTCATGGGGAGAGAAAGCCCGTGAAGAGGCTTTGATGAAGGTTCTTGCAGATGAGAGCCCGTCCGGCAGGATGGATCTGCTTCTGGACGGTATTCATCTGAGCCTTACCATGCACGAGTCTGTTGGGCACCCTACAGAAAGCGACAGAGCACTTGGCTGGGAAGCGAACATGGCAGGAAGAACTTTTGTAGAGCTCTCGGATCAGGGCAGTCTTCGTTATGGTTCTTCTCTGGTTAATTTTCTGGCGGATAACACACTGCCTTATGGGGTGGCAACCTGGGGATGGGATGATGACCTGGTTCCAGGCCAGAAATGGTACACTGTGAAGAACGGTATTTTTCAGGAATTCGGTTCGGTTCGCGAAACTGCTCTTCTTATTGGAAAGCAGGTAAGCAGAGGCTGCTGCAGAGCAATGGATACCCAGTGTTTTCCAATCAACAG
>CAZRXU010000080.1:0-11638 GCA_964604135.1 uncultured bacterium | reverse complement strand
ACAAGTTGCTGATAGTAGCCGAGTTTGCTGCCGAAATAGTAGTATACCATGGGCTTGGTAACACCAGCTTTTGCGGCGATGTCATCCATGGAAATACTGTCCGGCAGGTGCTCCATCAGAAGCAGCAGACCGGCATTCAGCAGCCGTTCCATTTTCTCTGTATTTTTCTGCATTATTCTCTGCTTTCTTACTTACGAGTAAGTAAAAATATATTCATGCTTTCGAAATCGTCAACACCTGTTGTCTTAGTGAGCCAATAAGTATGAAACTATTTTTTGTCCCTTTTCTGTTTTACCCGTGGTGGTTAGATTCATCCTCCGGTCGTTTGTCTTTCCAGACTCCCCTGCACAAGAAAGGTTGAGTATGACGTTGTTTTTGCAAGTCGCAATGGTTCTGATGTCTGTACAGGCTACGGATTTTTCCTTTACAATTAACCCGTCTGATGTGGCATTTACCATGTTTCACGGAGAAGAGGCTGTATACATTCCAGGAGGAGCTTCTCCATTTGCAGATGGAGAACCGGGGCTTCCCGGTGTTGGTTACTCCATGGTTATTCCTCAGGGCACCCGCCTTGAGAGTGTTAAAGTGGAAGTACAATCAGAAGTAGATATTCCGGGAATTCACAGTATTGCCCCTGTTCTTTCGGTTGCTCTGAGCCAGCCGATTCCGCTGCTCATACCCCACTCAACTGATTACCAGGGGGGAGAGTTTCCGTCTGATGCCATTCAGAATGTAAATACAGGAAACAAAACTGGTTTCAGAATAGCTTCCTTTACCTATGTCCCGTTTTCATGGGATCCGGCCACTGGAAAGCTCTCTCTCGTTACAAGTGCCATACTTACCCCGGTAACTGTACCCGCAGCGGATGCGCCCAGGCTCTGCCTTTCTGAATATCAGGTAAGAACTGCAGTTTCGGCTCTTCATTCCGTTGTTCATAACCCCGAAATGCTGGAAGCTTGCGCTCCTGAAGTTGCAAGTGGTGTTGATGGTGCTCCCTGGGTGTTGATCGCAGATGAAGCCCTGCTGTCAACGCTGCAGCCTCTGCTCGATCTGAGAGCCACAACCCACGGGTCAGAGTTCAAATCGACCCAGTGGATATATGCCAACTACGCTGGCCGCGATACACAGGAACAGATTCGCAACTATCTCATAGATGCCTACGAAAACCAGGGTCTTGTATATGCTCTTATCGTAGGTGATTTTGGGGAAACAACAAGAGTTTCCGGGATAAAGATTGGTTCTCAGGGGCCTATGAACTCTGTCGCAGACCTGTACTATTCCGATCTTGACGGAACCTGGGACGCTGACAACGATAATGTCTTTGGTGAACTCAACGACGGTCTCGACTATTACAGCGATATTTACATCGGAAGGTACAGCACAGATGTTGTCTCACGGCTTGCTGTT
The DNA here is from genome assembly GCA_964604135.1 of uncultured bacterium. Classification (GTDB taxonomy): domain Bacteria; phylum Fermentibacterota; class Fermentibacteria; order Fermentibacterales; family JCC-6; genus Sabulitectum. The sequence goes on along the minus strand of CAZRXU010000080.1, from coordinate 10,231 downwards.
ATGGTTAACAGAACAGTTGCCTACAGCACAACATCTCCCCCGGGAGACTGGCAGACTACAGCATTGCTGGCGGGAGCCCTTCTGTGGCCTCCATATTCCGGAGCGAAGGTCTGTGATTCCATTGCTGTAAGAATTCCATCCTCGTGGACGATACACAAGTTATACGAAACAGCACCCGGTCATCCGAACAACCAGATTGATATCCTGAACCAGGGTGTTTCGTACTGCAGCCCCAACGGGCATGGGTTTGAATCCGGTATCAACTGGCTTGAGCACCCGCCAGTAACTTTGATAGGCGGTACTAACTACACTCAACTAACAAACGCTACCATTCCACCGGTTATGCACTCAATTGCCTGCCTTGCCGGCAGTATACAAAACATTGCATCAATAGCCGAAAGGCTGATGTTTCGGGGGCAGGGTGGAGCTGTTGCGGTTATGTTCAACTCAAACTACGGATGGGGAGCTGCTCCTAACCTGGGGGCCAGTGAGTGGCTTGAACTTTACTTCGCTCAGGTTCTGTTTGTTGACCATCAGTATGAAATCGGCGTAACACACTCTATTTCAAAAGATCAGTTTAAGGCCAATGTTTGTATTTCAATGCAGAACTGGGTTCTGGAGGAGAACAACCTTCTCGGAGACCCTGCGCTTATGTTCGTTGCTGCCCAGACAGGTATTGAAGAAGGGCAGGGAACCCCTCTTGCATCTTCTCCTGAAGTTTTTACTCCAGTGCCCAACCCGGTAAGCGGAACTTGCGCAGTGAACTTCACAATGCCAGCCACATCATCAGCAACCGTTCTTGTTTACGATGTTTCCGGCAGAGTTGCAGCAACGGTTCATGACGGAGTTCTTTCAGAAGGAACCGGAAGCCTCAGTTTCGATGCTTCCGGTCTTCCTTCCGGATACTACAGCGTTGTTATCAACTCTCAATCCGGCTCTGCTGCCACACAGATGCTGGTTCTTCACTGATACACAGTTTACACAAAGGTCGCTCGATTTCTTCCGGGCGGCCTTTTAGAAACCGTTGGTGCTGGTTTTTTCTGGAGGGTCAAGCTCTTCTCTTTCCTCTGAAGGCCTTACCATCCTCTCTATAAAGAAGCCTTCCGGAAGCCCGAATCCCCTGGATGGCAGTGCGGTGTACTGTTTTTCCTTCCTTGATGGATTGCAGATAATTAAGAATGGAATTCCCTCACGTTCCGCAGCTTTTTCGGCTGCTTCTGTTATTTCCTGAAGATCGGCAAAATACATATTTTCCCTCCCCTTGATAAATACGAAAAAAGGGAAGGCTCCGAAACCTTCCCCTTGCCTGCGGAGAAACCCTAACACAAAGGGGAGGCAGTTGGCCTCCCCTGCGTGACTTAATTGTGTCAGAAAGAAGCGTTCACTCCTGCTGCGACAAATAAAACCTTTTTGTTAAAAGATTCATCTGCGTATATACCGGTTCCCTTGCCTTCGCTGAAGAAAGTAGTACCACCGGCAAGGGTGAAGTCTATCGCGCTGCTGGCTTGCCAGTTGATTCCACCGGAAAGCAGACCGGCGTTAAGGTTGTATTCCAGATCTGTGTAGGTGGAATCACAGCCACCGTAGTTGGAGTAGCTGTATCCCAGAGCACCTGCAAGAATATCATTGAACTGATAGCGCCCACTTATGTTTGCTTCCCATCCGTCTTTGTATGCATCGGCAATACCGTCATCTTCGCCTTGATCTGAAGCTTGAATGAAGTAGTAGTTGCCGGAACCACCCAGGCGGAACTTGTTGTTAACAACCATTTCCACACCGATTGCCGCAACAGCTGGAAGATCTCTTCTCTGCTTTGCGCCGTTGGCCATGTAAGGCATTATCACGTCCCAGGTAGATGTAACATTGGCGGTAGACTCAAAATCAAGTTCGGTTGCTGTTTCGTATCTAGCAGTCAGATTTATTCTGTTGGAGGGTCTGTAGTCGACACTAATTACACCGGAAAAACCGCTTGCGGCTCTGTCTACATCAAGTTCAGCAGAGGTTGTTCCAACAGGAGATCCTGTGGAGAGATCAATTACGGAGAAAGAACCCTCGCCTTTGAAGTTTCTGTGCCCTGATGTGAATCTGCCGGAAAGACCGGCACTGAACTTGTCGTTGAATGCATAGGCAATACCACCCAAACCTCTGTAATACACGGAAGTTCCCTCCATGTGTCCGTCATTCAAAACAGCAATATGGGTTGGTCCGTACTGTGCCTGAACAAGAGCAGTCTGCAGCAGAGGCATGATGAAAAGACCGTCTGTATAATCTACACTGCCACCTCCGGCGGGAATGGTAAAACCTCCGAAAGCCGCGAGTTTGCCTGATTTGTACACAGCATAGAAGTTGGGTATGAAGGGGGTGGGTTTGTTTGTGGAGAGTTCAGTCTCACTGGTGGAGCCCAACAGAGTTCCAGTTATCGTGTAGTCTTTTCCGATATACTGGCCGCTGAAATTCAGATGAATACCATTATCCATGAAAGCAAGACCAGCCGGGTTGTAGGTAACTCCGTCTGCGCAGTCTGTAACAGCATTTCTGGATAGCTCCATAAGGTATTCGGCACTTCTTATTCCCAGAATGTCAATATTACCAGCCTGTACAAGACCAGTTGCCATGGCAAGAACGCCCAAAAACACAAGACCCCGCATGTTCCCTCCTTTGTTAACTGCCACGAGTAAACGCTATACCAGGGCAATCTACCCACAGAGCCAATGTCGGTCAATTGATCACTGTAGGGAAAGAACCAGCACCCTGGGAAAGTCTTCAGGATTTGACTCGAAAGCAGCGATACCGTTTGGAGTTATCACAAAAGTGAAATCTTCAAGGTGAAGTTCCGGATCAGCCGTCACGGTTTCTGCTGGTTCTGTAGCTCCGGGGGGGAAAAGATCGAAAGTGGGGTTTGATTCCCAGCCCCGTTGTACCCACAGGTTTCCCCCAGAATCGATGCCAATGGAGCCTGTTGCGTAGTAGTTCTCAGGCGGGCTATAGGTAATACTGGCGAGACGCCCGCCCCTACCGGCAGCAGCCATACCCTGCATCCTGTATTCGTATGCCTGAATATCCGCTTCAAGGTCTTCGGCAGTTTTTTCGACAGGAGTGTAGCCGGGAAAGGAAAGCTCATACGGGGTTGAAAGATCCATTGGGTATACTGAGACCGAGTAGTGTTCTGTTGCCGGGGTTGCGTAGTATATGTTTTCCTCGTCTGCGCACATGGCTGCTTCCGGTTTCATTATCCGCTGAAGCATAAATTCGGGCGAAAAAGTGTTTTCAATCTCAGAGAATTTAGTGGAAGAGTCTGATTCCATATCCCAAAGGGCAACCGAGGTTGTAACAATACCCGCATCTCTGTTCATCCCGCCCAATTCTCCGGCAAAACCGTTTCCAGCAGCAGTAATCACAAAAGGAGCTCTTGAAGTGAACCCGGAGAAAGTTTCCGAGTACTGCATGTTGCAGGTAAACAGTTCTACCTCGCCGCTGAATGGATCTGTAACGGCAATTCTGCCATCGGAAAGGCAGGCTATGCCACGGGGATTAAGGAATTCACCAGGAGCCTCTCCCTCTCCTCCAAGCTTTCCCATGAAATCACCCTGGGAAGAGAATACCTTAACAACATTTTTCCCGGCATCCAGAACTGCGATATTTCCATCTGAGGTGAAATCGAGATCCTGTATTACTCCAAAGACATAGTTGGAGTCGCCCAGTTCAAGCCCAATCTCTGCCTCAAGTTCAAGAACACGGGCAGTATGGTTTTCAACTTCATTCTGTGCTTCGATCGGTGCTTCCTTACCGCAGGCAAGAAACATCATTGTAAAAAACAGAGTTACGGCAGTTTTCATAATACTCCCTTGGGGTTTAGCTATTGTCTGGAAGGAAAATATAACCCGTAGAAAAAACAGAAGTAATAATACATAAAACCCGCCCCCGGTGGGAGGGGGCGGGCAACTGGACTTCCCTGGTAAAGAGGGAGGATACCATACGGTGAAGCCCAGGAAAATATGAGTCTTAAACTGGTTCTTACAACGTTTCTAGAAACCAGTTCCCAAATCTTAAACAACGATATTGAAAAGTCAAGCCCTTACCGGGAAAGTAAAAAAGGGGGCCGGATGCCCCCAAAAAGATTTCCTTGGCGACCCGAACGAGACTCGAACTCGTAACTTCCGGCGTGACAGGCCGGTGCTCTAACCAATTGAACTACCGGGCCACTCAAGGACTGGGAATATCTCATTTTATTTTTCTTTGTCAAGCCCTGTTCCTGAAAGGCTTATGGCTTCTGAAAAGCGGTATCCATCTGCTGTTTGTTGAAAAAGCAAGAACAGAATATAGTTTCACGAAACGCATTGTGCGCTGTCTGATAAAAAGGAATTGTTGGATGCGATACTGCCTGGTTGTTTTGGGTTTTGTTGTCTCTGCTATTTTCGCGACCACTGTGGAAGCTGGAACTGCTGATTTTCCGTGTAAAAACCATTCTTTTACGATCAGCATTGGGTAACCTTGCGGTATATCTGATCTGGCCAGGCGAAAAGAGAATTCTGTTCTGTCAATTTTGCAACATCTGGGATTTTTCCGTATCAGGGGCTTATGATCTTCCGAATGGAATTCTTGCTTTCAATCAGTTGACTTTTGCAGGTATTAAGCCATCGTTTAGATAGGCTATACGTACGGCTTTGAGGTTGTTGTCTGAGACATGAAAGAGCCGCGGAAACTTCAGCGCGGTTGAAGTGTACTATTAACGGAAGGTTCGGAAGCTTTGTTTGGTCGGGGCTACCGCTGCGCAACAGAATAACTTATAGTTCCACGAAATATGGATTGTGCTGGGTTGGCACAGAAATTGGTTTAGAAAGGAAACAGGAAAATGAAAAAGTCGCTGCTTTTCCTGATGTTGTTGGTTCCCGTAATGTTCGCCGGTTCTGCCGAATTGGGCACTTCCTGGCTTTCAAGCACAAAACCTTTTTGCGGCAATTGAACCCTCTCACTGCGCTACCAGGTGGTAGTGCCAAGCAGTTTGTTTGCTGAGCCGATGCTTATCAACTCCATTTCTTTTTTCAAAGCTCCGGGAGCAACGGAAGATAGGGTTACATTTTTCGAATACTATGTGACCATGGGCTACTGTGAAAGCAATGAGCTGGGAATTTACTACAACAGCAACTACATAGACGGGATGAGGTACAGGGTGTTTGAAAGAACCGAGCCCGTCACTTTTTATGACACAGATCCCACTATCTACTTCGACACACCTTTCTTCTACGATCCGGCAAAAGGAAATCTACTTTTCGAGATAGCGTGGCCTGATGGAAGGGATGAAATATATACCTACAGTTCGCCTGAATCTCTTATGACTTGTGTTTACGGGCCGTATGATTCCTTGTTCGGAGAACAGTATTCAGAAGTTCCGCACATCCTTTTGAATGGGGAATGGGATCTTTCCCAAGCAACATTTGGCGGGATAAAGGCGAATTTCAGGTAACCTTCAAACTCTAGTATCTGCGGGGGGGCAGTGAAACAACTTATCGTTCTTCTTGTTGCAGTGTCTGCCCTCTACGCGCAGTGTCCTCTTGGCTTTACACCGGAAGGGGCGTGCAGTTCGGATGCCCCTTCGTGTGCCCTGTTCAACGATGCCAACGGAGACGGATTCTGCGACAACGCACGCCCTGATGTTCTGGGCGCGGAAAACGAAACCGAAACAGACCCTGAAGAAGTAACAGAGGCAGAGCCGGATACCACAACTGCTGAATCTGTCCCTGATACTGTTGTAGCAGCAGGCCCGTCCTGTCCCCTTAATCTGCCTCCTTCAGATGCCTGTGTTCTTGAAACGGCCAGATGCACTTTTTATACAGACGCAGATTCAGATGGTTTTTGCGATAACCCCGGCCCTCAGCCTACGCTGGTTGTCGAGGAGACGGAGAGTGTTCCAGACATCGAAGAAGATCAGGAGCAAACTGCAGAAGATGAAACACAAGAATATGAGACGGAAGCAGAACTTCCAGATACAGTAGAGAATACAGATACTACAGAAATTGCAGTAATAGAACTGGAAGACAACAGACCTCATTATGAGCAAAACTCATGCCCGCTTGGCTACACAGCAGGCGAAGCCTGCGATTCAGAGAACCCGCAGTGTACTTTCTTTGTAGATGACGATAACAACGGTTTCTGCGATAATCCAGGCACGGGTTTGTCGCCAAGTGAAGTTTGTGCCGACACAACGGTTACCAGGGGTCTTCAAACGCCATCAGTGGTTGGCTGTCCGCTTGGCCTTCCGCCTGCTGCTGCCTGCCCGGATTCGCTTGCGCTGTGTCCTCACTGGTACGGGGTGACTAATGGAACTGTTTGCTCCAATCCTTCAGGGGGATTACGACGTATAAACATTGTTCTTATCGCTCTTGGTTTTCTTCTTCCTGTTTCAACATGGCTTTCCAGAAAATACTACGGCAGAAGCCTTAAAGACAGATTGAGACGGAATTCAGCTCATCATATCGTTCGCGGTGTATCGCTGATGATACTGGGTTTTGGAGTGCAGGGGTGCTTCTGCCCTCTCGGTACTTTCCAGTATGCCTTTACTGCAGGCGGCCTGGCGTTTCTCGGTCTTAGTGGTGTAATCATTTTTCTTCTCCCTCTGATTTTTGCCGCATTTTTCGGCAGGGTTTACTGTGGGTGGGTTTGTCCTTTCGGGGCTTTGCAGGAGTTTCTCTACAAAATACATGTTCCGGGAAGATTTTCACCTTCGGGAAAGGTTCACAACAAGCTTCGGCACCTCAATACATTTATTTTGTTTGCCCTGATAGCTTCCATTCTTCTTGATAGATATGGTGTAATCTCCATCGGCTGGCCTGCTCCGTTCTGCTCCATCGACCCATTTCACACGATCTTTACTTTGTTTCTTTCCGGCAGCCTCGTAATTGCTGGAATGACAATAATTATGTCTATTTTTATCAGAAGGTTCTTCTGCAAGTATCTGTGCTTCTACGGAGCTGCACAGTCTATTCTTGCAAGGCTTACGCTGTGGAACAGGCTGAAGGGAATCAGATCCGCACAGCCCGAACCCGATTCAGACGAGGAATTCGATAAATAAGATAAGCTCAGATCTTCATAACTTTGACTGTTGTCTGGTTCAACCCGTGCAATCGGGACAGGTACACACCAGAGGAAACAGGTGTTCCCGAGGAATTGGTTCCATCCCATAACAGCGTTTGAAGAGCGTCTTGCTGCGTAAACATTATTGACCGGATCAGTCTGCCGTTGATATCGTATATATCTATGCAGGAATTCCCGGCACTCGGCGCAAAGCAGGTAAAGCCTACAGATGTCTGGAAAGGATTTCTGGAGACTGTCAGTACAGGTGATGTATACAAAGAAGCACTGTATGGTGACTCTATTGCTGTTTCTCTGCCGAGGTTGATATCATCCAGGTACCAGCCCTCTCTGGTTCCGGCATTGTCTGACCCAAACAAAAATCTGATCTGCCCCGGCCCTGCAAGAGAGTCGGGCAGAGGAATGGTGCACAGAGCCCAGGATTGCGCACCGCTGAAAACACCAGTGCCGTCAGAGAAAGGGCCAGTAGAGCCTGTAGTAATTTCATGGGTATACCCGCCTGCAGGAGTAAGATCAATCCAGTCTCCGATTCGTCGGTACTGTACTATTCCGCCATCAAGAGCTTCAGGAAAATCCAGCATCTGAGCATCAATCCACATCCAGAAGCTCAGAGAACTTCCCAGGGGCAGGTTAAAGAGAGGGGTAAAGAGGGAAGCAAAATGATGGTTTGAGTAGTCGCCTGCACCTGTGCTTCCGCACTTAAAACTGTATTGTCCTCCTGTGGTGTAATTCTTCTCAGAGGAAACATGCCAGTTGTTCGCCCATCCGCTAGCGGCAGATTCCCATGTCCATTCACTCTGACCGGACTCAACATTGGTTTCAATGCCGCAACCCACAGGCAGAGAAAAGAGAAGCTGCTTCTGGAAACCTCCGTCGGCCATAAGCGTTAGTCTCATATCGTAGACTTCATCGGCCGGAGTGACAGAAGGAGCATGAACGACAAACGCAGATGATCCGTACCGGGTTTCTCCGGGGCTAATTGTGCCGTAAGAAACATAGTCTTGCGTAACAGTTAGATCAGAGTTCAAAGCTTGAAGTATTCCGAAAGCATTCGTCAGCGGTTCATCGCCGTTGTTGGTCAGCCGTATACCAAGGTCGATGGTTTCACCAGGTTCAAAGGCAAAATCTCCGTCGCCCTGACTTTGATCATCGGTAATCAGCCATGTAATATCCGCGTTGGTCAGCCCGACTCCGTTTACCTCAATCCAGTCCCACCAGGCATTGGATTCGTCGCCCATGTGAAAACCATAAGTTCCGGAATGAGGGGATGGATCCACGGCATTCAAAACCCAGGTGTCTCCTGTTGAAGGAATGTGGATAGACAAAGAAATATCTTCCCCGGCGCAGGTAAGTGTTAGCTCATAAGAAACACTGGAAGGAAAACTTGCATAGAGAGAACTTAGAGGATCTCCCTGCACGCCATTGACAACACGCCTTATTCTGGCGACATTGGCATTTGGGGAAACATATGCGTAAATACCGCAGTCATCATTATTTACCCTAGCGCTGATACCAAAAACATGAATACCACCGGCATTAATGGTAATTTCACCGTCTTCAAACCAGGTAGCTCCTATTGGGGTCAAAAAAGAAGGAGAAGAGCCGGTACTCCCATGAACCTTGCCATTGGATACAGACCAGTATCCCGGAATACATCTGGCTTCCCAGTCATTAATGTCATTGTCTTCAAAATCATCATAAAAAACGAAACCCATAGCATTTGAAGAACACAAAGCAAGCGCAGCCATTAACAGGTTTATCTTATTCATGATATTATATATACCTCCTGGCTTCTATTAGAAAACGGAATATATCCATTGTCAAGGGGAACAGGTTAACATGCGTCACCTTCTTTTTCGTGGGGGGCAGCAACAGTATATTCCTGCAGTGTTCACAGAATGAAAGGAAACCGATGGCAGATCCCAGAATTAGCGGTGAAAAAGGTAGAAGTGCTTTCCAGGAAGTATTTGGTGAGATGCCTCTCCCGAATAACCTCACTGCTTATACCATGAATTATGAAGATTATTGGAAAGACAGGGAAGAGAAACACATCGTAACTGACCCGGCAAAGCGCAGGGCAAGGGGTATTCTTAGTTTTATCGACACAGGAGACTCTGTGTTGGATATTGGATGTGGAACAGGAGAAACTCTCCAGGTGTTAAGAGAAAAGAGGCAGATAAACGGAACGGGACTGGATATTTCCGAAACAGCCCTTTCTGTGGTTAAAGAAAAGGGATTCGCTGTTCTGAACAAAGATCTGACTATGCCAGGTGTTTCTCTGAAAGGAACATGGGATCATATAGTAATATTTGAGGTGGCTGAGCATGTGGTGAACACGGAAGTAATGCTCGAGAACTTGAAAGGGCATTACAACAAAGGCCTTTACATATCAACACCAAACCTTGGTTACATCGCACACAGACTGAGAATGACCTTTGGCAGATTTCCAGTAACATACATTTCTGATCCCAGGGAACATCTGAGGTACTGGAGCGTTAAAGATTTCTGTTACTGGTCACAGAAGCTGGGGTACAGCAAGCCGGAAGTTCTTGGTCTGCGAGGAAAGCCTGGCATTTTCAAACTTCCTGCAAGGTGGCCGTCTCTCTTTGCCAGTGAAGTTGTCTATAGGTTTTCTTCGGAATAAAGGTTACTCTCCTATCAGCTTCAGAACCGCCATAGCTTGTCTGGCAACAGGGGGGTCGATCATTTTGGAACCAAGAGCAACAGCTCCAAGGCCCTTCTCATCAGCTTCACGCATGGCTGCAACAATTTTCCTGGCCTTGTCTATCTGTGCTTCGGAAGGCATAAAGCCCTGCTCTACCGGCAGAACCTGAGATGGATGAATACAGCCCTTGCCAACAAACCCCAGAGTTTTAGCTTCACGAATGCTTTTCTGCAAGCCATCAAGATTCTTCACGTCGGCATAAACGGTGTCTATGGGTTGAAGCCCGGCTGCTCTTGCGGCAAGAACAACAAGACTTCGGGCAGCGAAGCTTTCCGTTCCTTCAGGAGTAGGCATTATGCCTATTTCTGCTGTAAGATCCTGAAGCCCAAGTGTGAGTGCCGCCATTTCAGGAACAGAGTCGGCAATTGAAAGCGCATTCAGAATACCCCTGGGAGATTCAAGAATAGGCATAAGCCA
>CAZRXU010000079.1:0-11769 GCA_964604135.1 uncultured bacterium | reverse complement strand
GCAGGACACCGCACTGCGGGATATACAGGACTTGATTGAAAAAGGAATACTGGTACAATCAAGCTCGGGTGGAAGAAGCACAAAATACAGACTGGCTGAAGCGCAGAATACACACAGCGGCTGGTAAATTTCATCGCCCCCATATGTGTAATCTGTTCAACACACAATGACAAATCTATACCTCAAACCGACAGATTCTATTACAGGCTGAAGCTGCCCTCCCGTATAAGGCAGGCCACAGCCTCTATGTCTGACACGAACTGCCTGTCGGCGTCAAGGGGTGGAAACACTGTGGAAACTGTGTCAAATGTGCTCTGTGTTCCTTTGCCCTTCCGGCCCCGGTCAAGAAATCTGTGTGCCTGAACAGCAGCTACAAGCTCTGTGGCAAGCACATGGCAGCTGTTTCTAATAATGTCTGATGCCTGTCGGGCAGCAGTTGTGCCCATGCTTACATGATCTTCCTGGCAGCCGCTTACGGAAATGCTGTCTACACTGGCCGGGTGGGCCAGAACCTTGTTCTCACTCACAAGAGAGGCGGCAGTGTACTGTGCAATCATCAAACCCGAATTGATTCCGGGAGATGCTGCTAGAAATGCCGGCAGACCGCTTAAGTCCGGGTTCAGGAGCCTCTCGGTTCTTCTTTCGGAAATGTTGGCGAGTTCCGCTATTGCGATCTTTAGATGATCCGCTGCCAGAGCAATCGGCTGGCCATGAAAGTTGCCTCCGCTCACAGCACGGCCATCTTCCATAAGAAGCGGATTGTCTGTAACCGCTTTCAGCTCTCTTTCAAGCGTGATCTTAATGTACTTAAGAGCATCCCTGGAGGCGCCGTGAACCTGAGGTGTGCACCTGAGTGAATAGGCATCCTGTACTTTGCCGCAAAACGGATGACTGCGAACTATTTCGGAATCCGCAAGATGGCGGCTGATCAGTGCTGCCGATTCATGAGCGCCTGGATGCGGTCTAAGGCCGATAAGCTCCTGATCCAGGGCAGCATCTGTACCCAGAAGAGCCTCAAGAGTGATGGCTGCAGTGGCGTCAGCTGCATCCATTAATCTTTCGGCATCCAGCATTGCAATGCACATAACAGCGGTCATGGCCTGTGTGCCGTTGATAAGAGCAAGACCTTCTTTGGCCTGAAGCTCAACTTGCGAAATTCCGATTTCCTCAAGAGCTTCAGCGCCGGAAACAATCACTCCGTCCTCATCAATGCACTCTCCTTCCCCCAGAATGGGAAGGCACATGTGTGCAAGGGGAGCCAGGTCTCCTGAAGCGCCCAGAGAGCCCTGAGACGGAACAACAGGAAGGTACCTGCTGTTACCCAGTTTTATCAGGGCTTCTACTGTTTCCAGCCTGATTCCGCTGCGCCCTCTGGCAAGGGAAACAACCCTGAGAAATATCATTGTTCTCACAACAGCTGGCGGGAACAGCTCACCTGTGCTGCAGGCATGGCTCAGCAGCAGATTTCTTTGAAGAAGCCCAAGTTCATCAGGCTGTATTACAGTGCTTGCAAGACGGCCGAACCCTGTGTTTACTCCGTATATGGGCTTTCCTGAATTCAGAAGGCTCTGTATGCTGGATCGGGCCTTTCTAATAGCTTCCACAGCATCCGCACCCAGTTCAAAGAGTGCGCCGTCTACTATCTGACCTACCTGATCCAGAGTTGTACCTGTGGTATTTATGATAACTTTGGATGACATTTTTACCTCCGTGTATGAAACATATATTCCTGATTTCTTCTTTACTCCGGGAATATACGAAACCAGCAAACCCGCCATGACAATCACCATGTGTCAAACTGGCACAGACACCGGGTAATCTAATTCTGCCGCAAATCCGGCTGCGCGCCAAATGCAGCTTTTATCTTTGCGGTGCAACTAATTGGAAGATTCCAGACAAAAACCAGTTTCTCTGGCACAAACTATGCTTTTGTGATGCACTGCAGATTTAGACTGAAAAGACAGTTCGCATCGTGCCAGACAAACATTCTCTTTGAAAGGAGATCATAAAGTGGCAGAAGTGAAAGTTAAGCCTCTCTTCGACAGAATTGTGGTTCGGCGCGAAGAGGCCAAAGAAGTGATCATGGGCGGAATAGTTATTCCTGATACTGCAAAAGAAAAGCCTATGGAGGGAATTGTAGTAGCAGTGGGTCAGGGCAGACGCGGAGACTCTGGTGAGTTCATTGCGCCTGTTGTTAAAGAGGGAGACAAAATCCTTCTGGGTAAGTATTCCGGTACAGAGGTTAAGGTTAACGGTGAAGATTTGGTTATCATCCGCGAGGATGACATTCTTGCCGTTATTGAAAACTAAGGAGACAGAGATATGCCAGGTAAAGAACTGAAGTTCAATCAGGATGCCAGACATGCCATCCTTTCAGGCGTTGAACAGCTCTCGAGGGCTGTGAAAGTTACACTGGGCCCTAAAGGACGCAATGTTCTTATCGAGAAAAAGTGGGGCAGCCCCACAATCACCAAAGACGGGGTAACTGTTGCAAAAGAGATCGAACTTCCTGACAAGTTCGAGAACATAGGTGCCCAGCTTATTCGCGAAGTTGCCAGCAAAACCAGCGATGTGGCCGGAGACGGAACCACCACGGCTACCCTTCTTGCCGAGTCAATCTACCGTGAAGGGTTGCGCAATGTTACAGCAGGAGCAAGCCCCATGGCTCTTAAACGCGGAATCGACATCGCAGTTACTGCTGTTACCGACGAACTCAAAAAACTCAGTATTGATGTTCGTGGCAAGGAAGAAATTCAGCAGGTTGCCACAATCAGTGCCAACAACGACAGCGAAATAGGAACAATCATCGGCGACGCCATGGAAAAAGTAGGCAAAGACGGCACAATTAGTGTTGAGGAAGCCAAATCCATGAACACAACGCTTGATGTTGTGGAAGGTATGCAGTTCGACCGGGGTTACCTCAGCCCTTACTTCGTAACCGATGCGGAGGCCATGGAAGTTGTTCTTGAAAAACCTTTCATACTTATCTATGAGAAGAAGATAACCAACGTAAAAGATCTTCTTCCAATTCTTGAAAAGGTAGCCCAGATGGGCCGTCCTCTTCTTATCATCGCCGAAGATATCGAAGGTGAAGCGCTTGCAACACTTGTTGTAAACAAGGTGCGCGGCATGCTTCAGATCGCTGCAGTAAAGGCCCCGGGATACGGTGACCGCCGCAAGGCCATGCTTGAAGACATCGCCGTTCTTACCGGCGGCAAGTCTGTTACCGAAGACCTTGGTATCAAGCTCGAGAGCATCACTGTTGAAGACCTTGGAACCTGCGGTATAGTGAAGATCGACAAAGACAACACAACTATTATCGAAGGCGGCGGATCTACAGATGATATCAAGGGACGCGTCGGCCAGATTCGCAGACAGATTGAAGACACAACAAGCGATTACGACCGCGAGAAGCTTCAGGAAAGGCTTGCTAAACTCGCAGGTGGAGTTGCCAGAATCAATGTTGGCGCAGCCACAGAGACCGAGATGAAAGAGAAGAAGGCAAGAGTTGAAGATGCACTCCACGCAACAAGAGCAGCTGTAGAGGAAGGTATTGTTCCCGGAGGCGGCACAGCACTTATCCGCTGTGAAAAAGCCATCGAAGCTCTCAGCCTTGAGGGTGACGAAAAAGTTGGAGCCAGCATTATTCTCCGTTCACTTTCGGCGCCTCTTCGCCAGCTTGTACTCAACGCAGGCCTTGAAGGCGCAATCGTTGTTGAGAAGGTTCGCGGAATGAAATCAACTGAAGGTTTGAACGTTGCTACCGGTGAATATGTAGATATGTTCAAAGATGGCATCGTTGACCCCACAAAGGTCACAAGAAGCGCACTTCAGAACGCGAGTTCAATTGCAGGGCTTCTTCTTACAACAGAAGCAGTGATAGTAGAAATTCCTGAGCCTGAGAAACCCATGCCCGGTGGAGACGGTGGAATGGGCGGAATGGGCGGAATGTACTAAACCGGTTGCATTGAAACCACTGAGGGCTGCGGAACAATCCGCAGCCCTTTTATTTACCTGAAATCAAGGCGGAGGGTCTGAGCCCCCCGCCTCTATTGTTAATACCTCTACTGTGGCGGTATCAGACTGAAAGGAACTGTAACAGGTAGATTGCCTGTCTGCTCTGGAGCCGGTCCGAAATTAAGCGAACTTACAGCCGAGCTGACAGTGCCCTGCAAGCTTGATAGCGAACTGGGACAGCTTACAGAAACTCCTGTAACAGAACCGCCTGGAGTAATCGAGAAGTCTATGGTAATAGTTCCGCTTGCACCCGGGTTGCTTCTAAGAAGACTCTCGTAAGCGGTCTGTACCCTCATCTTGATTATGTTGATCTTGCGTCTGATATCACTCATGTTTCTGTAGCCCAGATCTATAGCCTCACCTGATGCGCTGGCACTGAAGGTAACCTGTGCCGCCTGGTGAGCCGCCTGCATTTCGCTTGAACTCACAGTGCCTGCCGTGGCAGCAACACCACCTCTACCGCCTGCAAGCCCGGCAATACCGCCTGAGCCACCGCCTCCTGCACCGGCAATAAGAGCCTGACCGCTCTGACCTGATGCAAGCCCTGTTCCTGAAGATGCGGCACTCTGAAGATCTCCTATGAAACCGGCACCTCCACCAGCAGCTCCTGTACCGTAGGCAGCAAATCCGATACTACTGAGAACATCGCTGGCAGCATCCGCGCCCTCAGCTGCACCTCCACCGGCAGGAGCGTCAGATCCACTGGTTGCACCACCTGAAGTTGATATTTCAGCTACAGGCATGTCACTTACTATCTCTTCTCCCAGCCCCACTTCAGAAGCCGGAGGAGTTTCAGCAAGCTGAACTGCTCTTGCACTGGGAGCATTTCTGAGCATCTGTGTTTTCGACTCTTTTACAACAAGCACAAGCCGATCGGTAACAGCACCCATAAGCAGGGCAGCGGCAAGCCCGATTCCAAGAAGAACCTTGAATCTGCTGTCTTCATTGCGATCAGCGCGGAAAGCCACTGTTTCGTGGGGCCTTGTGGCAAAATACTTCCAATTGTAAATACTGGGTTTCGGCCGGACTCTTTTTACCTCAGGTTTGGGCTTGGGCTTCAGTATCTCTGCCGGAGGCTCAGCAAAGCTGAAAAACACTTCGGTATTGCCTACGGTAAATACACCTGAAACATTCTTATCAAACACCCAGATGTAGGGTTCACCAGGCTTCTCCTGTGTTAGAAGATTTCTCTCGATAAGGGTAGTAAAAGGAACAACATTGCCCTTAACCTCAACCCCACCCTTGATTTCAGGAAGTAACCGAAGAATGTACTTGTTTCCCTGTTCGGGCTCAAGAAGGGTGTGTATTCTTGGTAGATTGCCCGACTTCACACATATTGTGTTGTAGTCGGCCTGACCGATGGTCATTATTCCTGCATTGGGATAAATTTCCCTGCGCCCCTGGGAATCCTCTATGTTAAGCTTGAGCATTCTCTTGTCGGGCACAACCTTAACTGGCTCCACTTTCTTTACAGTAGGTTTCTTCTTTGGCGGAGCCTTTTTCTCGACAATTTTCGGCGGGTCTATAAACCCGAAGTGAATAAGAAACGGACCGACATTAACCACTCCCTGATCACCGTAGTTAACTTTGAGAACATAAACTCCGTCATCGTCTGTGTTGAAAATACCCAGACCTTTGAGATCACTGAATTTCAGCTTTGATCCGTTGGCTGAAGTGATCTGTGCGTCCATTGCATCTGTCAGCCGGAGATCCCATGTGTTCTTCTCCTCCCCTGCCTTGATCAAAACAATAGAGTCTGGAATTCCAGGAACCTCAACCGCAATGTTGTTGTTGTATCCGGAACCAAGGGTAATTTCCTTCTCTCCAGGAAGTAGTTTGGTAATTACTTTCCCGTCCCGCATTGCAGCAACTGCGAGTATCTTGTTTTTTGCCTCTGCCATCAGCTATCACCACCCTCACTGGAGACGATCTTGATAACAGCCAGATTCTGCCCGGAATACCCAGCTTCTGAACAACTTGCCATTACCCGCTGTACCAGAATCGCTGGTATGCCCACATCTCCCTGGATGTTGATCTTCATGTCATCTTCAGTAAGTGTACCTCTGGATTGTCTGGAATATTCCAGGTGATCCCGAAGGCGGGTGACAAGCACAGGAATAGAATTTCCCGAACTGAGCAGCTCGGCATCGACGGCAACAACTGGATCGCCGTCAACAACTATAACAGAGTTGTTAACCTGAATCTCTAGTTTGAGCTCTACTTTCTTCTCTACTCTCGCTTTCGGAAGGGTAAGCTGATCACTTACAGTTACCAGTTGCCCGTCAGCGGAATAGCTTTTAAGCAGGAAAACCAGAAGAATGGTAAACATATCGATCATTGAAGTGAGGTTAAGGGTTACCTTTCTGTCACCTCCGCGACTCATGGCAACAGACTTGCCTGAACCAAGCAGCAGCGGTACGTGGCGTTTAGAAGGTGAACTCATCAGTTACCCCTTCCCGCCATGGCTGAGTTGACCGATGAAGACGGGGCAACCTGCAGACCTGGCTGATCAAATCCGGCAGCACCGGCAAGATCAATGGCTTGTATTATATTGTCGTATCTGGTTTCCTCCACGGTCAGTATTGTTATTTTGTGGAATGATATCTGAGGATATGCTTCTGTAAGAAGATCGTGAACTTCCTCAAGTTTGGTAGCAAGCGAGTCCCATGGGTAGGTGGTTACCATCTCCCCGTTCAACTCTATTTCCATTGCGTAGCCCACATGAACCGTTCCACTTGCAGTACCTACAAACATCTCCTGCTCGGTGATTATTACTTTGGGCTGAAGCCTGTCTTCCTCTGACCGCATCAAGTT
Organism: uncultured bacterium; assembly: GCA_964604135.1. Classification (GTDB taxonomy): domain Bacteria; phylum Fermentibacterota; class Fermentibacteria; order Fermentibacterales; family JCC-6; genus Sabulitectum. The sequence continues at coordinate 4,938 of CAZRXU010000079.1, read as the reverse complement.
TGCTGTCGCTCCCGCTGTACTGTTGCTCACGCCTTCTGTGGCCGCCATTTCAATAACTGTTACCTCCAGAAAGGTGGCGCTGAAGAGAAGGAAAGGGATAATGCAGCAGAAAAGATTCATCACAGGCAGTAGATCAATCTCAGGAGGATGTTTGCTTGTTCTACTTCGCCCCGATGCAGCTTTTGCCATTAGCCTTCCCTTCTGGCCTGCGACAGCATGTTCATAACCATAACGCTGTACCTGTCTATATCATCCACAAGGCTGTCAGCCTTTGATGTAAGAACAGAATGAGCAACAAGCATGGGAATAGCAGCGATAAGCCCGAAAGCGGTTGTGTTCATTGCCTGTGATATACCGTTGGCAAGAAGAACACCTTTCTGCTCTGGATCCGCTGCGGCAACAGCGGCAAACGCGGCAATAAGACCAAATATGGTTCCAAGAAGACCGACCATGGTAGAAACATTGGCAAGCATACCAAGATAACCGATTCTGGCATTTATCCTTGGAATCTCGGCAAGAGCCATTTCATCAACGGCGTTCTGGATATCACGCTCGACGCCTTTGTAGTTTCTTAAAGCCGCTTCAATAATCTTAGAAAGCGGAGATTTCTCCTCGCTTGTAGCTGCAATAGCACCTTCTATACTGCCCTTTCGTATAAGAGATGCAATTCTAGCCATCAAGGCTTCTGGTTTGGCACTGGCTATTCCAAACAGGAAAACAATTCTCTCAATGAATATTACGGTTCCCACACCAAAGAAAAACAAGATGGCCCACATAGCCGGTCCGCCCTGCCGGAAAAACTCTGCGAACTTGCTGAAAAAACCACCCTTCTCTTCTGCAACTTCCTCTTCAACTGCTTCATCTACAGCTACTGTATCGGGAACTACTTCTTCTTCCGGCGTAACTTCTTCAACTACGGCGGTGGAATCGGTAACTGTGGAATCTCCCTCCGCAACCATGGTGGAATCGACTTCTGTAGCCTCCTCGTCCTGCGCCAGAACAGCACCAGGTATTATCAAAACAACAAAAGCTATCAGCAGGGGAAACAAGTTTCCACGCATTAAGGGACTCCTCTCTCTTCTCTAATCGTTAATCTATTGACCTACAAGGTCGTACAGCAAACTACCTATTAAATCTAACCCGCCCATTACGGCAAACGTCATGCCGGTTTTACTATCTCCATCGGCATATTTCCAGGCACTCAACCCTCCCAGCACTGCAACAGATCCATACCTGATGTAGAGTGGCATGGCATTCGACTGCCTGGCTGCCAGGGAAAAGCTTGTTTCCGATGCGAAAGCCCCGGGATAGATGGGCCTGACAACATCCTCAAGAAAACTTCTCTCTAGAAGCACATTGCTCAGGTTCGGCGTGCTCTTCAACATAAGAAACAAAGCCTGTGGTGTTCTCAGCTCACCCTGAATGGTAATTTCTTCAAGAATAAGCCGACCACCCTCGTAACTAGCACCTTCCTGACCATAAGCGGAAGCAAAGATCAGAGCAAGCAGTAATATAACAGGAGCTATCCGTGTCACTGACCAGCCTCCTCTCCTGACTCGGGCTCTTCTGAAACTCCATCATCCACAACTCCTGCTGCTTCACCGTCAACTGTTGTGGTATCAGCAGGTTCCTCTACAACAACCTCTATCTCATACCCGGGAAGACCAAGTGTTGAAACCGTTCCAGGCGCAAGAAGCTCGAGGTTCTCTGCAGCCTTACTCACCCACTCATTGTCTACGCCTGCGGAAACCGCCTTCTCTACAGCTGTAACATAAATGTTAATTGCTTTCTGAACCTCAGGCTCGTAGAACTGTACGTACAACTGGTTGTAAAACTCGTCAACAGCCTCGTCAGTGAGCCCGGCCGGTGGATCCATGAAAGCAACAGAGTTAGCAAAATCTTCATACAGTTCGCCTGCCCTAACACATGAGGCCATAAACCACACATCGACATTGTATGTGAGAGATTTACCGTACCAGCTCTCTACTTCTCCCTTAAGCTGGGCTTTCTGCTGAACATTCTCTGGAGTAACAATCATTGCGTCGTAGTTGATTCTTACGATTTCCCCTATACGGAAAGCACTTCTTGCGGCATCGACAGCCGGACCTTCCCTGTACATATCAAAGGTTTCAACGCATGTCTGATACTTCTCCCTTGCGCCGTAGTAATCGCTAGCATCGTACAGGTAGTCACCAGTTTTACCCAGTGCGATAACCATGGTAGCCGGTGACGCTGCCTGTTCATTAATAATACGGTTGTAAACACCCATAGCAAGGCCGTCAGCTCCGCCATTCTCGTATGCCACAGCAGCACTGTACAGCGCTGAAGCCATACCCTCGGCCATGGGGAACCTATTGTAGGCATCCAGATAGGTATCTCCGGCAAGAATGAAATGCTCGGCCTCCATTGCCAGGAACGCAGCACGCATCAACCCTTCAGGTGCCTGATCTGTTTCAGGGTAAGTATTAGCAAGAATGGTGAAAACCCTGATAGCACTGGTAATATCACCTGCTTTAGCGTAAGTTTCTCCTGCGTCGTAAAGAGCCACAGGAGCAACATCAGTACCAGGGTGGGCCATTGCTGATTCTTCATACCTGGCAGCTGCAATAAGAAGAGACTCAGTATCTTCTGACTGAGCCAGAGCTTCTGCATCACGATACGATACAGCCGCAGCCAGAGCAGCAACATCTTCTCCAAGATCTTCACCGGTAATGGCCGCAGCGTCAGCTGCTTTCCCATACCAGTACTCTGCATCAGAGAACATCAGTTCTGCTTCGAAAGCCGAAGCCAGGAACCTTGCAGAACGGGCAGTGTATTCCGAATTCGGGAACTGGTTGTAAACCCTCATGTAAGACTCGCGCGCTGTGGTGAAATCAGCAGCATTGTAATGGATACCCGCGTCGTTGTACAGGAACTGTGCAGCGTACTCCCCTGAAGGATATGTGTCAGCGTAGTACATACCGATTTCGTGCATCTTTTCGCGCAGATACAAACTGTCTGCACCGGGTTTCTCGTATGCCTGACCAAATGAGCTGAAGGCGTTTACTGCGGCATTCTCTCTTTGCTGCGTGGAAGTGCTGTCGTAAACAACGCTAAGATAGACATCCCCTGCCATTGCGAGATTACCCGTGTTGTAGTAAGAATCACCCAGAAGGAACTTGAATTCGTAGGCCTCCCTTGAATCAGGATAGTCGACCAGGTAGAGTTCGATTTTATTAATAAGGCTCGAATAGCTCTGAAGAGCTTGTTGTGAACCAGGATCCGATTCTGCTACCTGCTGTGCGTGATACTGTATAGAGTGCTGAAGAGCAGACGCTCGAAGAGAATCAACTTCTGCGACAATGGAAGAGTCTTCAGACATCGTTGCCCACTCACTCTCCGGGCCGTAACTCTCTACAATCTGTTCCCTGGCGGTAGCAGCACCTGCAAGATCGCCTGAGCCTTCGTACGCAACAGCAATTCTTGACTGAATGAACGGTGCTTCAGGGCTGTACGGATCACGCTGAAGAAGAGACTGATAGGCCTCAACCGATTCTATCCAGAAACCCTGTTCCATGTAAAAGTCGCCCATCTGGGTAAGAACATCAACTGTGACCTCGTTGTCATCAAAAGAATCAAGGAAATTTGTGGCAAGCTGTACAGGAGACCCTGTTTTCTGTTCCATAAAATCATGTGCAAGGTATTCAATCGCTTCACCAACCATGTCTGTCCGTCGCTCAAGCCCGAGATCGTCCATCCTGCGGCTGTCTTTTATGAGATACCCGAACAGAGCAATTGAATGCTCGTATTCGTTTAACAAATACGCTGTCCACCCCAGTTTGTAAACGCCAAACTGGTAGATAATGGATCCGGCATTGGGATAATCGAGTATTTTGTTGTAAAAAACATAGGCGCTGTCGAACTCGAACGAGTCGAAGTAGAAGTCACCTGTTCTGAGATAGGTTTCAGGGGCAAGATCACTCTCGGGAAAATCAGTCAGAAGCCGTCTGTAGCTTGCCACAGCTCCTGTAGGGTCGCCCATTTCGTTCAGTGCATACCCCAGAGAATAAAGAGCTATGTCTTCCACTTCGCTGTCGGGATACTGGTTAAGAACCTTCTGATACAGACCGATCGTTCTGGAGTAATCCACCGGAATGAATTCTCCTCCAGCGGCTGCTGTTCTGTCGAGATAGCTGTTTTTGTCTATTTCGTAGTAAAGCTGGGCAAGACGAACATAGATGTCTGCAGTAAACCTGCTTTCCGGGTAGTGGGCAAGATAGTCTTCAAAGTAACTGGCACACTCAATACCGGATTCATCTATTCTGTTCTGAAGTGCGATGGTTTCCGTGCGTCTCTGCCCACTGAAAGCCTCTGCCCTGGCGCTGTCTCCTTCGGCATAGCTTTCCGCTATCCGCGCGTTGTAGTAAGCCCCCAGGTAGTTAAGCGAATCCCGTTTCAGCTCTCTTTCTATGAAAGTGGCAATAGCAACACCATACTGGGTTTCCTGCATCCAGTCGTGATCGGCTGCCATTCCGGAATCCATTTTACTGGCAAGATCCTGCAGAGCCAGACGGATTCTGGAAACCTCCTCTTCAAGCTGCAGCAGATCTTCCCTGTCGGCTTCGGTTCCAGAGTACTCTACTATGTTCTGTGTGCTTTTAATTTCCAGAGCAAGCCTTTCCGCACTGGCTCTTGATGCAGCAATAAGCCTGTTCATCTCCTGATGCATGGTTTCAGAATCCATACCGACCGGCATGGACAGGGAAGCCTCAAACCCTGATATATCCACAAACAAAGCTCTTAGGGAAGCCTCTTCTTCTTCAATAAGAGCAACGAGCTCCATGTCTCCCTGCATGTAGGCTTCTTCCTTGAGTTCGGTAAGCCCAAGCCTGATTCTGTCAAGTCTGTCTCTCTCTGACTCGTACTGTTCAGATACATCTTCCCCGGTACGGAAAGTAT
>CAZRXU010000078.1:0-11895 GCA_964604135.1 uncultured bacterium | reverse complement strand
ATCTGGAAATACCTGCCATCTATATTCAGGACCATTCCTCTTCTGAAGTCATTTGATGTAGCCATTTATTGCTTACCTCCGCAACAGTTCCCGTACTATATCGATTGCCGAATAATACCCGTAAATACCTGCTCCTGAAACAACCGCTCCGGCCCCTCCGGCTGTTAACATTCTGTGTCTGTATGGTTCCCTTTTGTGTATCTGAGATATATGAACTTCCACCACTGGACCCTTGAAAGCGCGCATTGCATCAAGCAACGCCACCGATGTGTGAGCAAAACCTCCCGGGTTAATAATCAGTGCCTCACAATTCAACGAAGCCTCATTTACGGCAGCTACAAGCTGACCTTCTGAATCATACTGCCTGAACACCACACCGAAACCTGCCTGCTCGCCCCATTCAGAAAGCTTTTCCTCGAGCTCTACAGAGGAAGTATTTCCATAAATTGCAGGTTCGCGAATTCCCAGTAAAGCCAGATTTGGTCCGTTGAATACAGCGATGTCGCTCATTTGTCGTAGGCTGACAGCCCAAGCTCCTCGCACTCTTCAGCAGAGAACAGATTGAACAAACTTCTTGGAGCTCTGTTCCGCGGCTCTGCTGGTTTGTCGGCACCGGCAGAGGAAACCTCTGTTTTGCCTGCATCACTGGTTTCATCTGTTTTCTTCTGCGCTGCAAGTATTGAAGCCATTCGACCTGTGTCCGGGTAAGAAACGTCCTGCCCTGTAACACTTGCGTCTCTCTCCGCTTCTTTCTTCTTATCGCGGGATTTTTTCAGCAGATCTTCTATTTCCGGATCACCAGGATATTCAAAGAGGTACTCTTCAAAGAGCTCAATTGAACGATTCCAGTTTCCCTTTTCATAGTGAATTTCCGCAAGACTTCTTATTGCAATAAGATTGAGAGGGTCGATTGAAATAACCTTCTCAAAAACTTCCAGAGCCTCGTCATTCAATTTTTCTTCAAGAGCACATCTTCCGAAAACAACATTAACTGAAATGTTTTCCGGCCAGCTACTCAAACCTTTCCTAGCAACCTCCAGTGCCTCAGCGTTTCTGCCTGAACGCCGAAGCTCCCCGGCCAGTCTTACACAAAGTGCCGGCGCTGGGCTGGCAAGCCACTTCTGATACAGATCCTGTATATCGTTCTCTTTGTGCGGCACTTCCTACTCCTTACAAAATGTATCCATGATAACCCAGCCTTCGCGCAAGTATGGTTCCTTCCTGTGGCCAGGATTATAAACCTCCATATCAAGAATATACCATACGCCGCCCAAGTCAAGAACCCTGGTTGTAAAAGAACCTGCGTTCAGGTATTCCGGGTTACGCCAGACACCTGTGAGTTCCCACCCCGACAATCCGTTTATCAGTATGGGAACTGCAGTTATTCTGGCTCTGTCAACTGAATCTGCAGAAGCATCACTGAAAAATATTCTTGCCATGGCTTCCCGAGCCAGAATAGCGTTTGTATCGGTGAGTTCCTCGTCTGTAGCAAGTATCCTTATGCTGAACAGAAGAAGACACTCTTCACCAGGTTGTCTCTGATACTGAATAAAGCCGTCGTCAGGAGACCAGATACGAACGAAATACGACTTTGGCACATCAAGTGAAAAACCAAGGGACTTCAGACTGTCCATTCTTTCGGGTGAAGTCATGCTGGTGCTCACAAAGCTTTCGAAAATATAGTTGTTCATCTGAAAATTGTATGCGTTTTCCAGTGTATCAACCAGCCCTGCAGGAAGCTCGGGTAACGCAGGATTAACAATCGCTCCGAAAACAAGCTGATCGAGAGACCACACATTCCGTCCACTGTAAACACTGCTGTTCCCTGGTTGAAGTGCGGTTGGCAGCAAATCTTTATCCGAAGGGGCAACAAGAAAAAGTATCGTCCTTCTCGTTTTCAGAGTTCCCTGAAACTCAGACAATCTGGCAAACGAGAAACTGAATACCTCTTCAGGATCCACGGTTTCCACAATCAAGTGAAGCTCTTGAAGCCCCCCCCCATCAATGAAATCAGCGAGAGAATCACTGTACACAACCAGCACGCCGTTGACTGGACCAACTGATTCATGTTTGCAGGAGACACAAAACAGCATCATTAAAGTCAGTGAACAGAACAGCAAGCAGCTCCTCATTGTTTTCTGCTTCTTACTCTGTCAAACAAAGGTCTGGCAACTTTCAGTGCAGCCACAAACATCGGCAGATAATTCACAGCTCCGCTAACCACCGACCCGGCAGCACCTGAATTGATTCTTCTTGTGAGAACCCTTATTTCAGAGGCAGTCTGACCTACCTCATGCCCAGTTTTCTCTACCTCCTGCAGAGTATCGGAAACCACCGGAGTAAGCCTGGACAGATCACTTCTGATCTCGCCAAGAGTACCATCCATGCCTTCCAGAACCTTTTTGATTCTACCAAAAAGCGCAAGAAGAACCCCTACGAAAACCCAGAGACTGCAAACCCCAATCAGAAGAACGATTGATGTGGCACTCATTTACTTACTCCCTCTGAAAACCATTCTACCTTCGTAGTATTACGATTTCCACCCGTCTGTTCAGAGCTCTTCCCGCTTCATCGTCATTGGCAGCCGCAGGCCTTCTTTCTCCAAACCAGATAGGCTCTATTTCTATGTTGTAATCGCTGAGCTGGGATTCAAGGTACGCAGCCACATTCAAAGCCCGCTCAGTTGAAAGCCCGTCGTTGAAACCAAATGTTCCATCACTGTCTGCATGACCCTCCACCGAAACAAACACACCTGGGTTGTTCTTAAGTGTCTGAACAACTCTGTCAAGATCAGCGTACTGGTCTTCTCTTATTTCCGCCACTGCGTTATCGAAGTAGATAGTTGACATGGAAAGACCTTCCCGCTCGCGAGCTACAATCATAAACTGGAACAGATTGATTGGATCTGTCTCATAGTAAAGATAGTTCAGATCCTCATCGATCTGCCTGCAGTTTACATCCAGAGGAACACCTCCTCTTACTCTGGTGAGGCCAAGAGTTGCAGGATCAATTCTGTTTCTGTCCATCCACACTTTGTCTACCCTGAAACTGAGACTTGCCTCTATGATATCAACACTGTCTACAGCACCGTACACAGTTTCGGGCTCAACCATTACCAGCTCAGCATGCCTGGCAGAGATCAGGAAGTCACCAATGCGATCCACAGAAGCTTCAAAATAGTAGTACCCTTCATCTTCGTCTGTGAGCGCGGCAGGCATCCTTACAAGGCTATTGTCGCTTTCTACTCTGAAAAGCCTTAAAAGCCTCAGCTCCAGATTGTTCTGTTCAAGCCAATACCTGGGTACCCTGAAGCCAACGGAAAGATCCCTTATATCTTCCTCGGTGAATGTTGCTCTCGACGGGAAATAAGCGTACAACACCTGCTTTTCATCGAGTTTCAGGGTGCTGTTCAGAGGTATCTGATCGTACTGAGCCATGGTTAGAGAATCATTCTGCACGTCCCTGTTTGCCCACAGGCTCACTTCAAACATATCGGTTCCTGTATCCCACGTTCTCCTGTCTACCAGAGGAGGAAGAGGAGCCCTGGGTTCATTCTCGTACCATGGGGAACCGCCGAATCTGAACGTAAGACCTGCCCTGTGTCTGCCCCATGTTGACTGAAGATCATTCATTGGAAGAGAAAAAGCATAATCAAAAGAGACAGGAATTGAACCTTCATATCTGGCAGACAGACCAGCAGAAAGTTCAGAAGCTCTTCCATATGTTCTTGCCCTGTAACCTGCCCGAAGCCCCCATGTGGATGAAGTTCCAAGCCACTTCTCCAGCCCAACTGCCAGATCAATATCCCGCTGCCCGTCTATATCATCCAAAGACCAGTCCACCTGAATCACAGGGGTAATGAACCTGGGGTAGAAAGCTGCACCAAGGGAAACTTCCACAGGAAAAACATCCCGATCGCCCAGGCCTATATCTGGAGCAATTAGATTCCTTGCAACCCCGGCAAGGGTAACCCGCCTGCCCAATTCCGCCTGGAATCCAAAATCGGCAGAAACAGCCTTCGCCCGCAGACCCGCATCGGCAAACAGAGGATCATAAGCGGTAAACTCGTTGTCTGCGTACTGCCTGAACATATAACGGCCGTTAAACCCGAAAGAGATGGGGAAAATACCAGGCCTAAATGCCAAAGCCAGAAGCCCCTCCCCCTGGGTACACTGATCTGACGCATTCATATAATCGACCCCGAGCCCAAAGGCCGTAAATCTGGTAACTGGTTGAACGTACCCAACAGCTCCGTAGTCAATGGAATTAAGGTCCATGTTGGGGTAAAAACTGGCGTACTCTGATCCGACCAGTATTCTGCCGGATCTGAGAAGCCCTGCAGGATTCCACCACTGAGCCCAGGCATCATCGGCAAGAGCAATAAAAGCACCCGCCATTCCCATTGCTCTGGCCCCCGGGTAAAGAACATCGGAAACCGCTGTTGAAGACACAACAAGAACCAGTGCTATTGTAATTATCTTGCTACGCATACTGTTCCAGTCACCTCCCCTACAGGAGCCGAAGCATGGAAAATATAAACACCTGAAGGAACAGGACGCCCGCTGCCGTCACATCCGTTCCAGACAGGTTCCGCGCTTGTTATCACTAATATAGGTACACCTTCAATATTCATAAGAACAAGCCTTATTACAGCACCCTGTGCTGCAGGCCACACAAAAGAGGCCATATCGTTAACTCCATCTCCGTTGGGAGTGAATGGCGTAGGTATAACTGTCATCCGTGGAGGAAATCTTCTGATAAGCCCTATATTGAATTCGGTGTGCTGGTTCTCTTCCACTGTCACTGTATCAGAAAACAACACATAGGGATCCTGGTCAACAGTTACAGGAATAGCACCTACCGGAACATCCTCAAAGTAATAATAACCATTGTTGTCTGTTTCGGCTGTAACACCAAGACCAAGAATGGAAACAACAACATCCTCAAGATTGTGCCCTGTGTACACATCTGTCACCGTCCCCCCCAGAGAACCGGAAGGTCCCTGCGCTGTTGCCGAGGCCATGTTGCTGAAGGGGCTTTCTCCATCAGGATCTGAGTACACGCAAGTTACCCAGTAGTAGTATCCAATTCCGTTTACAACCAGCGAATCAGTCCAGGCCAGAGTATCTGTACCAAGCTCAACTACAGGATCCGGCTCAGGCCCCAGAGGACTTACAGACCTGTACAGCCTGTACGATGTAAGGCCGTGGCCGTCTACGGCAGCATGGGGTGGTTCCCAACTCAAAGGTATAAACCCGTTGTTACCGCTTACTGCCACAAGATTAATCGGAGGCGCGTATTCACCAGTCACGAGAAATGAACCGTAGACAGAGGTGTTGTTCGTTTCATCGTTCTCTGTTACAACGGAGTTGGGATCAACCACAGAAACCAGATACCTGTTTCCTATATCAAAATATGTGAAAGTGTAACTGCCTTTGAAAGAAACTGTTTCTCCACTTTCAAGAGGAGGCACTTCAAACATCACAACACTCTGGGAAAGTGAATCCGGATTATCGGTAATGTAGTAGGCTAACTGGGATGCAGGCGATGGACCGTCTCCGTCGTTGCTTACAACAGCGCTGAAGCCAACAGTCTGCCCTGCTTCAAAAGGTGGCTGCACATCAGGTGATGCTATGGAAACCGTAAGATCCGGGTAAGCCAGAACAACTGTGAACTGACTGGAAGCATTATCAAGCCCCAGGTTTCCGGCGCCAGCAACAACATCAACAATATGTGTGCCAGGCTGGTTCGGACACTGAATGGTAAACTCGGCTGATGCTATTGAGTTCTTGTAAACAAGGTTACCCATAAAAGCGGGAACATCAACATCGCCGGAAAAAACAGAGGGCGGGTGAAGACGGGCCCACGCTCCCACCGCTACATACCCACCTGTATTGGTGATGGTAACAGGAATGGTGAGTTCGCTTCCTGGAGGCGCGTATATGGTTGTATCGGCCGGGAAAGAAACCGTCAACTCCGGATCGCGGGCAAAACGGTAGGCAGCAACGGCAAACTGCTGCCGTTCAGACGGGTTTCCAGGGTCTGCCCAGGACATTGCCTCAACCCGCACACTCCATGCACCAGGCTCCGGGTTTTCAACCACAATCCTTTCCATCGGGCTGGGAGAGGTTGCTCCTGAAGGCAACTGGTACCTGTACTCTACGCTGCTTGGTGAAACCAGAGTTACATCGAGATCAACCTGCAGATCGGGGGAAACTGATGGAACATCGGAGTAACCAAGACCGAGGGATATCCAGCTTGAGTACGCCGGAACATACATTGTCCACTGTTTGCTCCCGGTTCCCTCTGTGATGCTGGAGTTTATCCACATAAGACGATCAACTTCCTCTGAAAAGTATGTACCGGGAAGATGATATCCATCAAGAAGCCCGTATCCACTGGATACAGTTGCGTATCCGGACAGAGAAGAACCTGTGTTGCTTTTCAGGGGAATTGCGCAGGCTGCCATGAGAGCCATGGCATCCTCCGGGTTAAAGAGATCTCCGTACTTTTCTTCGCATATGGCAAAAGCCGCAGAGACAAAAGCAGCAGACATACTGGTGCCTGTATACCTAGTGTAGGAAGGTTCACCCGGCCACCTGTTTTCCGGGTCGTCAAGCCACTGCCCACTGTACATGGCATTTGTTGTAGCCACACCGTTCTGCATTGTTGCACCAAGGAAATCGCCACCAGGTGCCAGTATCTCCGGTTTCATCCGGCCATCTGCCGTAGGACCCCTTCCACTATACGAGGCTACCATCACATTACCGCTGCTGTCTGGAAGAAAGGTAACAGCCCCTGCAGTTATTGCATTTCTTGATATTGCCGGTGAGGGGATCGCACCGGGAGAAGGGTTGTTTCCTGAACTGAAAACAGCCAGTCCACCATTCCTTGCATAGGTATCTACAACCTGGCAAAACCCATCGTAAGAAGTTGACCCGTCAAAACCCCATGAATTATTCACTGTGAAACAGTCGTTGGCGTAGAACTCTGTGTAGAAGGCGGCAAACTCTGTTGCAGTCATAGACTCCGGTCGTTTGATTACGTAAAGTTGTACATCGGGAGCCCCGCCGCTTCCATTGTATTCACACTGCAGATCAATATTTCCCCTTGAGGCAATAACTCCGCAAACGGCGGTTCCATGCCCTGATTGATCCGGTGGACCAGACACAACAGAACCTGTAAGATCAGGATGCTCTGACCATACGCCTGTATCAAAAACGCCTATACGAACTCCGAGGCCTGTGTAGTAGTTCCAAAGATTCGGCAACCCTGTAATATCCCTGCTGTCGTCTGCCTGTGCATTAATTGCGTGACAAACAGCAGTTTCAGCTCTGTTTGGGATGGCCACAACAACACCATGCTCTACCGGGCCTGAAACCAGCCACCACTGACCGGAAACGGCAGTGCCGCCTGCCGGAACAAAACCCTGAGCCATTGAAACAAGCCAGTCTCCAGTCCAGCCCCGATCGGAAGGAACAACGGCATCATCCCATGACCACTCTGAAACGGATTTGATAAAACCTGAACCCCTGAGAAGATTTAAGTCGGTTTTCGCACCTGCCACAGCAACAAAAGCAGAAGAAGACGGGGCAAAACCAGACGGCCAGAAACCTGCCTGATCAAGAATTGCCAGATCTATAGGGGTAAGAGGCCTGTAGACATCAAAAAGAACCAGGCTACCTTCAGGAACAGAGAAGGAACTACTTAGAAGAGGACCAGACCCGAACTCCAACTGCTCGTAATGCGTGTTCAATTCACCAAGAACCAACTGCCTCTCGGAAAATTCCATTGAGGCAAGGTCTTCAATTGACAGCTGATCAGACAGCTCCAGAACAGGATAATCCACACTGGAAAAGAAAGCCAGCAGCAGGACAGAAAATACAGCCATTGTTACTACTCCTGTTAACAGTTAATCACCCGCAAAGAGATACTATAAATAAGACTGGTTCGTCAACCACACAATAATAAAATAAAAAACCAGAGCAATAACCACTTGATTGCTCCGGTTCTAACATAAACAGAATCTTGTCAATCTGCCAGCAGTGAATTTCTAGCCTTTAGTGTGTTCTCAAGAAGAAATGCTATTGTCAGAGGTCCCACACCACCGGGAACAGGAGTAATAGCAGAACAAACCGGCGAAACATCTTCGTAATCGACATCTCCCACAAGTTTACCGTCGCTTCTTCTGTTCATACCAACATCTACAACAACGGCGCCGGGCTTCACCCAGTCTTTCTTTATCATTTCCGCACGACCCACTGCGACCACGAGAATATCTGCTTCGGCACACTGCTGCTTCAAATTAACCGTTCGGCTGTGAGCAATTGTTACGGTGCAATTTTCCCTTAACAGAAGAGCTGCCATAGGCTTTCCAACAATGTTGGATCTTCCTACTATCAGGGCGTTTTTCCCGGATAACGGAATGTCGTGATGGTGTAGCAGGCCCACAATACCTGACGGAGTACAGGGGATAAGACCCTGTTCGCCCCTCCATAGTCTACCAACATTAACAGGATGAAAACCGTCAACATCTTTTTCGGGCAAAACTGCTGCTGCAACAAGATCGGGTGAAATATGCTCTGGAAGGGGAAGCTGAACAAGAATACCGTGAACTGAGTCATCAACATTCAATTCGTCTATAAGGGAAAGAATCTCAGTCTGCGTAACCCCGACGGGAAGGCTAATTACACTGCTGTTGAAACCCACCTTCGCACAGGCTTTCTCTTTAGCAGCCACATAGACCTTGCTTGCCGGATTCTCGCCAACAATGATAACCGTAAGACCGGGAAGCTGCCCCTGAAGCTCACCAGCACGCTGGCGCAGAGATGCCTTTACGACCCTTGCGTATTTCCTGCCCGACAGTACAAGCGGCATGGCCTAAACCTTTGCAATTTTCTCGATCTGTACCCATGTCTGAAGCTGTCTGTGACCTGTTTTCCGCTGGTAACCTTTGCGTTTCTTGCGTTTGAAGATCACCACCTTGGCACCTTTTGACTGCTCGATAATTTTGGCTGACACCTGAATGCCATCAATAAATGGATGGCCTACAACAACTTTATCGTCTTTGGCCACAAGAAGAACATCTTCAAATACATGAGAAGCCCCCTCTTCGCCTGCTAGATGGGGAACCAGAAGCTTCATGCCCTGCTCTACCCTGAATTGAGTTCCACCTGTTTTTATGATAGCGTACAAATTCAACCTCCATTTATATTAATATACACTGTTATAGCGCAGCCCAGTAACTTGTCAGAACTGCGCAAACTTATACTATTTCAGCCCTTCGCGGTCAAGCTCTTGAACCTGGCAGATACAGTTCTGTAATCTCTTCGTGAGAATCAAGAGAAAACACTTTGAACTCGGCCTGGAGCATTCTGTCATCTTCATGTATGTGAACCGAGAGCCTGTCACTTCTGGCGGTAAGATACTCCAAACGCCTTCCATCATCTTCCATGAGATACTTTGCGACTATGGGGTTAATGGTAACAACAAGGTTAACATGCTTCTTCCCGTTGGCGGCCCTCTCAAGAAAACGCTCTATTCCGGTAAGAACGCTTACCGGTGTTTGTATTCTGCCAGTTCCAGCGCAGTACTCGCACGCAACAGACATTGATTGAACAAGGCTGGGCCGAACCCTTTTTCTGGTCATTTCGACAAGCCCCATGGGGCTTACCTGACATGTTTTAGTTGGTGATCTGTCTCTTCCCAGTTCGGCTCTGAGGCAGTTCACAACCTTGTCGCGGTGAGACAGGTTATCCATGTCGATGAAGTCTATTACAATTATTCCGCCCAGATCTCTCAAACGCAGTTGCCTGGCTACTTCCCGTGCAGCCTCCATGTTGGTTTTTAGAATGGTGTCTTCCTGCCTGCGCCGCCCCACATACCTCTTGGTATTTACGTCAATAGCCACCAGAGCCTCGGTGTGATCGATAACTATGGAACCGCCGCTCTTCAGAAGAACTTCCCTGCGCACAAGGCCGGAAATTTCCTTCTCTATGCCGTACTGATCGAAAATCGGAGTTTTACCTCTGTAGTATTTCACCTTGCCAGCAACATCAGGATCGAATGTTTTCAGGTACTTCTTGATCTGCCTGGCAACAACCCGCGAGTCACTAACTATTGAATTTACATCGGGAGAAACAAGGTCTCGAACAGTCATGGTAATCAGATCGTGCTCCTGGTGAAGAAGGGCTGGTGCTTTAGATTTAACAGTTAGAGTACCTATTTCCTTCCACTTGTTAACTATTCTCTCGACATCGGTTCTGAAACTGTCTTCGTCCTTCTCTACACCGGCGGTTCTTGCAATTATTCCAAAACCCTCTGTTCTAACCTGCTGAACTATTTTTCTAAGCCTGCTTCTCTCCTGCCGATCGGTAATTTTCCTGGATACTCCTGCAACAGAGTCACCTGGCATGCTTACCACATAGCGGCCAGCAATACTGATTCTTGTGCTTACCCTGGCTCCCTTTGTTCCAATGGGCTCTTTGGTAACCTGAACCAGAATCCTCTTCCCTTTTTCCAGCACCTTCTCGATTGGTCTGCGAGTTTCATCAGCTCTGGGAGGCTTTCCTTCTATAAGGGCTCTGGCGAAACTCTTTTCGTCAGCCAGCATTTCCCTCACATCGGATACATGAAGGAATGCACTTCTTTCCAGCCCTATATCTACAAAAGCAGCCTGCATTCCCGGCAGTACCGCATTGATCCTGCCCAGATAGATGTTTCCCACAATGTGCCTGTCGTCTGCCATTTCGACGATGAGCTCCATCAGTCGACCATCCTCCATAACAGCTATTCTTGTTACTTCTGGATGCTGGTTGACTATGAAATCAACCTTCATTTAATACTCTCTCTTTCGTTTACAGCCAGAACCGGTACAAACTGCCCAGTCTGATCTGTAACATAAATGTTACTTCTCACTATGAACTCATACCCCACACCGGCACTGCTTAACACCCTGTCGGGTCTTGAATTTCTGCTGTGCGGGTCAGAGACCATACACACTCTGTCATTATCTAAAACTGAGATAGATGAAACAAGTTCATTTTCACCCAGATAGCTTACCAGCTTATCAATTCTGTCAACCCCGTGTATAATATACTCTGCTGCGGTAACCAGAGCGTCAGGAGACCTGTACTTCCCTGTTATTTTCCTTGCAGCAGTTATACTGAAACCTGCAGGAAGCACCAACTGCAGAGACGATATCACAATGCTAATGTCAACAGGTTCCACCAGCTGAAAGTCAAGGTACTCGCATTCACTGCCCATTCCCAGAGGAATAGGCTGAGAAAAGACCAGCTTCATTCGCCTGGCGTATCCAGGGCTGTAATACACCGGGAGACCACTTCTTCTTAAAGCTCTTGTCCACATTCTTACCATGTCCAGATGGGATGTAAACCGGGAAAGACCTGTTTTCGAGAACCGGAGGCGTACCCTCTCTACAGCAGGGCGTTCCTCGTGGCGCTGTACCGCTGGAGATACAAAAACTGGCTCTGGAAACGGAAGCACCTTCCCATTACACCCACCGCAGAAACTGCAACCTGCCTCTCTGCAGTCGGGAAGAACCTCTTCCTCAGAAGCTCTTTCGTACTCGCGGATCAACCACTTCCGGTTTATTCCGGTGTTAACAAAGCTCCATGGCAGAGCATCTCCAACCACAAAATCTCGGTGTCCGGCTTCATCCAGCAGCTTTTCCCAGATATCCCACCTGAACAAATCGCTCCAGCCATCGAAAATTGCCCCTGCCCGGTAAGCTCGCTCCAGAATACTCTGGGATTCTTTGCCTCCGGTACTTAGAAAATACTCCACAACAGAAACACGGGGATCATTCCATGCGACCTTTGCCTTCCTGGTGTTGCTTCGCACAAGCTGTATTCTTCTCCACAACTCTTTGTGATC
>CAZRXU010000077.1:0-12082 GCA_964604135.1 uncultured bacterium | reverse complement strand
CAAGATGTGCAGGGCCGCTGTCGTTGCCTGCAAACAGGGCTGCCTTCGCGATAAGTGCTGCGGTCTCTCCCCATGAAAGCTGCCCTGCCAGGTTAACACCCCCTGCTGGTGATATTTCTTTCCTGTCCTGTTTTCCACCTGCAAGAAATACATTGTACCCCATCGACTGAATATACCTGGACACTTCGGCCCACCTGTCCACCGGCCATCTCTTCCAGGGTACATACTCTCTTGCGTTTCTGGCCCCTCCGGGAGCCAGTACAACATACTTCCCATCTCCTGCAAATCTCTCTGCAACTGTGAATTCTGCCCGGGTAATAGGAAATACCGGTTTGATGGAGGAGCACTCGACACCTGCAATTCTGCAGTAGTCACTGGCTGCAGGCTTTGCAATACCGAACCCGGTTGAACCATCTCCCCCGCTTGTTACCTGTGTACCTGTAAGAAATCTGAGCCACCGCAGAACTGCCGGCGAAGAACCCAGATGGATGACCCTGTCGTACCCCCTCTGCATGTGCCGCACAGACCATACCATAAGTTTAACCGCAGAGCAGGGGGCTGGAGACTGAACAACCATGCTCACCCCTGGAAGGCGGCTCCATACAGGAAAAGAAGATGGACCGGCAAGAACACTAACACTGTGTCCTTCTGCTATAAGGCCGGCAACCGCAGGTGTGGCCATAAGCGAATCGCCGAAGGCGTGCGTCTTTATCACCAGAATTCTCATGAAGGTAATTTCCCCGTTTTGAACCTTTCAAAAGAATATTTCATTGCAACAAGCGAAGCAATCGCCAGTGGAATATCAAGGGCAACCCTGTGGGGAGTTCCCGAAGCTGTAAGAAGATGCATCAGAATGTACCCGGCCGTTACTCCTGCGGTGTATACACCCTGCCAGCCCATGCGAACCATTAAATGCATACCGGCAAAAAAGAAAACACCTATCCAGAAAAAAGACAACAGCCCCAGTATTGTGTGTACCGGCGAGAAACTGTTAAGGGGAAAGGGTTTGAAAAACTCAGCAAACCTGCACGCTGACAGGTGAAGAAACACCAGCGGGTTAGCCTTCAGGAAACTGATCTGGCGCGAATACAGAATGCTGTCTCTCTGGAATTCCGTTTCCGTTGTAAAAACAGGGAATTCAGCCAGTTCAGCCTGGTTCAGCCTTGGCAGCCAGACCTGACGAACAGGACCGTAAAGCAGCGTTGCCCCTTCAGCTTCCCCCAGGAAAGCATCTGTAAATATTCTGCCGTTGTACTCCCACATCTGCACACCCCCCTGAAGGGGAAGCAACTGGTATCTGCCCATTGTGTTCCTGTTTCTGAGTACCCATGGAGCAAGAACCACAGCAAATGAAAACAGCATAACAAGAATTGACGGCAGCCTTTTCACTGCAAATTTACCGGCAATTAGAACCACTGCAGCAAGCCATACAACCATTGGAAATGCAACAGGTCTTACTATAAATGTTATTCCCCACACAAGACCGGCCACAACACCGTTTGCAATCCTGGTATTCTCCAGAAAGCGTATGGAAAACAACAGCCCGGCAATGAAAAGAAGTGAAAAAAGAGCCTGAGTGGCTGGAACAGCCTGAAAATAAAGTTCAAAAGGGTCAAGAGCAATAAACACCCCGGCTGCCGTGTACCACCAGCCCGAAACAAACCGGGAGGCGATTCGCATTCCGAGAAACACAGTCAAGAGCCCGAGAACAAGCTGAACTCCAACAACTGCAGTCAGGTTTCCCATACCGGCGACAGCAAAGATAAACGCCTCGAACAGTGGGAAACCGGGAACAAAAAATGACGTGGGTTTCTCCGGTAGCAGCACACCGTAAAAACCGCCTGTTTCCCTGAAAAACTCAAGACTGGCGTCGCGCCTGGGGTCCGAATCGTGGAACATTGATTCAGACAGCATAAACCCTCTGCCGGAAGCAATGTTTTCTGCCAGATTGGCTTGAACCTGCCCTTCTCCTACCAGAAAAAAGCCGGATACTGCAAGAAAGAACACCACAAGCCGTGCCAGTAGCGCCAACAGAAATATGTAAGGCTCTAGTACCTTGTCATGGGATTTGTGTCGGTATAATGCGTTGCTATTTCGAGCTCCAGTAAGGCACTGGTTTATGCGCATAGCACCGCTATGTAATTGAACCAGTAACGCCGCTGGGGCTTGAAAGAGCCAGCAGAATGCGACAGTTATTCCCTGACAGGGTACTAGTCGTTTCCTCTGCACCAGTCACCGAACCATTCAGAGGTAATAAGCTCAAGCTCTCCAGGCTGGCCGGATGACCACACTTTTTCGGTTGCAGGGTGCATAACAACTTCGGTGGTACCATCGCTGCAGATTGATGTGTATTTGCTAAGATACCTTCCAGTTATCTTGCCTGCTTTCCCAAATCCAAGCATTCTGTCTGCGGTAACCAACCCTTCCGATTCCAGAGTCTGTTTCAACTCACATCCGAGTGAATTGAGCTTAAGCCCTGCCGGAAACCTCATCATCTTATCGGGAAGCACTGCAGACCTTACCGTCCGTATACCGTAATCCTTTGCCAAATTTATTATTACCTTCTGCAACGCAGGCAGGTTGTGCAGATGACGATGGCTGTCCAGAGCTGTAACAACCCCACCAGTTGAAAGTATTTTCTCGATCTGAGCAGACCATTCCTTCTGTACAGATTCTGCAAGAGAATCTGCTTTTCTTGCCCACGCAGCAAAAGACTCGGGAAAATTGCTTTGCTTTAGCAGAAACGGCCCATGGCAACAGTCCAGATGGGCTGCAACGCGAACCCCACCGGCAAGGGCCATCATAGTTGCCTCTGAAAAGTGACTGCCTGTTGCCATAACACTTACTCTACTGACATTTCCGGATTCAATACATCTCTGAATAGCAGTATTCACAGCCGGGTGCATACCACCATCATCGATTGTTACCGTAAGCTCTCTCATACTCTCCTCACCTTCAGCATGGTTCGTTTGAAGTTACGAGGCCCCAGAACCGTGCGCACCGTCTTCAGTATTCTTGCCGGATGTGTATAAAACTTCCAGAAAGCATTTTTTTTGAGTTTCTCTATCTGCTCAGGTGTTATCCCCTCCAGCGAGTAAACACTTTTGTGAAAACAGTCAAACTCAAAGTAATCAGCGTTTATCAGCTCTTTCGACATATCCCAAAGAGCAGTATGGGGAAACGGGGTAGTTATATCGAACAGAGCATCATCAAACGGTTCTTCTGCAGCGAAATCAATGGTATTCTTCATCTCTTCTACTGTTTCACCAGGTGCCCCCAGCATGAAGTAACCCTGAACGTAAATACCGCGGGAGTTACACATTCTGAGAGCTTTTCTTACACCTTCAACTGTAATTCCCTTCCTGTATATATCGTCCAGAACCCTCTGTGATGCCGATTCAACACCCATGTTAACCTTTGAGAGCCCGGCACCAACCATGGTATCCAGAAGCTCTTCTGTAAGAAGATCTGCACGGACATTGCAGCACCACCGCAGCTTAAGACCCCGTTTGTTCATGAGTGAACAGATTTCTGTTACCCACGAATGGTCTACTATAAAGGTAGAATCTTCAAACATGAAACCACTGATGGAATACTTGTCTACAAGATGCTGCAGCTCTTCCACGATAGATTCAGGAGACCGTTTCCGCATTTTTTTACCAAATATTTCAGACAGAGTGGGCTGACAGAAAGTACATGTATACGGGCAGCCACGGGTACCCATAATGGTTGTTCCTTTCAGACTGGAATCAACCCTGTCCATGGAATACCATGTTGTAAAATACTTCTTCATATCGAAAATATCTCTGTCGGGCAGTGGCAGGGTATCCAGATTCTCTACAAGCAGCCTTCCCGGAACTGTAACTGTTTTCCCGTCTTTTACAAAGCACGCCCCTGGAATCTCTTCGGGATCTGTGCCTTCGACAATCAGCTTGAATGCAATTTCTCCCTCGCCTGAATACACAAGGTCGGCACCTGATGTTTCAAGGGTTTCAACTGGAAGAACAGTAGCGTGCGGCCCGCCAATCATCAGATAGGTTTCAGGAGAATACCTTTTGATAACTTCACATGCTGTAAGGGTTGCCCCTATCTGAGGAGTTACTACCGTTATGGAAACTGCGTCAGGCTTGAATTCCTCAAGCATTCTGCTTAGATGCTCAAACGGCTTCTTCTGAAAAGACATATCGCACAGAGCTGTTTCAGCACCGCACTGCTTTGCCACAGCTGAAAGCATGGCAATACCGAGGGGCGGCTGACCTGACGGGTAACGTGTTTCGGGGAACACGAACAGAATCTTTCCAAACCTGATCAACGCTTTCCCCTTCCACAACAGGTTTCAAGAGCAACCCCAACAAGAAATACTGCATCCACAGGTAACCTGTACCTCACCCCGCCGTGAGCCAGAGCATGCATCAAAAGATACAAAACAAAAAGGCTGAAAAGAAATACCGTTTCAGGGTGATATCTGCCCCGCCACAAGCCAATTGCTCCAAAAAGCATAAGGGGATAAATGATCAGACCTGCAACCATTCCCCCGGAACCCAGGGTACTGCCACCAGGAGCGAGAAAACTAACAGCCCTGTTCCAGACCAGCCACAACATGAGTCTGGGGTTGCTGCGGATGTATTCAGAAGCAGAAGACCCGAGGGCTCTGCTTCTTGCCAGTTCTCCGGGAATGGAATCAGTTGAGGGAAACTCCAGAAGGGAGATGTTATTCACAGGTATGTTCTCCGGCACATTGATACCTTCAAGAGCAAGAGCTTCAGGGTTGTTTCTCATCCATAAATTCAAGGAACCTTTTGTAGGCATAAGCACCGGCTCACCAAGTGAAACCCAGTTCCTGACAACCCAGGGAGACACTGCCACAACAAAACCACCGGCAATGAACAGCAGAGCTTTCCAATTTTTTCTCCAGGCAAGATAAAGCAGCTGAAGGGGAAGCAGAAACAACGCGGTGGCCCTTATCAGAAAAAAAGCACCCGTGGCAACACCGGCAAGAAACCCTTTGCTTCTGCCTCTTCCAGCGGAAAGCACGAACATGGATGATATCATCAGCATGGAGATATGAGCAGTTTCCGTCATTGCATAGGCTGAATAGTAAACAAAAGGCGGGTACAGAGACCACAGAACGGCAGCCATAAGCCCGGATTCCGCACCCCACACTTCTATCACCAGTTTTCTTACTGCAAAAGCTCCTCCAATGGCAAAAAGCATATTCAGCGTGAATACAGAACCACTTACTGCCCCGAATACCGAAAAGAAAAGGGCCAGCAAAACGGAATAGCCCGGCTCCATTACCGCTGTGGGAGTTTCTACAGGTGCAAGGCCGAACACATAACGGGGGTTTTCCGTCCAGAACCGCTGAGGACTGTCATCTGGGTTCCTGAGATTCTTCACCAGCCCCAGATCTGAAGAGAATGAAAGACCTTTTCCCTGCAGTATTCTGCCTGCCGTGTGTATATACAGCCCCTGATCTCTCGACGGCTGTGGCAGCTCGCCACCCAGATAGAAAAACAACAGCATTCTCGGCAGAATAACAGCCAGGAAAACCACTGTAACCGCATGGGGAAGCAGAGGTGCCAGGTGCTTGTTTACAGTACAGACGTACCTGCTGTCAGACATATTCATTCCATAAATAGCACCAAAACAGGGAAAGCCTAGGTATCATACCACAAACCTGTTACCCAGTGTGGTACCCACTGTAAACTCGCGGCCTGCCTCAAGCACAGAAAAAACTGTACACACAGAACCGAACAGGAAATACAGGGAATGATAGACTGTACAAAAACCGGAATAAACAAGTGTAACTCTCATTTTCTCTCAATCCGAGTGTGTTTTTCCATCCGGCAATCATCACATATTTTTGCACTCAGGTAAAGGCTTGTTTACGAAGTGTACAGGGGGACATTACATTACGGTACATTGCAGGAGAGTGGGACCAGGTATTTAACCAGCTCGTTTTATCAATTGTATGCACCGTTGTGTTTGTACTGCGTATTGCGTATACTTACAATGTTTTGTAGCATATATACAAGGAGCAGAAGATGAAAAACTTGAAGTTACTCACAGTTGCAAACCTGGCAGCTCTGCTGGTAATGAATACTGCCTTTTACTTTGTTTTCAGAGGAAGGGTCGCCTCACACCTCTACGACGGTGCTGGTATTACCGGTCTGGCTGTTGTGGCAATTACATTCATACCGCTTCACTGGAAGTCCGGAATATGGAAACTGACCCATACAAAAGCAGACAAACTGGATGAGCGTGAACTTGCTCTTACCCACTGGGCACTAAGCGAATCCTACGGATGGTTCGCTGTTATCTGCCTTGTAATCATGCTGGCATTTTCACTGATTGGAAAGATGAACATCTGCCCCCAGTACACCATTTCCATACCTCTTGTTGCAAGCCTGATTTACCTTTCCCACACACTGCCCGGTGTAATGCTTGCATGGAAATACGGTGTTCCGGAACAGTCAGAATGAAAGCGAGAAAGTTGTACAACAGAGTGAAGAGTCTACGCGTGGAAAGAGGGCTGTCGAGGAAGCAACTTGCAGATCACATCGGCGTTAACCCGCAAACAGTAGGCTACCTTGAAAGACAGGAATACAATCCCAGTCTGGATCTTGCTTTCAGAATAAGCGAATACTTTGGCTTTCCCATAGAGTTTGTCTTCTCCACCTCGGCAATGAGACCCTTGAGTGAAGACCTCAAGGATAGGATCGACAACAACTTGCGATTAAACTAAAAATAGGCTATGATGAGACCTCATTAGGTATTCTTGCTATAAAGGGGTTCATTGTGGAAACTGTACTGATCCTCTGTATTCCAATTCCTGCTGCGCCTCTGCTGACTGGAATGATCCCGGACAACTTCAACATCATCTCTTTGGATACATCTACAGTATGCATATTTAATAGGCTGCCGTGTTGTTTATTTCGCTCTATCATGAAAGGATAGATTGCATGAAACCCTTGATCTCACTCTTTGCCATACCTGCAATTGTGTTTGCTGCAAGCTTCACCGATAACTTTGAGTCATACTCACCCGGAGATGATCTGAGCAATTCCGGGTACTGGATCCGATCAGACTCCAGCGACTGTCTGGTTGTTGTGAGCGATGGAGGAAACAATATTGTTGAAACTGTATGGACAGACAAAAGCGGCATTTCCTACATCTGTACGGGCTCCGGCATATGGTCTGAAGGAACAGCAGGAGTAGATTTCGAGTACACCGGCTCCGATGCTATCCTCGGGCTTATTGCAAGGGGAAACAGTACAACATCAGAATGCTATATGGCAGGCGTATATACGCTTCCGTCAAAAGCCGCATACTCCATGATTCTGTACGTGAACTCCCTGGGAGAACACACTGTTCTCAACATGGGCTACATTTCCACTCTCAGCGAGAATACATGGTACTCTCTTTCCTTTGAGATCAGTGGAACCGACCCTGTATCTCTTACACTGAATCTGGACGGCACACCGTACAGCACCTGTAAAGACAGCACGTACCTGCTGGTACCCGGCTGGTCCGGTGTGGGTGTAGGCAAGGAAAATGCACCTCCCACTCTTCGACTTGACAACTTCTGTGTTGATGACGGCACCACGACCCTGCGAGCCAGTACATTTGCCGGCATCAAAGCACTCTTCCAGTAGCCTGTACTGCAGTGTAAACCTCCGGGTACTTCCTTGCAGTATCACAATTCTGTAGATTAGGCATTAAGTATGTGTTCTTATGTTTACTATCCACTGTTTCGGGGGTTAGTCTATGAAATTGACCGTTTTTCTGTTTACCATACCTGCAGTTGTCTTTGCTGTAAGCTTCTCCGATAACTTCGAGTCATACCCGATTGGCAGTGACCTCAACTCTTCATCTTACTGGTTCGCCTCCGATTCCAGTGGCAGCTTCATCATAGCAGACGAGGGCGGAAACAACACAGCTGAAACTGTCTGGAACGGCGGCAAGATCACTGCTTATGCGTGCATAGGCTCGTCTGTATGGTCAGACGGTACAATCGGCTGCGATGTCGAGTTTACCGGATCACAGGCCATGTTCTCACTTATTACCAGAATTAACAGCAGTTCATACGAGTGCTTCGCCGGAGGTATATACACCGCCGCCCCTCCTGTATGTGCCACATTTATTGCCTATGTTAACTCCACGGGAGATTATACCATTCTTACACAGGACACCTTCTACCCAATGAATGAAAACATCTGGTACACGCTGGATTTCGAGGTTACCGGTTCCGACACAGTCGATTTGAGCCTTTCTGTTAACGGCTCTGTTAACTCAACCTATCATTACACCGAACACACCCTTTCGCCTGGACTATCCGGAGTGGCTGCCGGGTACGACGCCGGCAGTGAACCCTGGTTCAACATAGACAACTTCCATGTTGTAAACACCAGTCAGCCGCTTGCAAGAGTTACATTCGGGGGGATCAAGGCTCTTTTCAGGTAGAAAAGTCAGCAGATAATACGGTAAGAACATGAGAAAAGCACAATACAGTAACAACTGGGCATCCCTTGATTCCAGACCAGTTCCACCGTGGTTTCAAAAGGCGAAATTCGGAATTTTCGTACACTGGGGGCCGTACTCTGTTCCCGCGTACAGAAAACCCGCCCCTGGCCTTTATGCCTCGTATGCAGAATGGTATTACGCAAGTGTCATGTACGACAGCAGCAATGGCGGCAGAGATTTTCACACTGCAAATTACGGCTCGGGTTTCGAGTATCGTGATTTCGGTCCCATGTTCAGGGCAGAACTGTTTTCTCCGGATCTATGGGCAGATATTTTCAAGAGATCCGGTGCCGGATACGTTGTTCTCACTGCAAAACACCACGATGGCTACTGTTTATGGCCTACAAAAAGCCCCTGCAAAGCAAACTGGAATTCCATGAGCACCGGCCCCGGGAAAGATCTTGTTGGAAGCCTTACTGCATCTGTGCGAAAAGCAGGTCTCAAAATGGGACTCTATTACTCCATCATTGAATGGGAAAGCAACAAAACGCACAGAACGAAAACCGGATACTTTCTTCCCGACAGCATTGTCAGCAAGTACTGCATTCCCGAGGAAGAATACATCGCTCATATGAACTTCCAGCTCAGGGAACTTGTCACAGAGTATCAGCCGTCTCTTATCTTCTCCGACGGAGGGGAATGGGACTATTCATCGGATTACTGGAAAACCAGAGACTTTCTTGCCTGGCTTTACAACGACTCACCTGTAAAACACGAAGTTGTGGTCAATGACAGGTTTTCCAAAGACATGCAGGGCAACCACGGAGATTACTACTCCAGCGAGTATCACGATGTACCAGGTGGTATTTCCGGGCATCCATGGGAAGAAAGCCGTGGAATTGGCAAATCCTACGGTTTCAACAGAGCTGAAAGCCTGTTTGACTACAGCACCTCAAAAGAGCTGATACACGAGCTCATCAGTGTTGTAAGCAGAGGGGGCAACTTTCTTCTCAACATCGGTCCGGAAGCAAGCGGCCGAATTCCCCTTATCATGCAGGAAAGACTTCTTGACACAGGCAATTGGCTTTCTGTAAACGGCGAGGCCATTTACGGAACAACAGAAAGGGCTGTTCCTGAACAGGGCTGTCTGCACTTCACTGTAAAACCGGACACACTGTTTGTAATCTTTACTAAATGGGCACTGACTGTGGAAGCAGACCTTCTGGCAAATGAACTTCCAGAGGCAGTCAGCCTTCTGGGCTGCCAGTGCCGTATTCAGTGGAAACTTCACAACCGGAAACTCATGGTTTCCCTTCCGGCGCTGACTGTGGATGAAATACCATGCCTTCATGCCTGGGTACTAAGAGTTGATCTAAAGCACACAGACAACAGAACAGAACACTAAGATTCCCGTCAGGATCTTTTCACTCACACTACAGGTTTACTCTCTGCCGGGTCCTATACTGTATTAAGCTATTTCCCGGCTATTGACACGGAGATTGGTATACATATGTTCACCTGTGCCGATCAGTAACAGATACTGTCAACACAGAAAGGAAAAGAAATGGATGATTCTGCAATGAAACACGGTGCTTTCGGCTGGTTTGAGTTGATGACTAACGATGTGGAGGGGGCCAAAACTTTCTACAAAGATCTTTTCGGGTGGGAATACGAAACCATCCCCTCCACGTGCTCTGAATACACCGTTGTAAAACAAAACGGAGAGGCCGTTGCAGGAATAATGCAGATGCCTGAAGAACTTGCCGGAATGCCTCCCTCATGGGGTATTTACATCACAGTTGATGATGTTGACAAAACAGTTGAAGAAACAACAGCCCGGGGCGGCAAGGTTCTCAGGCCTGGCACCGATATTCCTGATGTTGGTCGGTTCTGCGTTGTTCAAGATAAGCAGGGTGCCGTATTAATGGCCATCAGTTACACAAAGAAGTGATTCAATACCTTCGGCCCTCGGTGAATACAGCAGCATATATCAACAGGTAAAGTATCTGTACAGACCGGCATGACTGAATATGCGAACCCCAAACCTCAAAGGCGGTGTGAGGTAGCAGCACCGAGCACCAAATCTCATTAACCAGCCCCTGTCATCTGACAGGGGCTGGTTCAGTTTGCAAAGCTTAAATCAGCACAGCACAAAAGTACAGCACTCGTAGTGCATTGACATCTGCTTACCCCCCCCCCTCCATATTTGCTCACAGTTGCAGTAAAGCGCACGTATTCACTTGCGGCACTGGTTCTGCAGAGGTTAACAGGCAATACTATCTGAAAGGAGTGGAAAAGAACAATTCTGTGACTGGAAGCAACATGATATCAGGCTGATTTTCATGAACACTGGAAGGAAGTACATGAAGCACGCAATCATCCTCGCTGCAGTAGTCTCTATTGCAGCAACCGCACAGACAGAGACTTCTTCACTTTGGGTTGAGGAAGTCTTTTCGGTTGAAACATCGGAAGACCTTGAAGCCTCTCTTACAGACGGCTATCCCATGCCCTGGCTGGCTGAAATTCTTGAAGACGAAACCATTCCGGAAGAAGACCGCTACTGGCTTGACTGCAGGGTAAGAGCGGTGATTGCCATAGGTTTGCACACTTTCTATGACCGGGAAGGTAATCCTGTTTATATCGAAGCAGACATGATTAAAGCTGGTGAAAATTACTGGCGTGAAAACTTCATTATCGATCCTCCGGGAGAATACTACTTATACAACAGCCCCGATTTGCCAAGTGGCATAGCCAGTCAACCAGGCTATGTTGTTAATCGCTTCGGTGAAAAAATAGGGGAAATCGCCATGACCAATGTAAGAATAAGGCTCTCAAGAGATGCCTCTCTTGGAATCTATCGAAGTGATTCTCATGGAATAACAGCAGATAATGCCTGTCTTCTGCATCCGGATGGAAGTTTTACTGAAATTCCGATAGATCCTGTGTTCATTCAATTTGCTGTGAGCGATGATGGCAGCATGGCCGTTTATTCCAGTAGGTATTCTCATGATCTGGAAGACTATAAAACCAGACTCTACGCCTTTGATAACGAGGGCAACACGATTTACGAAATATCCATGCCCCCTCAATTTTCCGGAGATTGCGCTCCTCTGATATCACATGACACCAGGTACATTGCACTGGCCATGTGTGCTGGAGAGGTCTGGTTGCTGAACGCCTCGAATGGAGAAATACTGCATATCTGGGATGATCTCAGTGGTAATTATATGAACTTTTCCCCGGACTCCAAATACCTGTGTGTTTCCGGTGTTAGCGGTGCGTACATTTTTGAATGCGAGAGCGGAGAAGCCGTTTTCGAGCATCCCGCACCTCCGAACACGACAACCAGAACGGAAACATATGCTGCTCTGTGCTGCTCGAATAATCTAACTGCTTCCTATTACACCACCACGGTTCGTGTTCTCGACGAGCGAACATACTCAGGAGTATGCCTTGACAGAAATGGCTCTGTTGTTTTCACATTCCCGTCGTGGAACAGATTTTCACCATCACCAAGTGGTGTAATTATCCTGGACTCCTCAAAAGACATGTGGAGATTTGGAACAAGGAGTTACAGAGCTTCAACCCCGTTCTCTGTTCGTTTATTACGGGAGGTACT
>CAZRXU010000076.1:0-12445 GCA_964604135.1 uncultured bacterium | reverse complement strand
CTAGCCTACTGAGTAGCTGCTATCAAACCAAAAAAAGCAAAACCTGTAGCAACAGCATCGCTTCCATCCATAACCATTTCGCCAGACATGACTCCGTCTGCGTAGTTCCCGTTCCATCTGATGATAACATCAGAATCAAAAACCGGTATATCCATTCCGTTGGAACTCATGGACATAAGCAACTTGATGTAACCTGCAAGGCTGATCTCTCCGGCAAACTCCCCATCTGATTCAAGCTCAGCCGGGATGTAATCGTCGGAGACAATAGACAACAAAACACCCGGCTGAGGTGCCATTTCCAGAAGAAGAGCACCATTGTGAACTGTTAGCCAGTATTCAAATTCCATGGTTCCTGTTGAATCCGTATCTATGGTCATTGACATGGAATAGAAATCTGTACCGTTTATGTCGATCACACCATTGTCATGAACCGAAAAGAAACTGTCCATTTCAGAACTGTCGTCAAGTTCGAAAACAAACAATTCAAGGTATTCCGCGTACAAACGGGCAACATCTTCCACTGTAATTTCTTCATCCATCTGATATGCAGCCACAATATGGAAGAAGTTGTCATTGTAGATTGAAACAGCACCGTTGGAAACCATTGAAGCCCAAAATCGAAGCATTTCCTCGTCTGCTCCCGGAATGAAAACTTCCGTAAACGCCTTTGTAATATCAAAGGCCATCTCGGTAGGCATCTGAACTCGTACAGTTGCCACATCACCACTGGCTATTGAACCAAGCATATTCCGCACCTGGTGATCCACAGACATCTCAGCAAGATATGTGTCGGGAAGAAAAGTGAGCTTCTTTTTAACTACAAAATCTTCCTCGCCGGTGGTGAGAGTCAGCTCCAGCATATCGGCCTGTGTAAGAAGTACCTCAATTCCATCCATATACACATCCATCATTGCGGGAACGAAGTATGGCATTGTTGTATCGGCTGCCATTCCCTGTGTCATCATCATTCTGGCCATTGGCATCTGAGCCACAGCCATAGGACCGATCATAGAGAGGTTGAACTGCATGAAAAGACTGGTTTCAGGAACTTGTACTGCGACATCTTCTGAAAGATTAGAAATAAGTGCTTCAAGCTTCTCAACCGACATGGCCATAAGGGCTACTCCGTTCACACCGGCCATGTACATGGTTCCCTCTTCCGACTCCATGGAATAAACAGCAGTCCCGTTGACAGGGTCTTCAGCAGAGAATTCAACTTCCATTTCCTCCAGCAGCGAGATAAACAGAGGAAAATCAGGCGCCGAAACAGCCATTGCCTTACTCTGTGGCATGGCACTCTCCATCCAGAAAGCAATCTGACCGAAAGGATTGAAGCCGTATTTTACCTGTAATGAATCCAGTGAAGGCACTTCAAGCTGCCCGCATATAATATTCTCAAGCAGTTTCTCTCCCAGTATCGGAGCGCCCTCTTCAATGTATCCATCTATGTTTCTCACCATTCCTGCCGGATCGTTCAGAACAATTGATATCATGGCTCTTTCCGGAATAACAGAAAGAGGGCTGGCGACCTCAACAGGAGCTGCACCGCAAGCTGCGAGCACAAGTGCGGCAGACAAAGCTGGAAGCACTAACCTTTTCATTCGTTCTCCCTTCAGATTCAGTTAAATTCCTACCTGCCATAGTTTAATCAATTCGGCATGCTTTTGTCAAAAACAGACGCTTTGACTCTGGGGTTGCACATACATTAGGATTGCAATTATGGGTAATACTTTCGATCTATTCAGTGGAATCGTAGGCGACTCGGTGCATGTGTTGTTTTTAGACACGGAAACAACCGGTGCCGACCCTGCTACAGCGGAGGTATGCGAGGTTGCGTTTCTGCTGGCAGAGTACAAGGGGTTTTCTTTCACCGGGAAAAAACAGGTTTTTGAAACTCTTGTTAAACCGTCGATTCCCATACCGCCCGAAGCATCTGCAGTAAACCAGATTAGCAACAGAATGGTAGCCGGTTCACCTGCGGCAGAAGAAATTGCCGGGCAAATAAAAAAACTGACAGAGCAGGCAGACTACATATCGGCCCACAATCTTCCCTACGACTACGAAATTCTCAACAGGCAGTACCCTTCCCTGTTTAAACGCTTTACCAGAGGTACGCAAATTGATACCCTCAGGCTTTCAAGGCAGATATGGCAAGAGATCCCCTCCCATTCTCTGCAGGCTCTGAGGTACAGGTTCGACCTTGACCGGAACATTCAGGGCGAAGCTCACAGAGCACTGTTTGACACTGAACTTGTTCAGTCGCTTCTTCACTTCTCCTTAAAACAAAAGAATTGCCTTGATTGTCAGAACGACTGGAAAGCTCTGGTTGATTTTGTTTTCTCTCCCCTTGAAGTCAGAATATTCTCCTTCGGGAAGTACAGAGGCACTCTTGTTGAAGATACTGTTGCCCGGGATCCCGATTACATCCGATGGCTGCTCAAGCAGAAATGGCTGCCGGAAGAACATCCCGACCTTTACCACACCATTCTAAGCAAAACAGGGGCAGGCAACAAATGACACCGAGCGGCAACTGGCTGGTAAAGGGCGGAAATGCCCTCAGCGGTATTCTTGTACCTTCCGGCAGCAAAAATGCAGCATTGCCCATTCTTGCCGCTACACTGCTCACTGATCAGACTGTTACACTGCACAACTGCCCCGATATAAGAGATGTTCGGGCCATGATGAATTTGCTTCGCGATCTGGGATCAGATGTAAACAAAAACAGCGATCCGCATACTGTTACAATCACCGCCTCAGGAATTACACTGAAAAACTTCAATGAAAAGCTTTCGAAAGCCATAAGAGCATCGATACTTCTGGCTGGCCCTCTTGTCGCAAGAACGGGGTTTGTGGAACTGCCTCCTCCAGGCGGTGATGTGATTGGGCGCAGACGGCTAGATACACATTTTCTTGTTCTGGAAATGCTGGGGGCAGAGGTCTCTTTCAACGGCAGACTTATAAGAGTTGAAGCAAAGAACGGCCTCAAGGGCTCCGATATATACCTTGATGAGCCCAGTGTTACAGCAACGGAAAATGCTGTTATGGCTGCTTCAGTAGCCACTGGTACATCGGTAATACACAATGCCGCGTGCGAACCCAACGTTCAGGATCTTGTTGTAATGCTTCGCAGCATGGGGGCAAGCATCACAGGCGAAGGCACAAACAGAATAACCGTTCACGGCACCGGTCAGTTACTTCGTGGAGCCACCCACACCATCTGCCCTGATCACATCGAAATAGGCAGTTTTATAGGCCTTGCCGCGTGCTGCCGTGGCCGGGTGGAAATTGCAGGAGTACCGGAGTTCATAATCAGACCTACGGTTACGGGGCTTGCAAAGCTCGGAGTGGAGGTTCAGCATGAAAACAATACCATTGTTGTTCCTGCGAATCAGGAGCTTGTTGTTAAGCCCGACAGAAGCGGTGGTATTCCCTCTATCTACGACTCACCCTGGCCGGGATTTTCACCGGATCTTACCAGTACAGCTGTGGTTGTTGCCACGCAGGCCAGAGGCACCAGTCTTATCTTCGAAAAAATGTTCGAGTCGCGAATGTTTTTTGTAGACAAGCTCTCTGCCATGGGGGCATCGCTTGTTCTGTGCGACCCACACCGGGTTGTGGTTTCCGGACCTTCAAAGCTCGTTGGAACAGAAGTCTCCAGCCCTGATATAAGGGCAGGAATGGCTCTTCTCACCGCTGCACTGTGTGCCAATGGCGAAAGTGTCATCCACAATGTACACCAGATTGAAAGAGGATACGAAAACATAGTTCAAAGGCTGAACAGTCTAGGTGCAGAAATAACACCTGTGTACGCCGAAAGTAAGGTATAGTATGAGGTATTTTTTAGTTATTGCAATCCTATCTGTGCTATTATTTACAGCCTGCAACAACACTAATAAGGAAACAGTATGGCCCGACGGAGCCACTTTGTGGGTTGCGGGCGCTTACGCGGATACGGCTCTCTCGTGGTCACCCTACGGCGATGTACTGTTTTTCTCTACCTATGTTTCAGGTGCTACAAGACTGTTTGGCACTGCGGGTTTACTCGAACCTCAAGTACGTACATTTACAGGTATGGATGAATTCATGGGCCCTCTGGGCTCCTGGAATGCGGAAAACTGCAGAATAGTCTACACTGGGCTTAATGCAGACAGCATGTGGAGCCAGATACGATCTATTCCCGGTAATGGGATCAACGTAACCATTCATGTTCAAGACAGCCTTCTTAACGCGTTTCCCACCTACAATCCGACCGGAGACAGCATTCTTTACTGCTGCAACTCCACTGGGAACTGGCGTCTTTATCAGATTCCCTTTGACCACACCCCTGAAGACTCCACCGGTTTTCCGGCACTTCAAGAGGGCTTTCCCGATGGAGACATTCTTAGACCATCATACAGCCCTGAAACCGGAACATGGATTCTGTTTCAGCACAGAGCAGCATCATCGGATGACTGGGACATTATGATAGCACACTCTGACGGCAGTGATCAGAAAGTACTGTCTCAAAGTTCAGCCGATGATATCCAGCCAACCTGGGGCCCCAGTGACAGCTGGGTTGCATTTTCATCAAACAGAACAGGGAACTACGAGATCTACCTCATCAATGTGAACAACGACTCACTTATACAGCTTACCAATGATCCGGCTCTTGATCAGTACCCTGCCTGGAACCCCAGAAAGAACTGGATTGCATTCAGTTCTGACCGGATATCAGGGAACTGGAACCTCGATATATTCGCCATTGATGAACCTGACCTGCCATAGATGTTTTACCAGTGGCATACAGTAATACTCTCTCTTAGAAATGCATCCCACCATCCGTGACAATATTGATGAGACAATTCTGTTACGGTTGATTACTGTATCTGAGAACGGAGAGGTTTTGTAGTTCTATTCAACAGAGCCCTCGAAGCCCAGACACGGAGGCAGCGCAGAAACTTCATCAATTCAGTACAAATACCAGCATCGAATACTGAGTGTAGTTAATGCCCGCAGGAATCCGGAAGAGTTGTAATCCCCTTTCCGTCGTAAAGACTATATACTCTTCCCACCTTACCTGTTGGCGTCATCTTACAGTTTAGATAGCTCATCTGTAGGCGAAGGAGAATACACGCGAAGAGACGGTTGTTGGTGCCGCACACCAGGATTGGCGCGATAGAAGAAAGAAGGCCGCCGAAAACGGCGACCTTCCTCTTCGATACTTATGTATCTTTACTGAAGCATTGTCTCGATAACTTGCATAAGTTCAACAAGGAAGTTCGAATCTGCAACTTCAATATTGAGACCATAACCTGCCTGCCGGCAAATACCGAGAGCTGATCTGAAGTACTGATTACTGAAGGCCATGGCTGCTGCCATTCCCTTCATTTTCAGACTTGTAATACCCGAATAGTGGCTGAACGAATACTGATCATCGTCAGCAATTCCAAGAAGCATTGCCACGCCTGAAAGAACATCGCCGTTTCCGCCTCTTGCATTCTGAAGAATGCCGTATGCGGCAATTGCATCCGTGCCGAATGCAAGCTGCTCAGCAGGAGGGCTGTAGGTAGCATACTCGAAGGTCATTACATTCTCGTACATACACCAGGTATTGTAGTGATCTGAACCGACTTTTACATCAACAAAGGGAACACTCAGGTATACAGTGCTGGCAGAAGCTCCGTTTGTGACGGAATCCACACTTGCATAGTGATTAGAGAAACCATTCGCTGCTACAAACAGAGCCCTAACATTCGGATCGGCGATATCGAATGTATACTGGAATCTCCTGTTGGAATACTGTCTGTATAACCACTTGCCAATCTCAACGTTATCCATGGCAGGTTTCCCTGAAGTCGGGATAAAAACGTTATAACCATCAACTACCAGCGAATCGGTTGTTCCCCAGGAATTGATAACCAAAATATCATTGTCGGTAAGCACTGGATCTATGCATTCAAGCACAGTCCAGTTTTTATCCTGAACAAGCGTCTTGGATTCAGTTGCTACAGGCCATGTTCCGCCGTCCAGCTGAACTGCCATGTAGTCGTACTGATCACCGACTATCCAGTATTCAGAGTCTACAATTGAACACCAGCCAGCTCCGAGGAATCCTGCCGGTCGGCTTGCATCCATCTCGATTGCGGCCTGGAAACTTTTCATGGCGTCACTGTAATCCCCGGCTTCAAATGCGGTCCATCCCGCAGCTATCAATCCTGAATACCCGAGTACTGGCGGTTGAGTAACTCCACCTTCGTAGCATCCAGCCACCAAAATAAGGGAGGCTGCCACTACAGCTAGTATGCTCGTATTGATCTTTTTCATTGTTCCCCCCCTTTCTACTGTACTTTAAGCATCTTCTGAGTAAGAACCTGACCAGCAGTTTCAAGTCGGCAGAAGTAAACTCCCGCTCCAACCTGTGAACCTGTTGAATCAGTTCCATCCCAGACGATAGTGTGATTAGCTGCTGCCATTTCCTCATTCGCAATGTTGGTAACGAGTCTACCTGACATATCATACACGTTAAGTGTAACGTTACCACTTACAGGCAGACCAAAACTGATGGCTGTCTGTGCTGCAAACGGGTTAGGTGCGTTTCCGTTAAGAACGAGCTGTGCTGGAATCTCCGGTGAAAATACACCAATTCCTTCACCCAGTGCGTAAACTCCGCCCTCTTCAACTGCAGTGGAAACATACCCACCCTGAAGCCAGCTGTTTAACATTACCCAACCATTTGCGGTGTAACGATATACAGCAGTCTCGTTTGAGCTGCTGGCGAATGATAGTGTTCCATTCACATCGGTAATAGCAACGGGACCCGCCACAATCCCGGTCATCCGTCCGCGCGCCTCCTGAATAGGCATTCTCGACTGAATAGCAAAATCAAGTGCTCCGGTTTCTGCAAGAGTAACCATACTTCCCGCTGGTGCCCCACTTCTTGGAACATCAAGTCTAGCACTTTCGATATCCAGCGAGACATCGGTATCAACGAAACCAACAGCAACATCTCTAAGAGCTTCAACATAATGACCAGTGCTGTCATAGCCGCTGTATGAAAGCTCGTAGTTCCCTGCGGCCCAGGCATTGAATACACCCTGCCAGACGGTGGAGTAGAAAGATGTCATCTTTATATTCAATGTGGAATCACCCAGTGTTGCCTCAAAAATAGGCCCGATCCAGTCAAAGCCTTCTACTGTAAGCGAGTCAGGATCAACCAGAGAACAGTATGTTGTAAGGTACTGAGTTGCTATTACGTTGGGATGAACAGCAACCTCTACATCAGGAACCACTGTATCATTCGAGATGTAATATCTCATCAACAGAGCTCCACCTGGATTGTTGTTTGTAAGAATGATGTATGTGTTGGGCTCCGTAAGTGTGAAAGATGTGTTGTAGAGCGAGTCAAAACTTATTGTCTCTACAGACACAAAATTATCGGCCTCATCATTGCACTTGACTATAAGACCTTCCCACCTGGAGTTAATAGCACCATTG
This sequence comes from uncultured bacterium, assembly GCA_964604135.1. GTDB lineage: Bacteria > Fermentibacterota > Fermentibacteria > Fermentibacterales > JCC-6 > Sabulitectum. The sequence continues at coordinate 4,972 of CAZRXU010000076.1, read as the reverse complement.
GCACCTCTTCCATCGGTGTACTCAGCATTCAGAGTAGTAAGCCAGGGCTGCGTGTATCCTTCGAATTTGCAGTACTGACTAGCCCAGATGGGGGCGACCATACCGTTTTTCACCTCAACGGTCAAACCCGAAATAGGATACGTATTGAAACTGAGGGTAAATGCAGTACCCTGATTTACATGCGCCCAGTCCTCCATTGCTGTACCAGCAAGGAAATCATATTTGTATTTCCCACTGGCATAATCACTTCTGAAATCGTTGTGCAGATTGCACACGAGCCAGTCGAAGTAAAGCGGAACAACTACGTCTTGAACCGCAGTTTCCACTTTTGCTGACGGGTCAATGGCAAGAGCCACTGAAAGCATTCCTGTGTTCACGGTATCCTTCGCAATCGTGGAAATGATACTATCACCCTGGCGCTGCGCGAGATACATAAACCAAAGAAATTGCTGCCCTCTTGAGCCTGCATAGTCATTGTACTCAGAACCTGATAATGCTGCCAGATCAAGAGTCGGAGTCATCAAAAAAACGTTCATTGCTTTACAGAGACCGTACTTCTGTGCACCAGATGCAGTTAAACCAAAGCACCTGTACTGCATTACGCCTGCAATACCGCGTTTGACCCATTCTTCCTCCGCAGGCTGCACTGAATTCAGACAAAGATTGGACAAGCCGTTAGCAAGATTCCATTTTCTCAGATCCGTTGAAATGGGCATGTAACCAACCACCCTGGTGAACGGATGTATGTTCAGATAAAACACTTCCATCGCTTCACCTTCAATTTTATTGAAGGTAGTATCTGCGTAGTACATGTTCCTTCTGGCGTTCGCTGTTTGGCTACTAGTATCATTAAACGTAGTGGGAAGCGAAGCAAGTATAATAACAACTTTCCCATCACCATTAATGTCCGTAGGAACACCGCATACATCGGTCACAGTGCCCCATACATCGTTTTCAAACGCGGCTGTAAGCGCTGCAAAATCTGCAGGGTCTACCATGTTTAGAGTGTCATTGGATCCCCAAACAATTTTGGGGACAAAAGTAGTATCTTCAAAGCCGCCTTTACCATCGACAAAACTGGTATCCTCAACCAGCCACACTGCGTGATCGGTAACAGCACGACAGGTAAACCGGTGTTCTGCCGGTGCAGAAGCGAACTGCCGCAGATCGGGAACACGAACATTTACGTGATCGTTCACCTCAATCGCTGAGGCATTGCCGATACCGAGGAGCGGCATCAGGAGAACAGCGAAGGCGGCCACAAGACCATACCTCCCTTTTCCCGAAAATGTGTTCATTTGAACCTCCTCGTAACTAGTTTTTACTTCGTATCTATTGCTTACTCCGGAGACAAATCCCCGGTACGTACTTTTTAGCTGCTGACCAGACATATCAGAACTCTTCTTCCTCTCCGGTATTTCCACCGGAACTGACATTCATAACCATGTCCTGCCAGTTCTGATAACTGATTTCTCCCCCAACTGTGGAAAACACCTGAAAGTAGTTTCCATTCCCCATAAGATCGGCAAAAACAAATTTTTTCTGATCAGAGGAATAGTACAGCCACAACTCAAACGGTGCCTGCGTTGTGCTGAACGGGTTTGATTCCACTTCATCGGGTTCGCCATAAATCAGGTATACCCTTCCCCTATCTGTTTCCCAGCCCTCCTTTCCAAGGGCAGAAAATCTTGAAGCAACAAATCTGCTTCTCTCCTGAAATCCCCGGTGTTCTTCAGCCCTGTCACTCCAGTAGTTGTCGTAGAAGAGTTCCCTGCCGTCGGAATCCAGCCTGTTGAACATCTCAACTTCATTACGGCTCAGCAGTAGCGGGAATTCAGCAAGGTTTCTGGAAGAAGTACTTCCAGCAAGCTCGTTGGATTCTGCCACTGGGCTGAACAACTCAACAACCAAAGGCTTTGTTATTGAGCCAAGTGTGTCTCCGCTCTGCGTGTAGGTTACTGAAATGCTATACAAACCAGGCTCTGGAATAACAGACAGATCAATGCTGTCAGTCAATGCGACTGTTTCCATTCCCTCAGGAATGGATATCGCATCAGCAGGCCTGGCAAATATGGGCACACCATCGGGATTGAGAAGCCTGCTATATCGCAGGACATCTGCTCCGCCGAGGGAGTAGAGCTCCTGATAAGTGTACAGCATACTCTCTCCTGGAACAACAAATCTGGTTGACGCTGCAGGAAATACAATCATGCTTCCTTTAAGCAGAGAATTAACTGAACCCTCTACAGCAGGCATGATAGTTCTGGCCAGTTCAATCTCACTGAAATGCCCGGTCTGTCCAACGGCAAGATCCCTTGCCGCTATACCCTGCATCCCATTCGCCACATCTGTCATGCTTACTGTAAGAATCCAGTCGCCCTCAAGCACAGGGAGCAGTTTGCAGTTCACAGCTCTGCCACCTTCACTCCAGGAAAGTGGAGTATTCCAGATATCCACCGCCATGGTGTCACCCTGTGACGAAACCAGCGATACCTCTGTTGTATACAGACACATACCGTCTGAATCCTGTGAAAACTGTGCAATATCTGCTTCCTGGTATACTTCAAGCAGAAGTGTATCTCCCGCGCCAATGTTGAAAACAGCAGTGTCGATGGCAAAATCAATATTACCATCACTCACCGTTGCCAACCCCATACCGGCAGCAGAAAACACCAAAATAAGGAGAGGTGCAGTTGAGCTTCTAGTCATTAGACCAATCCTCTCTTGAATTGAACGCCCTGTCCACTGTATCCCAGCCCTCAACCATTTCGTACAGACCGTAACCATTCTGATCTGTAAAAGACAAAGAGAGAGAGGGTGTAAAGTATTCCCAAGTTATGTAGGGGTAGTACCCGTTTTCAAAAGGGAAATTCTCGACAATGTCGGGTTCACCCAGTTTTGCAAACACTACGCCTCTGTCAGTGTTGATACCACGGATTCCCGTGGTACTGAACTTCCTTGATATCAAGTCAAGCTTGAGAAGATAGGCATCAAGGTACTCATTGTTTCTTGTTGTCGGGTTGCTGTCTCTTCTTGTCCAGAAATCTGCCATCACAGAGTTTCTGTCACCAAGCCCTCCTGCGCGTTCAAGTTCCCTTATCTCGTGAGCAGAGGCTATAGGTCTGATGAGTGTTACGGTCTCGTCAACATCATCACCCCATACATCCCAGGCTTCGAGAAGAGAAATCGAGGTTGAGGAGGAAGCAACAACACTGTCGCCCTGAAGAGCAGCTACAGAAAACCTGTATCTGCCCTTATCAAGCCCGCTAAGTAACACTTCTGCGGAAAAGGAAACCACTCCCGCTTCCTTAATGTCACTTTCAAGCCATCCCTCTCTAACAACATCTGTTGATCGATCGAGAAGGGCGTAGGCTGCCTGCGGAACATCAACGCTGTCCGGCATGTAAACGCTCCATGAAAGAACCGCATAACCGGATGCCCTGATGAAACCGTCAGGATCAACCCTGACACCTCCGCTTGACCAGAGCGAACCACTGGAAGTATCGATAAATACCTCGATTTCCTCACGGTTCACGGCTCCAGACTCAAGGTCTCGAAGGGTTACAGAAACAATATGTCCACCTGATGAAAGCAGACTGTACGGTAATACTTCACTTATGGGAAAAGAGTTGTCTGTGGCACTGCCGCTGCGTCGAAGAAATCCTTCGCCATCGATGGTAGAGGTGATCTCGTAACGAACCACCTGCCCACCTTCAATACTTACCGCAAGCAGATCATCCTGAGCAATGAAAACTGTAACTTCCGCAGATCCGAAACAGTCAGATCCAGCGGGAAGCGAGCTCCAGCTAAGGCTGAACCCTGTAAGGGCAAGTGCTGTAAGAGCCACAGTCAGTATCATTCAAAACCTTTCCGAGAGTTGGGAAGGGAAAACCCTTCCTGCCTGTCCAGCTTATTCAGCTAGAATGAAAAACCGAGACTGGCCCTGTGAACCATTCCCAGCCTGTTAAAATCCTGATACGCATAATCCAGCGTCAGAGCTTTACCTGCCATAGGTACGCGGAATCCGGCACCTGCGGTAAGACCTTCTTCATCTGTGTTTACCCTGTAGCCACCTCGAATGGCTATCATGTTGTTGTACCAGTACTCTGTACCAATATTCACCTGCTCTACATTGTCCGCAGGATGAACACCGTCTACCTCTACGGTGATCTGGTGAGGTCCCTGATCTACCACATCCATGGCAAGAGCAATCTTGAATGTCATGGGCATGGCGTATGCTGCGTATGATGTAGTTGAGTCTGATCCACTGTTCCAGGTCTGAGCTTCACCACCTGGCTTAAGCTCAGGACCGAAGTTCTGAATAGACATTCCGATACGAAGTGTTTTGAAGCCTGTGTCGTAAAGAGTACCCAGATCGATGGCAATTCCACCGGCGGATACATCATCCCAAGATTCACGGACATACTTTGCAGTAAGCCCAGTGCTGAATCTGTCGGTAAGCATTCTGGCAAAAGAAAGACCCACAACCATATCTGTGCTTGTGAATGTTTCTGCGCCAGAGGGATTCTCTACTGTAGTACGGTGCATATCTCCACTGGAGAGCAGACCGAACTGCAGACCAACAGTACCAATTCCAGCCAATTCGTGGGTTATTATTCCGCTACCGTAGAGTATATCTCCGTAAAGCTGGGTACCGGAAAACTGAAACTGTGTTCCAGACACTCTGACAAGAGCCCCTGGATTCCAGTAGGCAGCACTCGGGTCATCTGCAGTTGCTACAAAGGCTCCGCCCATGGCAACACCCCGGCATCCAACGCCGATCTTGAGAAACTGGGCACCTGAAGTTCCTGTTTTTGCAAAGGACGCCTCTGCAACAGCAGGAAACAGCAGGAAGGCAACCAGTGCGGTTGCAAGTATCATGCTGGTTCGCTTCATGGTTTCCTCCCTTCTACTACTTGATGATTGCGAACTTATCAATCACGAAGTCGTCTGCGGTCTCTACTCTGTAAAC
>CAZRXU010000075.1:9893-12671 GCA_964604135.1 uncultured bacterium | reverse complement strand
TGTTCCACTCAAACAGATTTCCGGTAAATTCCTCGCCTGCAGTACACTCATAGTAAAGGAAATTTACCGTTGCTCCTGAGTAGCTGTTGTACAGCAGGAGAGAGGGCACAATCTCCCAGTATTCCATTGCCCATGCATATGGGCCTGTGTACAGCAGGGATTCCTCAACGCCCGTGGTGGTGACAACTTCCCACTGCACGGAATTTCCATCAAATACATCCGGAGCAGGGTAGACGGATGTGATGGTTTCAGAGTCTCCCGGGGTAACGGTAAAAGTGCCCTGGAAAGGCTCTCCGTAGATCCATACCACAGGAGCCTCGGCGACTGCTTCGTATTCAGTGTTCTCCACTGAACTATCCCACGGTCCTCCACAGATGGCAGGCAGCCGGTTTTCTTCAAACACAACAACACCCCACTCGTGAACAGAGGTAACGATATCTCCATCTCCCGGATTCACAGCAGTCACGGCTATGAGTAATGCAGCGGTGATCATGTTCAGACCTCCTGAAATTGTTGAATGCAATGTAACTGCACCGGGACAGCATGTAAAGAAAGGCAGTCTCTGCAGCTTCCGGAGTCAATAAGGATACAGCAGGGTCTGCAGTACTATTCCACCAGTTCCCGTATAGGGTAAGTGTAACCCTGGGGCATGCCGGCACTGGAAAAGATATGAGCTTTCAGGTACTGCCCGCAGTTGCTTCCTATGAGGTTTTCTTCGCCTTCCCCTATGCTTAGAATAACCTGATAACCGGCGTCTCTTACACTCTCTACAAGTTCGTTTTTTTCCTGAGCTGAAGACGGTTCAATTTGAGAAGTAAGATTGTTCTCCATTGCCCTGTAGGTAGGGTTGAGCGGTGTGATTTTAATTAGAAAGCATTCCGGATCGAAGTGCTGCAGAAGCACATCAGGTTCAAGGGGAGAACCTTTCGCAAGGGCGAAGTTAAGGGTTATCTTGCGGTCGCCTGTACTGTGGAACTCCCTGCCGCAGGCCGCTATTTCCGCCATTGTCCATGTGTTAACCGGTATGATTTTTCTGCGGAGAACCGGGTCGGTTGTGTGAAGAGAAAACTGCAGCTGGAAGTTACCCCGGGAGTACAGATTCCGTTTTACATCAAGAAGATCTTTGAAGAACCTGTTTGTTCCCGTCGGTGCCACAGTGGAGATTGAAGGCATGAATCCAGGGGCATCTATTCTGCCGGGAAGGTTCGTCAGCACATCAATTACAGCGGGGTTAAGCGCAGGCTCTCCCATTCTGGCAAACTGAACTTTGAACTGTGCAGAAGGAACCTTCATGTCCGGGAAGCGCCTGCGAACCATCATCTCAATCTGGTCAGTTATCTCCGAAGCAGAGAGGCGGCCGTGGTACTCCGTGCCGGCATCGCACATGGAACAGCCCACAGGGCATCCGTACAGAGTTGAAACCAGCAGTACCCACTTCTTTTCTCGCGGCAGAGGCGGCTGGACGGATTCTGCACATTCAACCTGAAGCCCGTTTTCAAACTCAACTATGTAAACCCGGGCAAGATCATCTCTGCCGGAGGACGCAACAACTTTCATTACAGGGTACTCAACTTTCTAAGGTATGCGGCAGTTTTCATTGCGGCTTCAACCCCGTTGCCAACTGCAATGGCAGTCTGGCGGAAAATACCGTTGCTGCAGTCTCCGCACAGATGGAACGAGCCGTTGCCCGGTGGCGCAGACAGCAGCTCTCCGGAGATAAAATCCAAAGCAGGAATTCTCCCTGCTGCCACAACAATAGTTTTCTCGGTAAACAGTGTTTTATCCGGGGTTCCAGGGCGAAGAGTTATATGGCTGATCTTTCCTGCAGAAGCCAGCAGATGGGGAACTGCACCTGAAAAATCCCCCCTTGCGTAAACGGTAACTGAAAACTTTGAACTCAGGCTCACTGCGTAGTCGAGAGCAGCATCACCTCCACCGATCACTGCCACAGTGTCTCCTGGGATATCCCGGATGTTCTTCACATCGTACAGAATCAGTGTATCCGGTGTGCACTGTACAGAAATCTTCCGGGGAATGGTACCGGATGCCACAACTACTGCGGAAGAGGTAACACAATCTGTATCCGACAGGTCGACCCGGTACGCTGAATCCTCTCTTTTAACAGAAGTAACTCTGTTGAAGCGGAGTTTTTCAGGAAGAGGGAAGAGTTTTATCAGATCTCTTCCGGCTGTCCCCCCGGGAACCCCGGGGTAGTTCTTCACGGAATTTGCGTTAAGAAGCAGACCTCCAGGCTGGTCTTTTTCGAAAACCAGCGGGGTTATACCGTACAGCTTCAGCTGTTGTGCTGCTGCAAGACCGGCGGGGCCGGCGCCGATTACCACGACTTTTTCAGTTATCATCAGAACTCCGAAGTGATACCACTATTGAAGCAGTACTAACCGGTCTGGTGAAACCGTAAGACAGGTTCAATGTGGTTGCCTTGTGCAGCTCCATGTTCATTGCTGCAGTACCGTCAACCGGCATGAATACCCGGAGTCCGCGAACGAAAGCCGCCCTTGCAGTGGTTTCACAGCACAGGTTTGTCATAACCCCGGTTATCACAACAGTGGTTGTTTTCAACTGCTCAAGCAGGCTGCCCAGCTCTGTTCTGTAAAAAGCATCGTACTGGGTTTTCTCAACAACAACGGAACCGGAAGTGTTAAAACCGCTGTGTATCCGGCTCAGGGGGTTGTCTGCTGTGATAACATCCCTCCACCACCTTCCCATCATCTGTGCGTTGCTGTGTGTATTCAGGTGTTTTGTGTAGATCACCGGCAG
>CAZRXU010000075.1:0-9793 GCA_964604135.1 uncultured bacterium | reverse complement strand
AGATCCATTCTGCTCAGGTAGTTTTCCTTCAGCACATTCCATCCTTGAGAGAGTGTTTCAAACAGTGGCCGAATATACCAAGCATTTCCTCCATGTCGGGCTTCTGTGTTATCAGGGGTGGCCACAGATAAACAACAGAGCCCAGCGGCCGGATAAACAGCCCCATTTCAAGGGCGGACGCAGCTGCTGCCGCAGCTGTGTTTCTGCCCCCTGCGTCATCTGATATCTCAAGAGAACTCATGCATCCAAGGGTAGCAGACCGGTGTACGCCGGGAATGCTGCTGAATTCCAGAAAAGCTTCTTTCATGAGTTTGGCAGGAATACTGCTGCGTTCAAGAATGTTTTCATTTTCAAACACTTCAAGAGCTGCAATTGCTGCAGCAGCAGCAATAGGATTTCCCGAAAATGTGTGACCGTGATAGAAGGTACGATCTCTGCCATTGTTTCGCCGGAATGAATCGTACACTTCATCGGTTGCAACAACAGCACTCATTGGAAGGTATCCGCCAGTAAGCGATTTTCCCACAACCATCAGATCAGGTTGTATTCCTGCAAGGTCAGATGCAAACATCGCTCCCGTTCTTCCGAAACCAACGGCTATTTCGTCTGCAACAAGAAGGATGTTCAGTTCAGTACAGAGCTTCCGGAGCTCCGTGATGTATTCCGGCGGGTATATGCGGATACCTGCCGCTCCCTGGCACACAGGTTCCACAATTACAGCTGCAGTGGTGTCTGCATTCTCCCTCAGCAGCATTTCCATTCCGCTGAAACACTGAAGTGAGCAGTTGTCTGCATAGGGGCAGTGAAAGCAGTGGGGGGCGGGAGCCTGAACAGATCTGTTTACCACATGCTCTACTGACTTGTGAAATTTCGGAAGGAAACCAAGACCAACAGCGCCCAGTGTGTCGCCATGGTATGCCCCTTCAAGTGAGATGATGTTCTTTTTTTCAGGAACCCCCAGGTTCCACCAGTACTGAACTGCCATCCGTACAGCGGCCTCAACAGCGCTTGCTCCGTCTGAAGCGTAGTACACTCGGTTTAGCTCACCTGGAGCGATGTCTGACAGCATTGCAGACAGTCTTACAATACCTGTGTGTGATATGCCTCCGGTAATACTGTGCTGCAGCTTATATGCTTGTTGCACAACAGCGTTTACAATGTTGGGATGGCTGTGTCCCAGGTTAACGCACCACCACGAGCTGATACCGTCCAGATACTCTTTCCCGTCTGTGTCCCGGAGGCGAACACCTTCTGCAGCCTGTATTACAGGGAAGTTCTGCTGCTCGAAAGCAAGTATATCGGTGTAAGGGTGCCACAGATGTTCAAGGTCGGTTCTTCTGTAATCAATCACGAAAGAATTCCTTTCAGCTGTGTGCAGATGCCCAGGAAGGACTCTGCAGGAAAACAATCAGGCGAGTACGGGATTTCAGCAAGAATCTCAGTTCTGCCGTAGTTTTTTATGGTTTGCATGTTGCTTGCACTGATAAGAGGGGATGGTGGCGTGATGTGGTTTACAACAACACCGGCAACATCAATACCAGCACGGCGCAGAGCTTCAAGTGACAGCAGGGTGTGGTTGATGGTTCCGAGTTTGTCAGAGGACACTAGAACAACCGGCCAGCCCAGCAGAACCATGAGGTCAAGCATGGTTTTCCCGTCGCCCAGGGGAACAAGTATTCCACCGGCACCTTCTGCAACCACGCACTGATAGCTGCTTTGAAGATCTTTCAGACTGGAAGCCATTGCAGCTGCACTGAGTGAACTGCCGGCCAGCTCTGCGGCGAGATGCGGTGAGCATGCAGGAGTGAAGCGATTGGGGCACAGCCTGTATTTTACTTCTTCCATAAAGCTTAGTCCGGCAGTTTTCAGCGAGAACTCCAGATCATCTGAAACCCCATTGATACATCCTGTCTGCACCGGTTTAGCCGGAACGGCATTGATTCCCATGGAGATAAAACCATTCAGTATTCCGGCGGTTACAAATGTTTTCCCGCAGTCTGTGTCCGTGCCAGTTACAAACAGTGATCTCAAGGCAGAACCTTCCTTGCCACAACGAACTGTATTCTGTATGTGGCCGGCACTGCTCCGCAGGTATCACCGTACGCTCTGCTGTAGTGCTTTAGAACTCTTCTAAGTTCCACCGGTGTAACATGTAACGAACCGGGGTGTCCGGTGAGGGATGCTCCTATACCCCTGACGGCATGCAGTACACGGGCAGATCCCGGGTAGCGAACTGAAAAGTCTTTCAGAAAGGAGCCGCAGTCAACAAAACCTTCGTGAAAAAAGAGATCTTTCCACTGTTCGCCCTCCAGATAATCTAGCCGGTTCCATCTGACACCTTCTGCACGGAAACTGTCCTGAAGTTCCTGAAGCATGCCGTGTACAGGAATAGCATGAACGGTATAGCCTCCGGTAGTGACGGCTGAAGACAGGTTGTTTACAGTGGAAACGGGATCAACTGCCCACTGCAGAGCACAGCTGGAAACAACCAGATCATAGCTTCCAGGGCTCTTCTGCTTTTCAAAGTTCCATAGCATGTGGTTCACAAACGGAGACTCCGGAAGTTTTTCTCTGCAGGTTCTGACCATGCCGGGGGCAATGTCTGTGAATGTTTTTACAGCACGGGGGAAACACCTGTTCAGCTTTTCCGACAGTATTCCCGTGCCGCTTCCAGGTTCAAGAAGAGATTTCGGATTCATGTTCAGTACAATCCGTTCCACCTCCTCTGCGATCAGTCTGTGGTGTTCCGCATAGTTGTCATACACTGATGACGCGGCAGAGAATCTTGCCTGGATCAGCTCTGTGTCAGGAGTTAATACGCTCTGCAAGCTTTTTTACCTCCTCTGTAACGATCTCCGGGTGTGTCAGAGGAATCAGGTGGCCGCCTTCAGCTGCAGGCAGAAGCGGGGTATTTCCTTCAAAGAGCTTTTCTGCGATGTATTCAGATGATGAAAATGGAATAATTCTGTCTGCAGTACCGTGGATGACTGTAGCCGGAATGCCCGGAGCCGGAACAGCAACCCTGCTGAACATCACATCCAGGCTGTACAGCAGGTCTTCAGTGGAAAAGGCAGAGGAATCCTTTATCAGATCAGGCAGCTCGTTTCTTCCAGCACCGCACTCTCTGAAGAAAGATTTCAGATAGCCTTCTCTGCTTCGTTTCAGCATGGAAACAATGTTCCTGTGTGTGGAAGGATCAATACCGGGTCGGTTTCCTCCTGAAGCAATGCAGGTCATGGAGGAAACAAGAACCAAGCCTTTTACCTCAGAACGGATGCTCAGCTCCATTGCCAGCTGGCCGCCAAGTGACCAACCAACAAGAATACAGCGTTCAGGCAGGCTGAAATCGCCTTTGAGAACAGTGTTCCAGTTGATATATCGCACAGGAATTCCGAAGCTGCCGATTCTGTTCCATATGTATTTCGAGGTTGCCCAGCCGCTGATGAATACTAGTTCCATTTCAGATTTCTCATTTCTTCAACGGTATTCTGAAGTGTTTCAAGTTGGTGACCAAGAGTAACTGAAAACCGTAGACGGGCATAACCTTCAGGCACAGTCGGTGGCCGAATTGCAACGGCGAGAATACCTCTGTTCTCAAGTGAATGTGAAAGTGCAACAGTTTCTGAACTGCCGCCAGCAATTACAGGAATTATCTGCGAGGCAGAGTTTCCAGTGTTAAAACCTGCCTGCTTCAAACACTCTCTAAATAACATGGCACGGCTGACAAGCTCTGAACCTGCAACCTGCCGGGACTCTATTACCTGTAGCGCACCAACAGCAGCACCGGCAGAGGCTGGCGGCAGGCCTGTGCTGTAAACAAAGCTCCTTGATTTGTTTATCAGGAATTCCCTTGTTTCTCTGGAGCATGCGGCAAAACCGCCATAGCTTCCCAGAGCTTTGCTGAGGGTTCCAGTTACAACATCAGGAACAACACCCTTCTCGCTGCATATCCCGCCGCCACGGCCGAACACACCTGTCGCATGGGCTTCATCCACAACCAGTATGCAGCCATTTCTGCGGGACACTTCACAGATATCCCTGACAGGGGCAATATCTCCATCCATGCTGAACACAGACTCTGTAATGATTATTTTTCTGCCAGGTCCTGTTTCCCTGTTTATAAGATCGGAAAGGTGCTGTACATCGCAGTGTCTATACCGGCAGACCTTCCCTCTGGATGTAATGGCTCCGTCTACAATACTGGCATGGTTCAGTCTGTCTGAAAAAACTGTATCGTTTCTTCCTGCCAGTGCTGTGAGTACGCCGGTGTTTGCAAGGAATCCGCTTCCGTATACCAGTGCGGTTTCCATGCCTGTAAGCCGGGCCAGTCTGTGTTCCAGCTCTTCGTGCAGGGGTAGATTTCCCGCCATAAGTCTTGATCCTCCCGAGCCTGTCCCGAACAGCTCAACAGCTTCAACAGCCCGTTTCACAACAAGGGGATGGGTTGACAGACCCAGGTAGTCATTTGTTGAGTAGTTTATCAGTTCTTCTGAATGAATTCTCAGCGTTCTTTTAAGACCCAGCTTTTCAAGTTCTGAAAGGGTTGTATTCACAAAATTCACAGCGTTAAACCTGCCTTTTGTATCAGATCGAGGTCAGAGCCGGGAAGGCTTCCATCAGTGGTGAGCAGCTCTCCGGTCATAAGCCCTGTAACTCCAAAGGAAAACATCCTGTTCGCAGACTTACCCAGTTGAAAGCGGCCTGCACAGACCCTCAGCTCCGCCTTCGGATTTACCATTCTGAACATTCCGATTATTCGAAGAAGTTTTTCTTCAGGCAGATGTTCGGCAACGGCAGTTGCCCCGGGAACAGGAATGTAGATGTTAAGGGCAATGGAATCCACTTCCAGTTCCCTCAGCAAAAATGCAAGATCCAGCCTGTCTTCATCTGATTCACCCATACCGATAATTCCACCTGAGCACACAGACATACCTGCCAGTTTCGTCCTCCTGATAGTCATTACCCTCTCATCAAAGCTGTGTGTAGTACACACCGAAGGGAAGAACGCCTGCGAAGTTTCAAGATTGTGGTGGTATCTGGTTACACCGGCATTCTTCAGTTTCTGCATTTCACTTAAACCCAGTATCCCAAGTGACGCGCACAGCCAACCGTTGACCCTGCTCTGTATCGCCGCTTCACATATCCTTTCTAATTCCTCACCGCGCAGCCCTTTTCCGCTTGTAACCATGGAAAACCTGTGCACGCCGGCCTTTGAGTTTGCCCGGTGGGCTTCAACTATCTCTCCGGCAGAAATCATGGGAGTTCCTGTGGTTCGCGACTGGGCACAGAATGTACAGTCTTCAGAGCAGGCACCGTTTTTTGCGTTGATTATGGCACACAGCTCTGCCTTGTTCCCGAATGCTGAAATTCTTGTTTCTGTGCACATTCTTTCAATTGTGTGCATGGGCAGACTGGTAAGAATGTCTGCTGCCTGTTCTCTATTCATTGCGCTGCCATTTCAGGTAGTTTTTTTCAAACTCTTCAAGAACTGCAACTGTGAGCTCTGCCCTCGATATCATTTTTCCAGTTGCAAGAAACAGTGATGTTGAGTGGAATTCCGTGGAAGTGTGCGAAACATTCAGCCCAATACCAGCGGCCATGTAGTGTACAAGACCAATTTCACCGCGAACTTCGCACAGCACTCCGCCAAGCTTTTTAGCATCGAAGAACAGACCGTAGTCTCTGGTTGAAAAGGGTGCTTCCGGAAAGAATCTGCCAACAGCTGTTCCCAAAGCCTGTGCAGCCAGCCCTGCAACTTCACCGGACACGGCAAGAGAAATTTCAGGACGAACAACGACAGAAAGGTAGAGGTTTTTACCGGGAGGGCTTGGCCATATCTCTCCCTTTCTTGCCTTTCCTGCAGTTTGTCTGTCTGCTGTTATCACAGTTCCACAGGCTGCTCCCTGTGCTCCCAGTTCCATAGCTCTGTCATTTGTAGATGTTACCACCGGATGGTATTCAATGGAATGACCGAATACAGTGGTGTTGATCAGAGAATACATCACCGGGGCAGAGGGAGTATCGGGAACAGAAACAAGTTTGTAACCACGGTTGGTTGACGCGGACACGCTGAATCCGGCTTTTCGCAGGCTGTTGATACTTTTCCAGATAGAAGCTCTGCTTACGCCGAGTTCCCTGGCTATATGTTCACCGGAAACATAGCTTTCCGCCTTTTTAAGAATCTGAACCACTGCACCGGCAGTTTGCACAAAACCTCCTGAACAATGTCCGGTTCCCATTGAAGCCTTCAGAGTGACACGCAGGCGCGAAGATGGCGAAAACTGCGGAAATTGTCAACACACTCCGGCACTCGGTTTACAATCCACATTTCGCACTCGTTTTCCTGTCGGTAAGCCCGAGCTTACAGTGAACTTGAACAGAAGCAAAGTGGTTCCGGTTGGAAATGGCAGTTTCCCCGGTTTCTTCTTTATAAGAGAGAATTCGGCAGAAAGACATAGAATTCAAGAGGCGGGATGACAAAAAAGGCTGAAATTCACTACCCGGTTCACTGTTTGTTTACGGTATCAAATATTACTCATATGCAAAAATAACAAGAGTTTTTTCACCTGTATCCCACATAGCTCTTCCGCATATTCCATTTCTTGATATGCGCAGGGAGGGCTGTGAAAGATTCTGAACTGTGGATAGATCGAAGAAAACAGATCTCACAAATTCGCCATCAGGCTTGAAAATATTCCAGCGTTCAGATTGCGGTGACCAGGAAACCCGGACCCAAAGGTTGTTTTCAGGCCCGTATGCAATTCCGCTTATGACAGGCTCCCTCTCTGGAACTTGTACAGTAAATGTTCGAGTATCGTCACCGAAACTGATAGGCATCAATACCGGCAAACCACTGATTTTATAGGTTGAATCAACTCTGGTTCTCTCATATGTCATATCCAACTGAATGGTGCTAGACCACTCGCCGAACCGGTTAAAGATATCAACTTCCGGGGAATCCTGATTCAATGTGGCTGTTGCTACACTACCGTTTCCGTCAACGGCATACAGAGGGTAATAATCAGCACAGTCAGTTTGTAATGACCTCATCGCTTCCGAGTGTTCGTAATAGATAGTTTGAAGAACTCCAGTGTATGCGTTAATTGCTACAAGCTGAACTGTGGCAACAGGAGCTTCAGGGGTTATTTCAATATTCAATTGCTTAACTACAATTGTTGAATCTCTTCCTGCCTGCACTTCAAGAATTGTATTTAAATAATTATCCGAGTAGTATTCTTTGGATGAACCATTGCTATCAAGAACCTGCCAGTTCTCCATTCTCATATCACGCACAACAAAGTCTCCTGTGTCCAAGTATGCAAAAGGGTACGGACCTCTAAACTCACCGGGTCCCGATCCCCGGCCACCAATTTGCAACTTAACACTGCCTTCGGTGTCAAGAATGTGTATGCAGCAGGCAATGTAATCCAGTACGGCGTAATCACCATTATCCATTAGAGCGATATCAGAAACATCAGCGATGCCGGAATCAATATCTCCCGCTTCTGGCACAGCAAGCATAATTCGAAGAGAATCTCTTGTGGTGCCAGCTCCGTTGAATAAATCTGGATGGGGATCACTACAAGACAAGGAAAGCAATACAGAAACAACAAGTATGATGATAAGGTGCAATTTGACCATAATGCGATACCCTCTTCTGGGCCGAACCCTGTTTGTGAAGGCTCCGAAAAACAGAGCAGCACTTAAAAGCAGGGAATATGGCCACTGTTCTGTTGATTCAGGTGTTCACCAGATTCATTATTCTACCTAATTTGAGCGATTTAGCGAAGCATCTTCACTTGATATTAGGATAAGTTGTTAGTGTATTAGAATTTACCACAAACCTAACAAACAAGCCACTGTTACCCAATGAGTAAAAAGCACTCCATATTTAATATGGCAGATTCTCAGTGTTCCGCAAGTGTCAGAATTGACATGAGTCGATGAATGGAAAGCAATAAAGCCAATACCCTGTCAAGGGACACCCAGATTCCCGCTGTTGGGGGATATTCACTTTCCCGCATGTAACAAAGAGTCCCCTTGATTTTGAGACATACGACATCCTTTCTACCCTGCCTTTGGAATTCTCTCTCTGATTGATGGAGAAGTAACATTTCTGTACAGACCTGTTGACGTGATGACTGGAAGATGAAGCTGCCGGTACTTGCATTCATGGCCCGATTCCTGCAGCATGTCTTACCCAGAGGATTCTGCAAAGTACGATACTATGGTTTTCTTCATCAGCGGTGCGGAGAAAAGCTGAAGTCGATCAGAAAACAATTGAAACTACCAGTGGTTACCGTAACCATCCCGGAACCTCCAAAGCACTTTTGCCCTCACTGTGGTGACGAACTGATACTTGTTCGTATCCTGCAGTCTCAACGGGGGCCTCCGTGAGAACTCTACTGACTCCTGCTCAGTACAAGCTACTGATTATATCCATGAAGCGGCAGGGGATGGTATGTTTAGTTCAACAGGGTTGCAGACGCACGCAAGGGCGTGCGTTACCAACCCATTACTCGTTATGCGTACGTTTCATTATGCTCAAGCTCCAGATCCCGTGATCGCAGTCCGAAGAATAGAAGCTGGAAGCTCAGGACGATCTCGAACAGTACCATCGGCGTATCAAACCACCATAGGTTCACAGTCTTCGAAAAGCCAGGATTGATGAAGAGGATGATGGTGCAGCCAGCGCACCATGCACTCGCCAGGATGCCGAAAGCTGCTAAGGCGCGGTGAATGTAGCGCGATTTGAGCCAAAGGTAGGCGCCAACGCCGCTTGCCAGGGACCAAAGCAACAGGCCGACATAGTACTGATCGAAACCCGACAGATATAGGTGTGCCAAAATTGGTAACTGATCGGATGGGAGCCCCGCGTACTCGGGATGACTCAGTAATCTTAAGGCTGCAAAAAGGTTTAGCACGACTAGGAGCCAGATGTAGCCGAGGGCCAGCCGACTGAAGGTGGCGAATAGGGCCAGATTGCGGTCAACCGACTTCAAAACTACGTAGAGCGATGTGCTTAGCACGAGAACGGCAACGCTATAAAGAATGATGCCAACGAGGCCCACTCGAAAAAGCGTTTCGTGCATAAGGATGCTTCGCGCGATTTGCGCCGGATCCGGCCCGGAGACCATCGGCCGCAAGATGCCGAAGTTGATTGCAGCAAGGAGCAGGAACGAGGGCAAGTAGGCGAATCCGAAGACTTTTGCGGCTTTTCTTTGTGAGCTATCGAAAAAGCTGGACGTCATCTCACTTCCTCCATACGCATAATGCTTGGCATAACTTGCTCAGTTATGATGTAGCCTGTTGACACATGAGCGACTGCGCCAAGATCATGCTATTGTTGAACTAAGCGCCGCTCGGCAGCGCAGAATCAAAGCCAATTAATTCCTAAGGTACTGAGCATACTCCTCATCTCTTACTCTAATAATCTCCATGGCGATTCTCTCGGGTTCATCCCAGAAAATTGAGTGTGCCGAGTTTTCAAACCAAATCAGTTTCTTACCTGCGGGAGCATCTAATTCGTTATAGTATGCTTCTATTAACTCATAAGGAGTATTGAAGTCGTATTTCCCTACAAAAAAATATACCGGAACATCTACTTGAGTGATTGTTTCGTCAAAATCAACTTCCATTATCATTGGCTGTAGTTGTTTCAAAGAGCTTGCACTCCCAAGCGGCCAAAAAGCGAAATCGATTAACGAGTATTCTGGTGCTTTAAACAACAATGCAGCCTCATGATTATATGTATCCAAGGTGTGATATACACCGCCAAATCTCAGTAACCATT
>CAZRXU010000074.1:0-12974 GCA_964604135.1 uncultured bacterium | reverse complement strand
GTTGAAGAAATCACAGGTGACCTTGATAATCACCGGGGAGCCTGTATAATCGTGCTTGATGCAGTATCAGTAAGAGGAAGCCTCGAGACTTTGTGAAAGGACCGAATATGAACGATCTCTCCACTAAAATGAATGAGCTTTTCGGCAGGATTGAACGCAACAATCTGTGGCGGCAGAGACAGTGCGTAAACCTGATTCCCAGCGAGAACACACCCAGCCCCATAGTTAAAATCTGTGAGCTCAGTGACCCGGCAGGAAGGTACGCAGAACACCGTACAATGAAAGGGAACGAGGTTTACTTCTATCATGGAACCGATTTTATCCGTGAAATTGAAGTAGAGGCTCAGAAGGCCCTTGGCGAATACTTTGAATGCAGCGAAGCCGAGCTTCGCCCTGTAAGCGGTCAGATGTCCAACGAGGTTGTTTTTAAGGCTGTAACAAAATTCGTCAACAGAAAGTCACCTGAGGGAACATTCAGAAAACTCCGTTCCGTGATGAACAACGACCTGGGAAAAGGTGGACATCTTTCAAGCCAGCCTATGGGTGCTCTTTTCAACTTTGTAGAAATTAATCCGACCACAGGAAAAGAAAACTGTGTTAATTTCCCTGTGATGAAAGACAATCCCTACAGGATCGACGAAGAGAAGATGATTGAGCTTCTCGACAGCACCCGACCGGAGCTTGTTGTTTTCGGGAAAAGCATGTTCCTCTACCCTGAACCTGTTAAAAAATTCACTGATCACATCAGAGACTGGGAAAACAGACCTGTTGTGATGTACGATATGGCACATGTCTTCGGCCTTTACGGAGCGTTCCAGGCTCCTCTTGCGGAAGGTGCCGATATTGTTACAGGCTCAACGCACAAAACATTCTTCGGACCTCAGAGAGGTGCCATTGTAAGCAACATGGCAAAGAAAACTCATTTCAGAAAACTGTGGCTCGACATAAAGAGCAGGGCTTTCCCAGGCTCAACATCGAACCACCACCTGGCAACCCTTCTGGGGCTTCTTGTTGCAACCCACGAGATGAACGCTTTTAAAGATGAATACCAGAACAAGGTTCTATCAAATGCCAGGGCATTTGCAAAGCACCTTGCCGATAACGGCTTAAAGGTTGAAGGAGATCCAACCGACGGCTACACACACACCCACCAGGTTGTTGTAAGGGTAATTGACCACGGTGACGGTGCTGAGATAGCCGACAGGCTTCAGGAAAACAATATTGTTGTTAACTATCAGGCACTGCCTGATGATGAAACCTTCCTTACCTCAAGCGGTATACGAACCGGCGTAAGCGAAATGACCAGGTTCGGAATGAACGAAGAGGATTTCGGTGAGCTTGCCGAACTGATGGCAAGGGTAATTGTGAAGAAAGAAAATGTAGCGGAAGAGGTCAGTGCCTTCAGACAGAGGTTCATGAGCATGCGATACACACTTCCTCTTGAGGAGAGCATTGAACTTGCTTCACGGGTAATGGCCAGTTCTTTCCCCACAGATGACTACGTTAAGATGTTTGCCGGGAATCTGGCAAATCTGAGCCGATAAGTGAGTAAATAAGAGACAGTATCTACCGGTGTCATATTCTCTGACACCGGCGGATTCTGCGCATTAGGGAGGGATATTATGACAACTCTGCTACTGATTGTGCTCACCAGCTTCTCTCCGGGCCGTGGAGACATCGGCCTCGGGCTGATCGCCGGAAACCCCACAGGTATATCGTTCAAGTACTTCACCAGCACCACCAGAGCATTTGATGCTGCAACCGCGTGGAGTTTTTCAGACGACTGGGTAATGGTGCACGGCGATTATCTGTGGCACAGTTTTGGAACCTTCAATGTAGACAAGGGGCAGCTCCCGTGGTACTACGGTCTGGGTGCCTGGGTAGCATTCGCCGACGATGTATATGCAGGAGGAAGGCTTCCACTGGGCATAGAGTACCTGTTCCAGAACCAGAACATTGACATATTCCTGGAACTTGCCGCAAGCCTTGAAGTCATACCGGAAACTGATTTCGATGTTGACGCGGGAATCGGAGTACGGTTCTTCTTTTAGCTCCTGGAGCTTGACCGAGAATAGACATTGAGTAGTAGCGCCTCACGGACGAAATAGAAAGCATGCCGGTTAGAGAAGAATAGCAGCGCTATTTGACGATAATCGGCATGTTTTGTGGTCGTTCGTGTGGTGTCTAATGCCGATGTTGTATTCTCGGTTTAGCTCCTAAAAACCGTGTTCCATGTAGAACTCCACAGTCTGCCTGAGCCCATCTTCAAATGAAACGATGGGCTCATAGCCAAGGTACTTTTTCGCCTTCTGTATAGATGCCATGGAGTGTTTTACATCGCCCGACCTGCTGGGGCCGTGTAGAGGTTTCAGGTTGGGTTTTCCTGTGAGCCGGCCTATCTCTTCTGCCAGTTGGTTCACTGTGACAGAACCGTTGCATGCTATGTTGAACATTTTGCCTGGTGCTTCAGGAGCATCTGCGGCAAGCAGATTTCCGTGTACCACATTTGCAATAAATGTAAAATCACGGCTCTGCTCTCCATCACCGTTGATAACTGGTGGGTTTCCTTCCAGGTACGCCTTGATAAACAGAGGAATTACAGCCGAGTACGGACTGTCCGGATCCTGCCAGGGGCCAAACACATTGAAATAGCGGATTGCCACAGTTTCGAGCCCGTAGATATTATAGAACACCTGATAGTACTTCTCTCCCGCGAGCTTGCTAACCGCATAAGGGGAAAGCGGCCTTACATGAAGATCTTCACTTTTAACACTCTCCGGGGCGTTGCCGTAGATCGATGATGATGATGCGAATGTAAGCCTTCTTACTCCCCTATCGAGAGCAGCGTGTAGAACATTCAGAGTTCCGCTTACATTTACCTCGTTGCTGGTAAGGGGATCTGCTATGGATCTTGGAACAGATGGAAGAGCACCCTGGTGGTAAACAACTTCAACATCTTTTGTTGCTTCACTGACTATGTGATAGCTTCTGATATCACCTTCTATTACTTCAACATCATTCCTGATATCAGTCAGATTAGCCCTGTGCCCTGTGGAAAAATTGTCAAGTATTCTTACGGTCTTCCCACGCTTAAGAAGCTCTCTGGCGATATTGCTGCCTATAAAACCCGCACCGCCTGTAATCAGGTGAATACCCATGGATACCTTTCTTTATTTAAGTGGCAGTTTTGAGTGAGTGGAGAGGAGACGAACAGCTTCCTCTGCCCTCTTGTACCTTATTTCCAACTTTTTTGCCTGACCAACCCAGGCCATATACTGCTTTCTGTATGAAGGGGCAAGTTCTGCAAAGAACAGTGCTGCATCCTGATTGTTATCAAGAAGTTCCTCCAGTTCATACGGCATTTCAACCGGCTGTGTACGCAGATACCACATTCCGTTTTCCCGGGCTGCTCTGACTGCATCCATTCCAGCTTGTGTCATCAACCCTGCGCGCATCATGGAAAGGGCTCTCTCTCTGTTCGCAACAGACCAGCTGCTGCTTTCCCCTCTAGGAGTAAACTTCCTGGCGTAACTGTTTTCATCTATAGACTTTACCAGGCTGTCAACCCAGCCAAAGCATATGGCTGTTTCAACTGCTGCTTCATACCCGACGCATGTTTTCCCGGTGTGCCTTTTCCAGAATACCAGCCACACTACAGTAGCATCTCTGTGATTCTGTTCAAGCCATTCTCTCCATTGCTGCGTGCTCTCTACCTGCAGTGTCTGCAATACACATCCTTCCGCTCAATAACTTACACAATAATACAAGGCTCCAGCTTACGCCAGAGCCTTCTGCAGTATTCCTGTTTTACTGCCAGTACTGGGGAATTACCTTTCTCAATGAAACTTCAACCCGATCGCGGTACCAGTCTGTGGGCCTTACAATCTTCTCCGACGGGCAAACAAGGGAACCAACATAATCTGCATCATCGTAAACCCTGTTTATCTGTTCAGCAATCTCCTGTATATCCCTATCGGTGGCAACACCATTGGATGTTGCTTTGTAAAACTGTACCGTTACTCTTATGGGAAACCTGTCATCCCGTGCGATTTGCAGCCCGTCAATTTCTCTGAAGGGCCCTTCAAGGTCACCGTGACCGATAACTGCAGCTTCTATGTTTGAAGCGCCATCAGCTATTTCACACGGCTCCTCACAGCACCCGGCAGCAAGCACCTGATCACAGTCAAACCACATATCCTGCCTTTCTTTCTGCCTGAGGGGTATCTGAATAAGCATAACCATATTCAGACCCTCTTCACCGGCAGCCTGCATTTCAGAAGATTCAGATGAATCACCACCATTTCCAAGGAAATCGGAGATACGGGATCCGGTAAGACTTGCCCTTTCCCCATCTTCGTTGAAGTACAGTCTCTGCCCCCATGAATAGTAGTCGGCATTGTACTCGGAGCTGTTGTCAATAATAGTTGCACTGGTTCCCTCGCGGGTTGCAAGAATTGCAAGAACTCCAGGGCTTCCCTCGTAACTCTGGTAGTTGTAAAGAACCGGGTTAAACACTGCCTCTCCATTGTTTTCAATTGGCAGAAACACCGCCTGGGCACTTACAAGAACTACACTGTCTCTGTCGGCAAGAAGGCTTGAGCCCCTGCCTCCCCAGCTGTCTTCATCGTGAAGATAGTCTCTTATATTGCCCACATAATCAGTAAGACTTACAGGCTCCAGACCGTTTCCACTCTCGTTGCCTGTAAGAAGAAAAAAGTACTCGGGGTCAATATCGGCTGTGATATCGTGGAAATTCGGGTACCTGATCACAGGCATGCATGTTAGAGTTTCCGAACCTCTTGCACCGTGATGAACCTGTATTGTCATATCAGAAATATTTGGTCCCCAGCATGAACCGGAGTATCTGCCGGTATCCTCCCAGGTTACATTAACAACATCCAGACCTGTTCTGGAGGCAACACCAACAACTTTGTTATTCCAGACCATACCGGCAACATTGCTGACTGCAGTTTCAAAAGATTCCGATGCCAGTGAAACTGTTGCGGCAAGAACAAGTAGTAGTGTAATAGCTTTCATCGCTGCTCCTTGTGTTAAAGGTTTACAGCGTTGTTACAAAGACGAATGGTATACTATTCCATCACGTCTGCCTTGCACACCATGTTCCGCCCGTTTTCTTTGGCTTTGTAAAGTGCAGTATCTGCGGCAGCTACAAGCTCGGCGGCATCTTTTCTTCCTCTGGAATCGGCAGTACCGAAACTTGCAGTAACAGAAAACTCCCTTTTTTTTGATTGGAAAATGGCCATCTGAATTACTTTGCGATACCTGTCTGCTGCAAGAGCTGCGTCATCTGATGTAGAGTTCACCATAACCACACCAAACTCTTCACCACCGTATCTGCCCACTATATCACCGCTTCTTATGGAGTTTTTCAGAATGTAGGCAATTGTTTCAAGAACTCTGTCTCCAACTGGGTGGCCGTAGGTATCGTTAACCAGCTTGAATCTGTCTATATCCACCATGATGAAAGATATAACCCCACCACTGCGAAGAATTCTGTCCCACTCCTGATGAAGCCTACTCATAAGTACTCTTCGGTTGTATATCTCTGTGAGGGAATCAACCTCGCCGTATTTAAGAAGAAGATCCTGCAGTCGCTTTGTTCTAAGTGCTGCCCGCACTCTGGCGCGAAGCTCAAAAACATCAAAGGGTTTTGTTACGTAATCAACAGCCCCCAGATCAAGACCTTTAACTTTTTCACTTGTATCGTCGGCTGCCGAGAGAAATATAACAGGTATGTGAAATAGCTCCTGATCAGACTTCAGTTCCGCACACACTTCAAACCCGCTTCTGCCGGGCATCTGAACATCAAGAAGAATAAGGTCAGGTTTTTTTTCCCTGGCTTTTTGTATACATTCGTCGCCGCTGCTTGCCGTTTCAATGACGTAACCGTCTATTTTTAGACGCAGACTGGCCATTGCAAGTGAATCCACATCATCATCTACAACAAGCACCTTCATTGGTTTCAAAACGGCCTCCCACCACTGTGATGATAATTAAAGCGTCACGGCAGGTAAAGGTTGTTTTCAGTCGTCAGTTTCTTACAGCCGCCTGAACAACAAAGTACGCGACAGAAGACATCAGGATGATAACAGGCCCGGACGGAAGATCAAGCCACCACGATACAGAGAGCCCTGCAACACTGAATACAAGGCTGAAAACCGAGGCCAGAATCATCATTTTCCACAAAGAACTGCTGAACTTCTCTGCAATAGCCGCCGGGATTGTAAGCATGGCGATAACCATGATCAAACCAGTTACCTTCATCAGAACAATTGTTGTAAGAGCCGCCATTACTAGAAACAACCCTCTGACAAGTTTAACTGGAACACCCTGTATTCTTGCGAATTCAGGGTCGTACGAAATTCCCAGAAACTCTTTATACAGCAAATACACCGAACCCGTAACAAATACGCCCAGCACACCTGTTAGATAGATATCTGCTTTTGAAACAGCCATAAGACTGCCGAACAGCCAACTCATCAGATCTGATGTATATGTGCCGGAGAGCTTTATAAAGACCAGACCAGCAGCCATGCCGGTGGCCCAAAGCGCAGCCATTGCCGTATCGGATCCAAGCCTGTTCCGGTCAGAGAGAGCACCGATACCAAGAGCAGAACCAACAGCAAAAACAGTGGCACCAAGCATGGGATGAACTCCCACCAGATAAGCCAGCCCCAGCCCGCCGAATGAAGCGTGGGCAATACTGCCTGTAAAAGATGACATTCTGTTAACTGTTATCAGGCTTCCAACAACACCGCAGCTCACCGAAGCCATCACGATAAGAAAAAATGCATTCTGCATAAAAGTATAGCTGAACATCTCAGTCATGGTTGCTACCTCCTCCTGCCTTCAAAACCCTGTGAGGAACACCATGTGTGATTAACTCGAACGGACATCCGAATGTTTTTTCAACATCTTCCCCGGAGATAGTCTCACCATGGCTTACAAGGCTTCTGTTGATACAGGCAATGCTCTTAACATGGGAAGAAACCGCACCAACATCATGGGTTACCATAACCACAGCCATCCTGCTGTTAAGCTGTGAGAGAAGGTTGTAGAAGCTGTGCTGTGTTTCGGAATCAACACTGGCCACGGGCTCGTCAAGAAGAATCAGCTCAGGTTCACCTGCAAGTGCCCTGGCAATCAGAACTCTCTGCTTCTGCCCTCCTGAAAGCTGATCCATCCTCTTTTCTTTCAGCTGCAAAACACCCAGTTGCTCAAGTTTTTCTGCCGTTACGGCCCTGTCTGTACTGCTATACCTTCTGAAAGCCCGTGATGAAGACATCCTGCCCATAAGAACCACATCAAATACAGAAACAGGAAATGACCTGTCTGGAATTATCTGCGGGACATAACCGATTCTTTTTCTTGAATGCTCCGGTTGTTCACCAAAAACCTTCACTGTTCCTGAGAAGGGAACAAGCAGACCGAGAATAACCTTTAGCAGCGTGGTTTTGCCCCCACCGTTAGGGCCGATGATTGCAACAAAATCGTTCTGTTCCACAATGAGGTCGATGTTCTCTATTGCCGGATGTTCCCTGTTGTAACCAGCTGTAACTCCATTGAGTTCAATTAGTTTCATTCCCGCTCCATAGCGTGTGCAATTTCTTCCGCTACATACAAAAGGTTTTCTGACCAGCCCGGCGCAAGGGGATCGATAAATACCACACTGGCACCCATTTCCCCGGCTATCGTTTCCGCTGACACCTCGCTGAACTGAGGCGAGACAAACACAATTTTAACAGATGAGCTTCTTCCATAGCTGATCAGCTGTGCCATCTCCCCAGGCGAAGGCTCACTGCCTGCAATTTCTATTGGAACCTGTACAAGGTTAAACTCATCGGCAAAATACCCCCATGCAGGGTGAAATACCATAAATCCTTCCCCGCTGTACCTGTCTAGAATACCGTGAATTTTAAACTGCAGAGTATCGATTTCTTCAAGAAACAGCGCTAGATTCTGTGTGTATACTTCGCGGTTAATAGAATCTGTTTCACACAATGCTTCACAGATTACTTCCGCCTGAAGACAAACCAGTTCAGGTGACAGCCATACATGAGGATCCGGATCTCTACTTCCTGTTTCATCTTGCTGTTCCGGGATACCGTACCTGGTGATTGGCAGCCTCGCTATACCGTTAATGGTACTGACAATGCGCAGGCTGCTGTTGATAGAGGAAAACTCTGGAATCCATGCTGCTTCCCTCTGCAGCCCGAGGGTAAACCAGATATCGGCATCATTTACAACCCTCATACCAGACGGCGACATCTCGTAAGCTGCCGGATTGGCCCCGGGAGGAATCAGCACTGAAACATCTGCCAGACCACCCGCCAACTTTTCAACAAAGTACTTTTGCGGAACAACGCTCACAAGCACCGATATCTTTCCACTGTTGCCAGGCAAACTTCCCCCGCCACAGGCTGCAAGCAGAAGGAAAAGAACTAGAGATTTCTGCATTTGTAACACTTTCCTTCCACAAGAAAATCTGCCGAGTTCACACTGATACCGTATTCCTCCTCCAGAAGAGCTAGAAATGAGTCGGGTAGTTTTTTGTTCACAGGTATTGTTCCACCACACTTTACGCAACAGAAGTGCCCGTGCTCCGGGAAATACTCTTTTGTGCATCTGTACTGAATAACGCCTTCCGGCCCTACACTGTGTCTGAGAAAACCGCTTTTGTTCAGTGAACTCAAAGCTCTGTAAACGGTTGATACTGCAGGGTTGGAGTAAAGACCAGCCATGACACCTTTAACGGAAAGACCGCAGGCGCCCTCAAGAAACAGGTCAACAATCTCGCGTTTGAGCCCGGTCATTCTAAGACCGGCCTGTCTTAACCTGTTGTACGCTTCACTGTTTGTCATTTCCACCCTTACTGCAAAATATTTGCAATAAGATAACAGAATAACAGTATCAGCACAAGAGAGTGTATCTCCTGAGCTACATCCCTTTCCAGGCACCCTGTTCTTTTACAAGAAATGTCTGTAGTTCCTGCTGTGTCATAACAGTTTGCTCTATGTTAACCTGTACGCCTGCAGCTTCCAGAGGATGACGCACACTCTGAATCAGCATATCCAGTATAGGAATGTTCAAAGCTGGAAATGCCATTACAATATTTGCGGTACCCCCGATGATGTCACACGACTTTATTATACCGAGTTCCTTGAGCGATAATGATATTGCCGGGTGTTCCACGCTCTCGATAATGTCTGATATACTTTTCTCTGAATGCATGTTTCACTCCCTGTTTCTTTAAAACAATCCCTCATCAATTCTACCATCAGGTAACATATTGTCTGGATGCAGGATTCCACTCTCTTCTTTACGATACCTTATGCAACATTTCCAGTTACCGTGGCAGTATTCCTCCACCCAGCGTCCGTCAAGCATACCGTTTTCGGTGTATTCTCTTATAGGACAGCAGCAATACCACTTACACACCAGTTTTTCTTCTATTCTGTTCATCTGCGGAACACAATACCTACAATGCCAGTGAACCCATGGGATCCCATGGTTTCAACACAACCGGTTCCTGTTCCCATGTTTTAAGCATACTGTCTGAAAGGTACTTTTTGTTTATCACAAGCTGGTACGTATACTCTTCAAACCACTTGTCACTCATTACGAAGTAACCTTTCTTTCCGCTCTTTTCACCCCAGCTGTTCTCTACCTTCCATCTGTTCGGTACGCCATCAACCATGTTCAACCCGGTAAACACCATGGCGTGTGTCATGAGGCTCTCGCGGTAGTCCAGACGCCCCGCCTTGTTCAACTCGAAACCGGAGCCCAGAACATCCTCGTAGGAATATATACTGTAATCAAGAATACCTTTTTCCCGCTTCATCTTCTTACCTACATCGCTGCCAAACCACACGGGAACTCCATCCTGAAGCTGGGCAATGGCAAGGCTCTTAAAAGCCAGCATATCGACATTCAGGTATTTCACCTGATTGCCGCCTTCCACGTTTCCCAGATACTGCACGGTGTATGTTGTGTTAAAAGGTTTGTCTTGTGTTGGTGCATTAATAATGCTTACATATTCATCCAGCCTGATACCGACATATTTTGAATAAAAGGTCGTAGGTGTAAGACCTGAATCTCTGTGAAATTTTTTATCTTTGTCTGTGTACTCGAAATCAAACTTCTCTGGAGGAAATCCTAGAAACATTGTAACAAGACGATAGAATTCCATCAGCATTCCACTTTTTGTTTCCTGAAGCTGTTTTAGTTCTGCTCCGCTTTTGTGTTCTTCCCTTAGTCTGTATGCGTATCCCCTGAGCTTGAGCGTAAGTATCTGGTTCATTCTGGCCGAATTGCTGCTTGCAAAGGTTTCTGGCATCACAGACTTCGGTACTACCCCATACTTCTCGACAATGCTTGTAAACATGTCCCACTGACCACCATCGTTCAGCGGAGAGTTTAGAAGCCACATAACAATCCTTGAATCGATTTCTTCATCGAGTGTTTCAAGAATGTTTTCTAAAAAGAAATTTGCTTTCTCTATTTTGTCAAAGAACATCTGATAGGTTTGCGAAATCTCATAATTTTCCATGTTAAGATCCTGCATTATCTTGTATCTCATGGTGTTGAGTCCGGCGAAAAGCCAGCACCTTCCACTTTTGTTCTGGGAGGTTATCTTCCCGGTTTCCAGCTCGAGCGAGAAAGTATGCTGCATCAGCATCTGCGCTTCGTGATTAAGAGCTGTTTCATCGAGACCCACATTAAGAATGCTGTTCCTGAGAGCATTGTCGCGCCTGGATCCCTTTGCCTCTGTGCGCATTCCATTGAATAATTCTTTGTCAATTGATAGTCTTTTGTGTGTCATAATTCTCCATCATCCTTTTCTGATACACATGCGGGGTATGCCGACAGCATACCCCGCATGAATATTTAAGAATTCACTATTCTGGGGGCACCAACTCGAACGGAATTGTTACAGGCAGGTTTTCAGAGCGGTCGGAGGATTCAAACTCCAGCTCGTTGACAACCTGTGTAATACTGGCCTCAATACCCTCCAGAGCCTCCGGACACTCAACCACAGCATCTGTTACTGTACCTTCAGGCGTAATAGAAAAACTAACGGTAACAGTTCCCCGCGCTTCCGGGTTTGTTTCCAGAAGAACTTCATAGTCTGCCTGGACAACTTCTCCTATTTCACCTACTTTTTCCCTTATTGCAGCCAGCTCCAGGTCAGCGGGAGCGTTCATAACTTCCCCAGTGTCTGGTTTATTTTGCTGTGCGAATGCCGTTCCTGCGGCAGTCATCAAAAGAACAAGCATCATTGCGGCAAAGTACCTCATTGCTAACCTCCTGAAGGGGTAAATACTCTATCTACGCCAATATAACTTATATTTATGGGCAAGGCTACTTACGAGTATTAATCTGCGATCCGGATCCGCAAACAAACAGATCGTACATTTTTGTATTCTTCGATCTGTTAACTGTTTTCTGCAGCTTGTTTTCCCTTGTCGGCACGTGTATATATATACGCGAGTGCGTATTGAGTACTGGTACTAATCTGTTACCGGTTAAACGAAAGGATGATAAAATGTTGGCTTCCAAAACACTCTTCACTCATTTGGTATCGGGGTTTACAGTTCTTCTTTTGCTTGTACCCCTGGCAAAGGCAGACACTTTCTTCAGCTACCCGTTTAACAGAGCTACCAGAGCGAATTCCGTGTGGTCTATCCGTGAGATTCACCAGCAGATATGTGCTGACGATTTCGTAGTTGAAGGCACGAACGCAGTAATTGAAGAAATAACATTCTGGCTGATGCTCGGTGATCCTGTAACTGTTCCGTCTGCGTTCAAAGTAACATTTTACGAGTCCACAGCCGATGGATACCCGGCTTCCCTTATTCAGGAAACTCCATGGAGAACAGACTGCACGTGCGAAGACACCGGAGAAGGTTCTATTTTTGGTAACGTTTACAAGTTAACTGTCACTCTTTCAGGCTCCCAGCAACTAGCTGTTAGTTCCGATACCAGATACTGGGCAGGTTTACAGGCCCAGAGCTCGGGCGGTTATGTTTACTCTGGAATGGGTACAAAGATTACAGGAGCCATGTCTTGCATCTGGATGGGTTTATCCAACCGATGGGTAACCTCTGATGATGCCAGTCCATGGGGACCTTCAGATATGTTCTTCTCTGTTTCCGGAAAAACTGAAAGCACTCTCGAGAGCAACACATGGGGCGCGATAAAATACTCTTTCTGAGTTATTTAGATGTTAACTGTATAAGAGAAGAGCCGGTGTTTGAAACACCGGCTCTTCTCTTATTTTACAAACCCTGAACCTATTTCGAGTAGAACTCTACAACTGCTCGTTCCGATACCTCAATGGGCACATCTTCACGGGCAGGAAGAGCCTTAACCGTTATCTTTCTGTTCTTCGGATCGGCTTCAAGGAAACTGGGAACACCGATACCCGAACCAGCTGCTATGTGCTCTGTGATAATTTTCAGGTCTTTGCTTTTTTCTCTGAGACTTACCACATCACCGGTTTTAACTCTGAAACTTGAAATAGTAACTTTCTTGCCGTTAACCAGCACATGACCATGACCTACAAGCTGCCTTGCTGCCGGTATTGTTGGGGCAAAGCCACCTCTGGCAACTACATTGTCTAGCCGGCGCTCTATGAGCTGAAGCAGGTTCACACCTGTTTCACCCTTCATACCACAGGCATCAGAGTAGTAGCGGCGGAGAGCCTTTTCTGTAAGACCGTAGTTGAAACGAATCTTCTGCTTCTCCTGCAACTGAAGACGGAATGTGGAAACTCTTCTTCTGCGGCGCATAACACCCTGCTCACCAGGGCTGTTGTTTGACTTGGGTTCCTTGCGAACAAGACCGGGAAGCTCGGTTCCAAGTGATCTTACCTTCTTGAGTCTTGCTCCTGTAAATCTGCTCATTTCATCTCCTTCTGCAATTGCAGTTCCTTTGACGACAGCATCAGCTCT
>CAZRXU010000073.1:0-13347 GCA_964604135.1 uncultured bacterium | reverse complement strand
CCTTCCTGGTGTTGCTTCGCACAAGCTGTATTCTTCTCCACAACTCTTTGTGATCGGGTTGATGTGCCCACTGAAACGGCGTGTGGGGCTTGGGTACAAAAGGTGAAACAGCTGCTGTTACCTTTCTCTTCCTGCCCATTATACCAGCCACTTCATCGGCGAGTTCTGCGATTGCCACAATGTCTTCGTCTGTTTCACCTGGAAGACCTATCATGAAGTATAGCTTGATTCCGCTTGCCCCCATCTGTGACGCTGTTTCGGCGGCCAGCAGTATTTCTTCCCGGGAAAGAGGTTTGTTTACCACTCTTCTCATCCGTTCACTGCCTGCTTCAGGTGCCATTGTTATGCTGCCCTTGAAAAACCTTCTGCTTCCAATACCAGGCAAAGAGTCTGGTCTCAGAGAGGGTTGAGATATTCTTACATGCATTTTCTGCTCTATGGCAGTAAAGCCCTTCAACAGCGTGTTCAACTGTGAGTAGTCACTGAAAGAAAGAGTAAGCACACCTGCCTGCTCCCACCCTGTGCTTTCCACAGACCTCTGCAGAAGTTCAAGAACCTCTTCAGGTGTTCTTTCCCTTACAGGTCGCGACAACTGTGAAACCTGACAGAACCGGCATCCCCTTGTACAACCCCGTGATATTTCCACAACCGCCCTGTCGTGTGCAACCTTAGCCATTGGAACAATCTGATCAACAGGGGCATCCACCTTTTTCAATTTGTCTGCCACAGCCCAACGAATCGTTCCCCCGCTGTAATACCTGGGAACAAGCACTGATGGAAGTTCCGCCGCCTTCTGCAACTTCTGTTCACGACTCAGATCGGAACACAGTATTCTCATTAGAGGCAGAAGCCCTGCTTCACCCTCTCCGAGAAAAAACACATCAATAAAAGGCATAAGAGGAACCGGATTTGCCAGACCGCCACCGCCAGCTAAAATAATCGGGTCATCACTTTGTCTTTTTTCGGAACGAAGTTCAAGTTTCATCAGATCCAACAGTGACAGAACATTGGTGTAAAGAATCTCGGTGGAAATACCAAACCCCACAACAGAACTCTCTCTTACGGGATCACCAGCCTCAAGATCAAGCCAGGGCAGGTCTCTTTCTTTCATAATTCTGTGCATATCAGAAGCAGGGTGAAAACCCCGTCGCACACAGAAATCACCTGCCTCGAGCAGCAGATGCCTTACCACCTTCAGGCCGAAATTGGATGCCCCGAGTTCGTATGTATCAGGATAAACCAGCGTAACCCTGGAACCTTGTGTTCCCGCGTACGCATTGTACTCTAGGCCTATGTACTGTTGCGGTCGATCAACTTCACTCAACGCACCTGAAACACTGCGATCTCTCAGGTCCAGAAAGAAACCTCCTGAGATACGGGATTGCTGAACAATCCACCTGTTCTTGTGTGGCTGACCGCAAGATCCAGAGCCATTTTTCTGGCAAGAGCCTCATCTGTGTTCTTCAGATACCCCAGCCTCCACAGTACACCCCACCTGACAGACTCAACAGGAAAACCTCTTCGTTTAAGCAGGTCGGTCCAGTTAGCGCTTACACTGTCTTCGTAATCCCGAATAACTATTCCAACCCACACAAGCTCAGTATTCTCTGCTGCCAGAACACTGCCTTCCTCCACAAAAGCCCATGTCTGCTTGTTGGGATTAACGATATCGGTGAAATGACCTACAACCTCAGAAATAGTTTTCTCTCTACCCTCTGCTGTTTCAAACTCCCAGAGCTCATATCGATGAATCGCAAGCGGGGGCATTTGAAGCCGCATGGCTTTCACTGTGCTAAGAGCCGTAACAGCAGCAGGATCTGGTGTAACCAGCCTTACCGCAATCTGTACTTTTTTCATTGATTCACCCCCAGATGCTTTGCCAGCCCCTGGAAAATAATTGCCCCCGGCCCCGGGTGTTCCTCTATGTCTTTCAGAGATGAATTCCTTCTTCTGTGTCCCCATGAGCCTTCCATGTAGGGTGGAACCTGCCACAGATGGTAGCTTCGTTCAGGATGGGGCATCATTGCAAGAACATTACCCTCTGCATTCATAAGAGCAGCTATATTCAAAACAGACCCGTTGGGGTTGTCCGGCCAGCCATCGGGAACCGAACCATCTGAAGTGCAGTAGGTTAATCCAATATGACTCTTTACTTTGTCCATATCCTCATCCCTAAAAACAAACCTTCCCTCTGCGTGGGCAATTGGCAGAGGAAAAACATCTCCATTAAGAGCTGAAAGCCAGGGGCATTTAGACACAGCCTCTTTTCCCGGTTTCAGATAAACCCACCGTGAAAGGTAGCCGCTTCTACCAGGAACCAGATTCCCTGCAAGAGCTCCCTGGATGGAACCGGGTTTCCAACCGGGTACCAGACCGCTTTCTATCAGTACCTGAGCACCGTTGCATATACCAAGAACAGGTTTTCCATTCATGGCCTCTTCAAAAACAAGATCCATGATGTTTTCTCTGGAAGCTACAACTCCCGCCCTGATTCGATCCTGGAAAGAAAATCCGCCGGGAAGCACATAGGCATCAGCTTTGTTGTCTGAAAGCCTTTGTATTTCATTCCAGTTGTAAATTCTGGAATCTATTCCGGAACTCATGAGTACCCTCGCCGTCTCGAACTCGCAGTTTGATCCTGGAAACCTGATTACAGCAGCACAAGGCATTACACACCCTCCTCTCTCCAGATAACTGAGGCAAGCTTGTCTGACCACTGTTTCCTCAAAGAATTCAGATCAACCTCCCAGCCGTTACCGGAAACGGAACAGCCAGCCGAAACCCTGCCTGCCACTGAAACAAACTCGGGAAGTGTAACACTTTCAACAAAACCGGGATCAACTTCCACAAGGTATCCAGGTGTCTCTGAAAACAGAGTTACAGGATTTGAGTCAAGTGCAAACTGTATCCCAAGAGTTCTGCTGGCAAGAGCCATTTCAGCAGCTGCCACAGCAAGACCTCCACCGCTGATATCATGTACAGAACGGGCCTTTCCGTCGTGAATAACACCAAGAACCCAATCTGCCATTTTCTTCTCAAGAGACCCCCGAAACGCAGGAACCGTTCCCCCACGGTGGCCAAGGCATGTTCGATAGAACAGGCTTCCTCCCAGTTCGTCTTTTCTGGTTCCCACCAAAAGAACAGCATTCCCCTGCTTGCGAAGAACAATATCGGTGGCTTTTCTGTGATCGTGTATTTTCCCGAACACTGCCACAATTGGAGAAGGTGGAATAGGCTTTCCGCCTTTGGATTGGTTGTAAAAACTCACATTACCTGATACAACAGGCAGCGGATAATCGCCTCCGCTGAATCCAAGTGCATTGCAGGCTTCTGTAATACCGGCAACTGCCTGTTTGAACTGCCAGAATGCTTCCGGATCCTCTGGACTGCCGAAGTTCAGGCAGTCTGTGGCGCAGATGGGAGTTGCTCCCGTCGCTACAACATTTCGTACAGCCTCGCCAACAGAGTGAGCCCCTCCCAGGAAAGGATCAAGTTCTCCGTACCATGGGT
Organism: uncultured bacterium; assembly: GCA_964604135.1. Classification (GTDB taxonomy): domain Bacteria; phylum Fermentibacterota; class Fermentibacteria; order Fermentibacterales; family JCC-6; genus Sabulitectum. The sequence continues at coordinate 9,837 of CAZRXU010000073.1, read as the reverse complement.
TACCGTCTCCGCTGACTGCAAGGCCCGCTCTGGAACCCACGACTGGTACGGAAACACATGAGTCCGCCTCTCCCGGACGAAATCTGGTAACACCCTGTACCTCTGAATCGTAATAAGACCATATATGTTTTCTGCTGCATCCAGACAGGGATGTAAGTATTTTCGTTAGATTCTCTTTCGGGTTGCAGGGTCTTTCCGCCGGTTCAGGAGCCCCGCAGTCTGCAGCATGTTCTTCCCGCTGGTAAACAACACCTTCAGTGATGTAGTTGATAGGCGTGGCTGCCGCATTCTGCCCGCGGCACACTACATTGTATACAGGTTTGGAATTGAACTTTCCTATAACAGCCGCCCTGCAGTTCGGGAAAAGCCTGGGCAGCTCAAATCTTTCGTTGTATACCTCAAGAACTTCATCGGCCACTGAAGCCGGAACTGCCAGCCCGTACCTCTCCTGGGTTTCACTGCAGGCAATAACCTCAGGGGGAAGATTTTCCATTGATACAGGCACAGCGTCAAGATCCACATCAATACCCAGACCGCCATGGGCAGCGAGTTCACTGGTTACACAGGCAATACCCCCGGCACCAAGATCTTTAAATCCAAACTTTATCTTTTTGTCGAACAGCAGATCAAGAACTGCCTGATTCGCTTCTGACAACACTCTCTTCAGAAAGGGATCCGCGACCTGAACAGAGCCAATACCCTGTTCACCATCAAGATCTGCACTGGCAAATGTTGCTCCACCAAAACCTGTACTGTCTGTGGGTTTACCTGTTAGAATAAGAACATATGGTTCCCTGTGAGCTTCTTCAGGAACAAAACTGTGTACAATCCTGTTGTGCGGAACCACTCCAAAGGCAACAACATTTACGAGGCAGTTATCATCATACCCAGGATGAAATTCTGTATCGCCACCCATATTAGGCACGCCCAAAGCATTGCCGTACTTCCAGATACCTTCTACAACGCCCCGTACAATTCCCCTGGTTGTTTCGCCTTTTTCACCCTGCGGATCACCAAACCTGAGAAGATCCATTGAACCGGTTACCCTTGCACCCATACAGTACACATCTCTCACTATTCCACCCACACCAGTTGCAGCGCCTTCAACTGGAAGAACCTGTGAAGGGTGATTGTGGCTCTCGTGGGCAACCACCAGATCCCATTCTACTCCGTCGTGATTGCAGAAACTCACAACACCTGCATCCTCCCCCGGGCCTATTACCACACCTGGTGAGTCTGTAGGCAGAGTTTTAAGCACAAGCTTTGAACTCTTGTATGAACAGTGCTCGCTCCACATGGTATCGAACAGATGAAACTCCAGGGGAGTTGGCATTCTGTCAACATATCCTGCAAGTTTTTCAGCTTCATCCACTGTCATGGCTAGATGACGCGATGCTACCTCGTTCTCCAACTCTTCTCTGTTCGGCCTATCTGACATTTTACCTTCCTATCTGGGAAACAGTTATCACGCATCGTAATAACCTTCAGATTCCATGTATTCTTCTGCTCTTAAACGGTTGAGCATGTCTCTTGCATCGTTGCGTTCCCCGCCCTGAGCAACAATACTTCTGATACCAACAGGCCCCACATGTGAACCATCATCAAGTTCAAGCAGAGGAATCTCCCCGTCAAGCTTTCCAGCTACCGATTTTATACCCTCGCTTTCAGTACCGGGCAGAAGAACAATCAGCGTTCCAGCAGTTGCCCTTACCCCGATGTCTATGTTCCGAAGGGAGGAACTCAGATGCCTTGCCGTTACACCCATAGCATCTCTTGTTGCAGCACTATCTCCTTTATCAGCCAGCTTCAAATGGAGCTCCATTACTGCCAGAGAGCTGCCAAATCTCTCAACCCTTTCAAGTTCATTTTCCAGTACAGACTCGAGGGACTGTTTTCCCAGAAACCCTGTCTCTGGATCGAGATTTGAAGTTCTTCCAAACCGCTCAAGAAGCCTGACATTTTCAAGAGCTGCTGCACCAACCGCTGCCAGAGCTCTGAGTGTTTCTTCCCGCAGAGGTCCGCTGCCTTCGAATGCGCCAACGGTAATAACTCCGTAAAGAACACTTTCGACAAGCATGGGAGCTGCATACTCCGGTTTGAAACCCGGGATATCACTCATTATCATTTTCCTGCGAACAAGAACACTTTCTTTGTCGAGCCCACCTCTGGACAGCAATCTTCCAGTTTCAGCGGCAAGCCCCACGAAACCGTCGCCCAGCCCGAGATTAACCCGTTTCCCCAGAACTTCGGAAAGCCCGGTAGATGAAGAAAGGCCCAGTCTGGCACCTGTTCTGTCTGCAAGAAACACGGCAGACTCGTTGGCCTTCAGAAGATTCTGACATGCTCTGTTAATGTAGTTTACAACCTCATCACCGTCTTTTCCCGCAAATATCATCTTCACGATATTGGGAAAGAGCAGTATCAGGTCGCTTCCTTCGCGCTCGCCCTTTTCATATTCCTGCACCTTCAGCCTTAACTGTGCCGTCTCGTTCGTTGCCTTTCTGGCCGCTCTGGTAAGCGCAACTGAAGCTTCTGATGCCTTTTTATCTTTCTTGCGCATCAGGTTCAGAAATACTGCATACGAAGCTCCGACACCCAGAATCAACCCCACAAAAATACCAGCAACCATACCAGCCCCCTTTCTGCGAAAAGGTCAGCTGAGACCAACACGCCCCAGAATGTACTCCTCGTTGCGCAGATGATTATCTATGGTACAGATATTACCAAGTTCTTCTCCGGGAACAACCCCTGTGATCTCAGCGTTTAAAAGGGCTGAATCTGCAAATGATTCTCCACTCTTCATTGCATCCATGGCAATTTTCTGCACAAGGGTATACGAGTCCTCTCTTGTAAGACCATGCCTTACCAGTGCCAGCATTATCGACTGGGAAAAATACCTGTCTCCGGCTTTAGCCACATTTCCGACCACAGCATTTTCCAGTATCTTCAACCCAGAGGCAAGTTCTGCTGCTTTGCGCAATCCGTAAAGAGCTACCCCACAGGCATCGGGAAAAACAAACCTTTCGGCGGCAGAATGACTTATATCTCTCTCGTGCCACAGGGGAGTATTTTCAAGACCAACCACAAGGTAACCTCGCAGAAGCCTGGCAAGCCCGCACAACCTCTCGCCAACAATAGGGTTCCTTTTGTGGGGCATTGCACTTGACCCCTTCTGCCCCCTGCCAAACCTCTCTTCAACCTCTCCTACCTCGGTTCTCTGAAGATGCCTGCACTCTGTGGCAAACCTCTCCATAGCTCCGCCGATTGAAGAAAGCGCATACAGAAACTGGGCATGTCTGTCACGGGCAACAACCTGAGTTGGTACTTCCTCCACGCCAAGACCGAGTTTGCCGCACACATATTCCTCCACAGAAGGATCAAGATAGGCATAGGTTCCAACAGCGCCGGAGATCGTGCCGACGCACGAAGATTTCAGCCCGTCTTCAAGCCTTGTGACGCACCGGAGGTATTCAGAGTAGTGCCCTGCAAACTTCAGAGCAAGTGTGGTTGGCTCGGCATTCATTCCATGTGTTCTGCCCATGCACACAATACCTCTTGTTCTGCGGACAAGACCAGCCAGTGCCTCGCCGTACTGTTTCAGAGCCTGCATTATCAGACTGCCGGAATCGCGTATCTGCATCGCCATACAGGTATCTAGAATATCGCTGGAAGTCATCCCGTAATGAATGTGCCGGCTTTCCGGACCCAGCGATTCGGAAACGGAAGTAAGGAATGCAATTACATCGTGTCTGGTTACCTGTTCTATCTGGTTCACTCTTTCTGTGCTGAAGCCGGCATTGTCTCTTATTTTCTTGTAATCTTCCTCTGGAACCAGACCTGCTTCGTACCTGGCTTCCACAGCCAGAATTTCAATCTTCAGCCACCGGGAATACCTTGCCTCTGTGGTCCATATTCCGGTCATATCCGGTATGGCATATCTTTCAATCATAGAAACCCCTCATACTACTGCGGCATCACCGCACCTGAAGTCAGCCCGGCATATATCCAGGCGAACAATGACTTTTCGGGAAGGTAAACTCTGTACCAGTCCGGAGCCTCACCTGTTACCATCAGTGTATCTCCTGCATGGGCAGACCCAACAACTGCATACAGGGTACCGGGACCCTGCCTTAGATTAACAGTACTTCCTGTAACCGTAACTGTCTGATAGGGGTTCTGTGGAAGAGATAGGGTTACATCTGAATCCTCACCGGTAGTGGTGCTGCCACATCCCAGAAGAAGAAACACTACAACAATCGCACAAGCATAATACTTCATAAACTCCTTATAAACTGCACAACAGGTAAGGGAAAAGACCTGCAATCAACAAACTTCCATCTGAAATTACCCTTACAGACAATTCAGAGGGAAACGATTCCTTCTCCAGATGAATGTACGCCAGTATAAGCATAACCGGAGCTGCAATAAAACTAAGAGCACATGGTGGAAATTTACCCATCAAAACAGCTAAAAGCTGAACAAGAATCACAGATGTTGCACTGGCGAGAAGAATTTTCCGGCACCTGGCAGCCCCCAGATGAAGCGGCAGCGTATCCATTCCCAACAGGGCGTCACTCTGAAGATCGACCAGATCAAGAAACAATGATCTACTGAAAAAAAGAAAAGCCAGAGAAACCGGCCAGATCAGAAGCCTCAAGCTGAAATCAAGCCCTGCAATAGAAACTGCCGGCAATATACACACAAGAAAGCTCCATGCCAGGGTAAACATTATCTCGCGGGAACCTGGTATTGTGCGGAGAAGATCAAAAAACTGGCTGTTCCTAAGCAGTGGAAGTGCGTAAAGAAAACAAAACAGAGTGGCAACTGCCGTCCACAAAAGCCAGGCCGTTCCAAGATGAACAGATAGAGCAGCTGAACCCAGAAAACTGAACCCGGCCAGTGCAAACATGATTCGTTCGTGAGCCCCTATGAACTCCTGTCTCTTCTGGCTGGTCATAGTAACCTGTCTGCACTCCAGAACTGCAGTGAAATTTGTAAAAGACCACAGAAGAAGCCCAGCGGCAAGCCCGGCAGCTCCCCACCCGGTGCCCCCCAGTGTTTCACCCTGAGCAAAGGCAATCACAAGAGCGATGAAAGGTATGTGGATCCCACTGAAAATCAGGTTTCTAAACACATTTCGAATCCATCCGGCACCTGTCGATTCTCCCTGTATCTCAAGCAGACGCTCCCGGACTTTTCTTATGCTCCAACCGGGAGTGGATGCTCCTGCAGAAAGAAGAACCCTCTTATAGGGCTTCAAAAGCTCTGCGTTCAGTTCGTCATGCCTTTCAATTCTAAAAACAGGAAGGCCTGTTTCTCCGGCAATTGCAGCCAACCGCTTTGTGTTTGCACTGTTGCTTCCGCCAACCACCACAACTGCATCCACCCTGCCTAAAAGCTCGCGGAGTTCCGTCTGCCTTCTGGCCGTTGAATCGCAGATGGTGTTCGAAAAATCTATCCCGGGCCATCTCTTCTTCAGAAGGGTAAGTATTTCCGAGAATTCTTCGCAGTTCTGTGTGGTCTGAGACAACAGAAAAGGTCTGCCCAGATCCGGAAGCTTCAGTGCATCTTCCACTGATGAAACCACCATTCCGGAAGAACCGGCAGAAGACAGTATTGCCTTAACCTCATGATGACCCGGATCCCCATAAATGATTACATCGTAGCCACTGCGAGACATCTTTCCGGCAATAGCAAGGGCTCTTCCAACACGAGGACACGTGAGGTCTTTCAATTGAAGAGGAAGCTCGTTCAGCCTCTCCCGTTCCTCAAGGGTAACCCCGTGGGTTCTAAGAAACAGCGTACCGCCTCTTTCATTCCACGGTTCGCTGGACAGCCCTACACCTCTGTCTTTAAGTGCTTCTATTACCTGAGGATTGTGAACCAGAGGCCCGTAAACGCGAAAAGGGCCTTCACCCTTTTTTATCTCTGTAACAACGCTGTCTACTGCCCTGCGCACTCCCCAGCAGAAACCTGCAGTTTTTGCCACTATCACACTCATGGTGCAAAGATACAAAAATCCCCTGCTCTTCCGTTAACAAACGGTATGCCTCACACTATTTGAAACGGTCTTAATCTAACCCCATGTACCTCCTCTGTGAAGACAGGCAGAAAGGCCAGCTCCCGAAGGAACTGGCCTTACAACTTGCTGTAATTCAAAAACTAACCTAGAATGCAGCCTTGAGCGAACCCCATGTGGCGCCTCCAAGAGCTCCCGGGTCAGGAATATTAGCCTGAACGCGTATAAACAAATCGCCGTGTGTCATAGGTTCCCAGACGATTAAATCCTGGCTGTATAAACTGTGCTGAGGATCAGCGAGAGTTTCATCCGTAAGACTAGAAGGCCAATATGTTGAGCTAAACGCTGCATTGGTTATAGCCCAGAATGTCTGCCCACAGCTAATAGGTGTGGTGTATGTCACGAAAGATGGAGCATAGTGAGTCGCTGTTACCTGAGTCTGATCAAGCTGACTTGTTGGAGCTGTGCTGTCGCCGCTCCACAACTCGATATAAACATCGGATGTATCCCATGGCAGACTTGGATGGTGATAGAACCAGACCTGTGTCTGCAGTACCTGAGCAGTAGTTTCCCCTGGAACAAAGTTCTGAATATCGAACCATACTCCCATGTATTTGGAAGCTATCACCCACTTAGCTGTTCCGTCATCATACTGAAGCCAATCAGCATCTTCCTGGGGGATTGGACTCGCATTGATCTCAACCTGCCCCGCAAAAGCTGTAATTGAAAGCACAACAAGAATTGCTATTACCTTCTTCATGACTCTCCTTTCTTCTTCGTTTAAGTAGCACGAACCCCTTCAACTCTCAGTATCACAGGCAAAACATTCTTCATATTTCCAACCATGTCAAGCCCGGGAATGGCACTATTTCACCTGGTCAAGCAGTCTTTTCATGATGTCACGGTATCTGGCGGCTTCCTCAAATTCAAGGTTCTCCGCAGCTTCCATCATCTTTTTTTCAACCTCGGCAATTCTGCCGGGGCCCCAGTTCTCTGCCTGCCCGGCAGCCGCCTGCGTCTTCTTCTTCCCCATTATATCGGCAATACCTGTAGACCGTATAATTTCTTCCCGGGTCTTTACTATTGTAGCTGGCGTAATACTGTGCACCATGTTGTATTCCAGCTGAATCGCCCTGCGTCTTGCTGTTTCATCAAGAGCATATTTCATTGAAGCAGTAACTCTGTCCGCGTAGAATATGACCTTTCCTATGTTGTTTCTGGCAGCTCTTCCCGCAGTCTGAACAAGGCTTGTTTTTGACCGGAGGAAACCCTCCTTGTCTGCATCCATCACCGCTACCAGAGTTACCTCCGGCAGATCCAGGCCCTCACGAAGAAGGTTAACTCCAACAAGAACATCAAATTCCGCCAGTCTCAGCTCCCTGAGAATGGAAACCCTTTCCAGAGCATCTATCTCACTGTGGATATACCTTGTTCTGAAATCGAGCTTCCGAAGATAATCGGTTAGTTCTTCAGCCATCTTCTTCGTAAGCGTGGTGATCAGAACTCGGCCGGAGTGTTCCGTTGCAATCCTCACCTGCTCGACAAGGTCATCAACCTGACCTTCCGCTGGCCTCACTTCTATAACCGGATCGATGAGGCCGGTAGGTCTTACAATCTGTTCCACGATCTTCTCTGATTTCTCAAGCTCGTACTCTGCCGGAGTGGCCGACATACATATCTTCCTGCCGGTTATCTGTGTAAACTCCTCGAGAAACAGAGGCCTGTTGTCAAGAGCTGAAGGCAGCCTGAAACCGTAGTTGACAAGGGTCTGCTTTCTGGATCTGTCACCTTTGTACATGCCTCTTATCTGCGGGATAGTACGGTGGCTCTCATCGATAAATACCAGATAGTTATCAGGGAAGTAATCGAGAAGGCACGACGGTCTTTCACCTTGTTTTCTGTTACCTATGAGCCTGCTGTAGTTTTCAATACCCGAGCAGTAGCCTGTTTCTCCCATCATTTCAAGATCGAAGTTTGTTCGCGACTCCAGTCGGTGAGCTTCAAGCATCTTTCCCGCAGCGCGCAGCTCCAGCAGCCTCTCTTCAAGTTCCCGGCGGATTCTGCCCATTGCAAGATTGAGCTTTGCTTCACCTGTAACAAAGTGCCTTGCAGGAAATATTGTTGTTCTTTCAATGGTGTTCATCACATTGCCTGTAAGGTGATCCATCTGCCTGATACTGTCTACGATGTCTCCGAAAAACTCTATTCTTATACCGGCACTCGCATAAGAGGGAACAAGGTCGACAACATCACCTCTGACACGAAAGAATCCCCTTGCAAGAACAGTATCATTTCGACGGTACTGCATTCCAACAAGTTTCATTAGCAGAAGATCTCTGGAAACACCGGAGCCTGCTGATATCTGAAAACCTGTGTCTAAAAAATCTTTAGGAGACCCGAGACCGTACAGGCAACTCACAGAGGCAACAACTATTACATCGTCCCGGCTGAGAAGGCTCGCAGTTGTCCTTAAACGGAGCCTGTCCAGCTCTTCATTGAGACTGGCATCTTTTTCTATAAACATATCCCTGGCAGGAATGTACGCTTCCGGCTGATAGTAGTCGTAGTAGCTTACAAAGTATTCCACGGCGTTGTTCGGAAAAAACCCGGACAATTCACCAAACAACTGGGCAGCAAGGGTTTTGTTGTGGCAGATAACAAGAGTGGGCAGATTGATTCTCTCTATAACATTCGCCATTGTGAATGTTTTCCCGGAACCTGTAACACCCAGAAGTGTCTGCCACTGCATGTTGCTGTTCAGCCCGTCAACAAGATCTCTGATAGCCTCTGGCTGGTGTCCTGCAGGGCTGTACGGTGCCTTAAGAGAAAAGCGGGACAGGTTTACACCTTCAGGCTTTCAAGAGGCAGCTCAAATCCGGCAACAGGTACGGTTATTCCCCACGCCTCAAGAACACCTGGATGAAACTCACCCAGAATACCTTTTTCTTCCCCGTTGATAAGAATGCAGGCACTTCTTCCCGGAATAAACCTGGTGTCATCCACCGGACTGAGTGACAGGTTCAATCCCCTCAAATGGCAGATAATTCCCAGTATTGAGTGGACAGAACCAAAATCGCTGTCTCCTGCAGTTACCGCAAGGTTGACCTCTGTGGTGCAGAAACTGCCACCTGTTCTTCGCAGAACTTCTCCCACAGTGAACAGACGGTGGGGAAACGCCGCATGCCCGCTGGAGGCCTCAACCTCAAGCAGAGCAGGAAGCAGCGTGTTGGATACAACACCGTATTCCGCAGTCATGGGATTGCTTATCTTCACTGGTGGTTCCGGCGTTCGTGTAAGCGTGGAAATCTTTTCGAAACTGGTGAGAACAGGTCTCATCACCTCTTCACACCCTGCTCCTACAAGAAGAGCCTTCACTGAACGGGCAAGGATCTCGACAGGTGCTGCGGAACCAACAGTGTAATCTGAAGGAAGAACAGGCTTGATATTGTTCAGACCGATTGCAATTACTATGTCTTCCATCAGATCTCTGGGGTGTATTCCGTCGCGTCTGTATGGCGGCATCACTGCTGTTACCGAGTTCTCTCCCACATCTATATCTGAATAGTCCATTTTCGAAAGCAGAGCTCTGATGTCAAGTTCGCCGGCATCTTCTCCAAGAATTTCGCCTATCTCATCGAACTCCGCAGTAAGAGTGTCACTGTAGATCACCGGCGTAACAGTGGTTTTTCCACCGGGATATCTGATCTCTACAGGGCTAATTACCGCCCCTCTGTCTTCCAGATTACAAGCCAGAATAGTTGCGGTAAGGTTTACTGTGTGCCAGTCGGTTCCGGTTACCTCACAGAAAAGCCCGCTGT
>CAZRXU010000072.1:0-13546 GCA_964604135.1 uncultured bacterium | reverse complement strand
TTTCAAGAATTGGTCTTGTGCAGAACTCGAAAGATCACAGCAGGTATGTATTCAGGCTTGATAGACCTCTCCCGTGGAAAACTTCCGGTAATTTTGAGATTCTGCGGGAAGACACACTGCGGTTGTTCTCCGCTGTTCTGAACAGGGGCAGTCTGAAAATGCGAACTATGAGCTGGGAAGGGCGCGACTACGGCTGGGCTTCCATGATTGGCTGGGAATCACAGCATCTGTACGCAAGAACAGGTTTTTCAAGGCTGAGCCACGGCGATAGGCGCCCTGAATTGCTTGCCGGTGGAAGTGCAGGATTGTCATTATTCACCTTTGAAGCCGGAGCGGCAGCTTCCTGGGTAGACAGCACTGTGCAGAGTAGAGCTGTCGCCGGAGTTTCATCTTCGGTTGGGAATGCTCGTGTTTCAGGTTATTTTGAGTACACTGATGATGGAGAAGGCTACTGGGGCGGGGTTGCTTTGCCAATTGGCCGCGTGGATCTCTCTGCAGCGGTATCGAAGCCTGCAGGAGATGAATTTTTTCAGATGGTGGCGTTGCGACATTCCGGTTTCAATCTTGTGGGAAGGTTCGATAATGAGATAATTGCTGCAGCAGATGCTGAGGTAGCTGTGGGGTTTTTCCGCGGCAAGGCTGCAGCAAGCTGGAACTTTGCTACAGACTCGCTGAATGCCACTTCATGGATACTTCTGGGCACAGACTGGTACAGAGGCAGATTTGAAGCCGGTCCAAGAATAACAGCCGGTGTGAACTCTACAGGAGAATTCACAGAAACACTGGATGCTTTGCTGGGTTTCACCCTTGTTACATTTTCTGTTTCCGCAGCTGTAGAAGATCTAACAGACGAAATGCGCAGAAACTGGTCTTTTGGAATAACTTGGTCTTACACCGATCAACCCCCGGTAACTCCCGTGGGAGAAACGGCAGGCGATCGTGGAAACTGATTCTGTAAAAATAGCTGTTCTGGCCTCTGGAACCGGGTCCAACTTCAGGGCACTCGTGGAAGGAGATACATCACCGGGAGTAGTTGATATTCTGATAACAGACAATGAAAATGCCGGTGTTCTCCGGCTCGCATATGATCTGGGGGTAGAGGGAAAATACATGTATCCCGGAAAGTTTAAAACCAGGTTCGGAAACGCAGAAGAGAAACAGTGGGCTGGCTTTCTCAAGAACAGGGGTATTCAAATTGTCTGTCTCGCCGGTCTTATGAGAATACTGAAGGGGCCTCTTCTCGAAGCATTTCACGGCAGAATTCTTAACATCCACCCATCGCTTCTTCCTGCTTTTCCCGGTCTTGATGCGCAGGGGCAGGCATTCAGATACGGTGTTAAAGTTGCAGGATGCACTGTTCACTATGTTGACCAGGGCACAGATACAGGCCCGATTATTCTGCAGAGGTCTGTTCCTGTATACGATTCCGACACCAGAGATTCTCTGGCTGCAAGAATACTAACCGAGGAACACCTGATTTATCCAAAAGCGGTGAAAGCCCACTGCGAAGGAAGATCAGTATATTCCAAAGTTGCAAGACAGCAAAAGGAGTAACAGTTTTTATGAGCAATCTGGTTATGGCACTTGCTTTTCTATTATTTGGAGGCGCAGAAAACCCACTTCCATCAGATCCTGCATTCGATATTTCAGTAAACGGCATTCCTCTTCAGCCGCACATGATGGCATTTACAGTATCTCCCCGCGAAACTGTTACTCTTTCATGCAGTGATTCACTGAACTGGTCTATTCCCGGGCAGGGTTTCAACGGGGCAGGAAAAGAATTCAGTTTTACATTGCCTGGGTCACACGGAACATACACCGTAACAGCTTCAGATTCGGAAACCGTGCAGGAATACGTAATGATAATTCCCCTGAGCAAAGCGCAGTTCAGAACCGCTACTCTAAACTCCTTTCCCATCGGATTTTACGGAGACGGCAATACCAGAGATCACCTTCCGGACAGGGGCTTTATTGAACTGTGGCCTGAAACATTTGACGCCAGAATATCCACACATCTTACCTTCTCGGATTTCCTAGGGCACACGGAGGGCGGGTGGCCCCAGTACATGGTTCTTGATCTCAGGCTTGTTCACAAGCTGGAATGTGTTTTTAAGCAGGTTTCCCTGCTGTATCCTGAGGCAAGAAGTATACACTGTATAAGTGGTTTCAGAACACCTGCGTACAACGCGGCAATTGGTAACGATACCGGTTTCAGTCTGCATCTTTACGGTGCGGCAGCAGATTTCTGGATTGAGGGATGGCCCGACAACAATCTTATTGATGACCTCGATAGAAACAAACGAATAGATGTTTATGACGGTGAATTTATTGTTGATGTTACAAGAGCGCTTGAAGCCGCCGGAGAGGTTGCCGTAGGCGGAGCATCAGCGTACCGATGGATCACGTCCCACGGGCCCTTTGTTCATCTTGATACCAGAGGCAGTGCTGCCGTGTGGCAGACCAGACGAAGTCTGGTGGATGACCCGGTTATTTAATTGGAGTGAAAAATGAAGATTCCCATTGTTGTTTTGATTTCTGTTCTAACCATTGCTCTGGCATTCAGTTTAACCACTGTGTACCGTATGGATGAGAGAGTTAATTTTATGAGGAACATGGTAAGCGAGTACAGTGCTACTGTGGAACAGGTATCACTGCAAAGAGATACACTGGCTGCAATAAGCGCAAATCTCGCTGCCAGAAAAGATTCCCTGCCAATTCTCCGGCATATGGCAGACTCTCTTCAGGTTCGTCTTGATGAAGCTGAACTGGTTCGCAATTACACGGGTTACTATCTGATAATCGACACTGGTCAGAACAGATTTCATCTAAGACGGGGGGGGTTTCTGGTACGATCGGGATATTGTGGCACAGGCAAAGGCTGGACAGAAAACGACAGCGGGCTCGCGTGGAACTTCACCACACCACAGGGATTAAGATACGTTGTGAGAAAGGGTGAAAATCCTTACTGGTTCAAGCCTGACTGGTACTGGCTGGAACAGGATCTAAGGCCGCCCAGGCCCGGTGAAGACATTCTTATTCCAGACAGCCTGTCGTGGGAAGAGCAGATCGTCTACTACAACGATTCGCTGACTTCCAGCGAACGGGTATGGGTAAGGGCTGTTCCCGGGGCTCTTGGCAATTACAAACTTGATCTGGGAGGTGGTATCCTTCTTCACTACGGGGTGGGAAGAGGACGGAATGTAAGCCACGGGTGTATCAGGCTGGGGTCAGCTGATCTTGAAGCAATCTACAGAGCTTTACCCGTTGATGCTCCTGTACTTATTTACTGAGAAAGAGGCCGATATGGTATCCACATTTGCAGGGAATTCATCGAAGCAGCGGAGGCGAAATGTTGTTCTTATCGCCGGAACTCTCTCTGCAGTGCTTGTTCTGATCTATTTTCTAACCGCCGGTGATTCGCAGGTGTTGCAGCAGGGTTCGGAAACTGAGGTTAATCAAACTGTTCCAGCAGACGATTCTGCTGAACCTGTTCCCGCAGAAGAGATGCCGGATCAGTGGCTTCAGGCTTCCGGTTCTTCAAACGGTAACCCAGCATGGGCACCTGCAGTGGTTTCCCCGTTTGACACACTCTGGAGCATTTCCACAGGCAGAGAGTTATTTTCCCCGCCAGCGATACTTGGAAACATGATATTTATTGCCGGAAACGACAAGAATCTTCGAGGAATCAACCGAACCACAGGTCAGCAGATATGGTCAAGAGCTGTTACATGCGGTTTGTCCGGTGGTGTTGCTGCTGATTCGTCCACCGTTTACTTCAGCGGACAAGACGGGTACATGTATGCTCTTAACCTGGAAACAGGATCTGAGAAGTGGAGAGCCGGTCTTGGGTACCACATATTCACAGATGCCTGCGTGTTCTGCGACAGTCTTGTTCTGGCTGGTAATTCCATGGGTTCTGTGGCTGCTCTCAGCCGGGAAACCGGTGACCTGGTATGGAGTGACACAATAGACGGTCTGCTGCTGGGGCCTGCGGTTTCAGACAGCACAGCAGTATTTTCAACGGAATCAGGGGCTGTAGGTGCCTGGAACATTTCCGGCAGTACCCTGTGGTCGCGGGGGTTCTCAACGCAACCATCAGCTCCATCAATTGAGTCCGGTACGGTTTATCTTGGTTTTTCCTCCGGTAAGGTTCTCGCCCTTTCCCTGCAAACAGGAGAAACAATATGGGAGACCGCTCTCGATGGTGTTCAGGGCAGAACTGTTGTTTCAAGGCCTGGTGTATACAAAGACTCTCTGCTAGTTGCCGGAACCTGCGATGGCAGGGTGTTCTGTCTTGAAACGTCTGGTGGAGCCCTTCTGTGGGAAACACAGCTTGATAACTGGGTATCGCTTACGCCGGCAGTTTGTGATACCGTAGTTTATGCCAGTTGCGATGATGGCAAACTGTATCTCCTCAGCCTGAACACAGGTCTTGCTATTGAAGAAATACAAACTGGTTCGTATTCGGGAACACCGCCAATACTTTCAGGAGGAGTTCTGTACACAGGCAACTCCGCAGGTGTATTTACAGCTGTGTCGGGAACTGTTCCCGTTGCCGAGAGCACAACGGAAGAGGAATAATGCCAAGTGGAATAATACCCAGCGGGTACGCTCTGGTGGCAGGTCTTTGCAATAGTGGGAAATCCAGTCTCCTGAATGCCCTAACGGAAACAAGAATATCTCCTGTTGCTCTGCAGCCTGCTTCAACAAGAATGCCTATCACCGCAATCTGCACTCCGGGAAATGCTCAGATATGTTTTGTGGATACACCACCGCTGGAGAGTGGCTACGACTGGACCATTATCGACTGGGTAGATGTGGTGGTTCTTGTTGTGGATATAAAGCATTTTGACCGTGAACTTGAAAATCCTGTTGTTAAGCAATTTCTTCACCGAGCCAGGAAGAAACCTGTTGTGCTCGCTCTGGGTAGAAGTGACTTTGTTCATTCGAAGCACCGGGCTGCATATGTATCAAGGGCAAGACACACAAACAGGTTTACCGACATAGTTCCGGTTACACCTCCGCTGAATTTTGGAATTGACAAGCTCAAAAATGCGGTACTGCAGAACATTCCCATGAGGAACAGGCTGTTTCCCAGAAGTATCAACACGCTCAACTCAAAGCGTTTTCTCATATCAGAGCAGATCCGTACGCAGTTGTTCAGTATACTGCCTCTTGATGTAGCAGGGGAAACCGCAGTTCAGGTCGAGGAAACTTCTCAGCGCGACGGCAGACTTTACGTCAGGGCAAATCTCATTGTGTCACGCGCCTCATCAAAAGGTATGCTAATCGGGCGCAAAGGTCAAACACTTGACAGAATAAACAGGCTGTCTCTCGATGCCATAGGTGAATTCACCGGGGAAGATTGCAGACTGGATCTGTGGGTTAAAGTTCGAGAGGCATGGCCGGAGAACAAAACAGACCTGCTTGAGTTCGGCTATGTCTGCTGACCTGCAGACAGCCTGCCGTATAGACATACAGGATTTTGAAGGACCGCTTGACCTTCTGCTTTTTTTAATAAGAAGAGATGAACTCGATGTCACCACGATACATGTAGCCGAAGTCGCCGATCAGTACCTGGAGTATATCAGGAAAGCTGAAGAACTAAATCTTGATATTGCCGGAGAATATCTGGTTATGGCAGCTACTCTTACCAGAATGAAGAGCCGTCTGCTTCTTCCAGTAGAGAGAGCAATAATGGAAGAATCCGAAGACCCTATGGATTCTCTTATGAGGCATCTTGTTCTGTACAGGGCATTCAAAGAAGTAGCTTCAGAACTCCGTGAGAGTGAGTCGATCTGGCGGGATGTTTTCACTCCCCCGGGAGAGAGGGCAAGATATCAGGAAAGTCTTACAGAGGTTGATCATGGGCAAACCTCTCTTCTCGATCTGCTTCTTGCTATTGAACTCATGAGCGAAAAGAATACCCCTCCTCCAGAGCATAGAATTCGAAAGCCTCTGCTTTCCCTTACAGAATGTGTTGCTGTTCTCGACAGGGTGCTTTCAGCAAAAAAGAAAAGAAAATTTATAGATGCTGTTGGGGAGAATCCCGATCAGGCAGTGATCGTTTCCTTTTTTGTTACCATCCTCGAGCTTGTGAAACGGGGCTGGCTAACCACGGAACAGAGATATCCATTTGCTGAAATAACAATAAAACGAAATGAGAAAAGGTGGAAATAAATGCTTGATCAGCTGGCCAGGCAGGTGGAAGCTCTTCTTGTCGCCTCAGAGTCTCCTGTAACACTTGAAAGAATCTGCGAATTGACCGGCTGCGGTACAGAATCTGCAGAGCAGGCAGTACAGCGGATTGAAACTGAACTTGCCTCCGGGGGCCATGCGGTTGTTGTAGCTAGGCTTGCCGGTGGTTACAGAATTGTAACCGATCCCGATCTTGGCTACATGGTAGCACAGTTGTTTGAAGGAAAAAGACACAGCAAACTGTCAAGAGCATCTCTGGAAACACTTGCGGTAATCGCATACAGGCAGCCTGCCACCAGAGCTCAAATTGAGGCCGTTCGAGGTGTTAACAGCGACAGCGCAATGCGAACGCTCCTTGAAAGAGATTTGATAAAAATAACGGGAAGGCAGGAAACACCAGGAAGGCCGCTTCTTTACGGAACGACTTCCAGATTTCTGGAATACTTCGGGCTCAGTGACCTTGAACACCTTCCC
Source organism: uncultured bacterium (assembly GCA_964604135.1). Lineage (GTDB taxonomy): Bacteria > Fermentibacterota > Fermentibacteria > Fermentibacterales > JCC-6 > Sabulitectum. Next base: position 6,874 of record CAZRXU010000072.1, on the reverse strand, counting down.
AGAATGGATGAAATGGAAAACCTGTTAAAGCTCTCTGCAGATGACATAGAGCGGATGGCTTCAGAACTGTCAGGAGAAGAAAGTGACCAGATCCTCTAGAAAAACGGCGGCTGCTGCAGCCGACGGCATGAGATTGAACCGCTTTGTTGCCAGATCGGGTATAGCGAGTAGAAGAAGCTGCGATCAGGGAATCAGAAATGGAATGGTTACTGTTAACGGCAAGCTCGTTACAAACCCAGCAGAGAAGATATCACAGGGCGATCTGGTGCTGTGGGATGGAGCTGCTGTAACACTTCCTGATTTGTTTGTAGCCGTTATGAACAAACCGTCAGGCTACGAAACCACAATGAACGAAAGAGCGTCAAGACCAGTTTCTCAACTGTCTGTAGGGATGCCCAGAGGGGCAGCTCCGGTTGGACGTCTGGATATAAGAACCGGCGGACTTCTGCTGTGGAGCAACGATGGAGAACTGGTTTATAGGCTTACCCACCCAAGGTGGAAAATAGAGAGGGAGTACATTCTGATTCTTGCAAAAACTCCTGTAAGAGAAGCAATCGAAAAAATGAGGAAGGGCGTTTACATAGCCCCCGGAGAATTCTCAAAGCCGGTATCTGTTGAAAAAACCGGATCAAAAACTCTCAGCGTGGTGCTGACAACCGGAAGGAATCGGGAGGTTAGAAGGCTCTCCAAATTTTCTGGAATTCCGCTTATTGGTCTTGAAAGGGTGAGATTCGGTTCTGTTCGTCTGGAAAGTCTTCAGCGGGGAAAGTGGCGCAAACTGTCTTTGGAGGAGAGCAATTCTCTGTGCAAGGCAGTGAGGCTGAACAGGTAAACACAAATACGACCTTGACGAAACAACCTGTATTGAGGATATTTGCCCAATCTGAAAGAGGGGATGTGAATTTGACTGCCTGAGATCATAGCTGTAGATGGCCCTGCTGCTTCCGGCAAAAGTACAACGGCGAAGCAGATAGCGTCAAAACTGGGTTTTGAATATCTTGACACCGGCGCGATGTACCGAGCGTCGGCTTTTCTAGTTTCAGCTACCGGCACAGATCCCCACGATGGCAGTTCGTCTTCTGCAGTTCTCCTTCAGCATTCAATTGAAGTTTCAAGTACAGGAGTATTTCTTGACGGAGAAGACATCTCCGGAAAAATAAGAACTCAGGCTGTCGGTGAAGCAGCGAGTATCATCTCTGCTCATCGTCAGGTAAGAGAGTACATGGTTTCTCTTCAGAAAGCTTTCGGTAGAAAACACAACACCGTTGCCGAGGGAAGAGATATGGGAACAGTTGTTTTCCCTGATGCAACTCTTAAAGTCTACATAGTAGCAGACATTGCTGTAAGGGCTCTGCGCCGACTGAAAGATCTTGGCTACCGCGACATGGATCGTATGGTTCACTCTGTGTTTCAGAGAGACTACAGAGACAGGAACAGGAAGGAAAGCCCGTTGCGACTGCCTCCAGGTGCACTGTGGCTTGACGGAACAGCCATGACTGTAACACAGCAGGTCAACTTCGTTCTGGAGCATTTCAGGAAGTTGAGCGGAAAATGAAAAGGTCAATACTCGTAGACATCCTTCTGAGACCCATAATTACGGCTATCGCTGTGGTATTCTTCAGAATGAAAGTTGTCAACAGAAAAAACATTCCAGATGGCGGTGTTATTATGGCAGGAAATCACATCTCCAACTGGGATCCGCCTTTTATTGCCGCAGCCGTTCCAAGAGCTGTGTACTTCATGGCCAAATCCAGTCTTTTTAAAACCCGGTTTCTCTCGTGGTTCATGCACAAACTTGGTGCATTCCCCATCAACCGGAGATCTGCAGTTAATTCAGGTGCATTGAACACGGCGATAGATCTTGTCAGCCATGGCGAGGTAGTTATTATTTTTCCAGAAGGGACAAGAAGTAAAAATGGTAAACTTCTTCCTGCAAAACCAGGAGTGGGATACGTAGCACATGCCACAGAAGCACCTGTTGTGCCTTTCTTCATGGAGGGCATGGATGATCCGCTTAGCGCACTGTTATTCAAATCCAGATTCAAAGTAATATTCGGGCAACCTGTACCTCCGGAAGATCTTGAGGAACAGCACAAGCATGGTGGCCCCGGAAACTCTGCCAGATACATTCTAGAAAAAGTCAGGGAAATCAAAGATAGAAACAAACAGGAGAACAGAAAGGATCGTTAATGAGCGAGAAGAATGAGTTTATTGTCGGCTTAACCGATGAAGAAATCGAGACCATTGAAGGTCACGATTACACAGCCAGCGAAAGAAGCGATTTCGAGGCGGCCTACGCAGGCACAATTGCTAACTTCACAGTAAAAGTGGGAACCATCATTTCAGGCACCATCCTGAAAACTGCGAACAATGAGGTTATCGTCGATCTTGGCTACAAGAGCGAGGGTGTTATTCCTCTTCAGGAGTTCCGTGACGAAGACCCTCCTCAGCAGGGAACAAAGGTAGATGTCTTTGTAGAGAGCCTTGAAGACACCGACGGAAGGGTTACAGTATCAAAAGAGAAGGCTCACTTCCACACAGTCTGGAACGACATCAAAGTCGCTTACGATGACAACCTCATCCTCAAGGGCAAGGTTATAAAGCGCATCAAGGGCGGGCTTACCGTAAGAATCATGGGTGTTGATGCATTCCTTCCCGGTTCTCAGGTTGCCCTTCGTCAGGTTCCCAACCTCGAGAAGTTCTGCGGGGAAGAGCTTGATTTCAGGGTAATCAAACTCAATAAGCGCCGCCGCAACATTGTTGTGAGCCGCAGACAGGTTCTTGAAGAGGCCAGAAGCGAGCTGAAAGAAAACCTTATCAAAGAGCTTGAAGAAGAGCAGGTACGCAAGGGTATCGTGAAGAATATCACGGATTTCGGCGCTTTTGTAGACCTGGGCGGCATCGACGGTCTTCTGCATATAACAGATATGAGCTGGGGAAGGGTACGCCATCCGTCTCAGCTTCTTACGATAGGTGAAGAGATCGATGTAAAAGTTCTCAAGTTCGACAAGGAACGCGAGCGTATTTCCCTTGGTCTCAAGCAGCTTCAGCCGTTCCCGTGGGAAGGTGTTGCCGAACGCTATTCCCCGGAAACAATGGTTACTGGAAAGGTTGCCTCAATCACTGATTACGGTGCCTTCGTTGAAATCGAGCCCGGAGTGGAGGGCCTCATCCATATTTCTGAGATGTCCTGGACAAAGCATGTCCGTCATCCATCCAAGATTCTCACAGTTGGAGATGAAGTAGAGGCAGTTGTTCTCAGCGTTAACGAAGAGGAAAGAAAGATTTCCCTCGGTCTCAAGCAGACCATGGAAAACCCCTGGAACTCCATTGAAGAGAGATACCCCATAGGTTCCTCTGTTGACGGAAAAGTACGCAATCTCACCAACTTTGGCGCATTCGTTGAGATAGAAGACGGCATAGATGGTCTGATTCATATTTCAGACATGAGCTGGACTAGAAGAATCAGCCACCCCTCCGAGATCGTTCAGAAGAACCAGCCGGTGAAGGTTGTTGTTCTCAGTATCGACCGTGAAAACCACAGAATCTCTCTTGGGCTCAAGCAGACCGAAGAAAATCCGTGGGACTCCATGTCTGAGCGCTACCCCGAGACCACTGAGGTAAAAGGCAGCGTTACACAGATTCTTGACAGAGGAGTTGTTGTTGATCTTGAAGACGGAATCGAAGGTTTTGTTCCCCTCAGTCAACTTGGTTGGGAAGAGCTTGAAAATCCTGCTGCGGTTATCCGCAGTGGTGATATTCTTCCTCTCCGCGTGATAGAGGTTGTACCTTCAAGCCGCAGAATTGTTCTCAGCGTAAGAAGCTATTTCAATGGTCGTCCCATGGAAGAGCTTCAGGAGTTCAGAAGCTCCCTGGAAGGCAGGCCTGCTGACAAGGTAGAAAAAGTTGTTGAAGAACCGGTTGAACTGGAATCTTCAGAAGAGAAAACAGACATCGCAGCAGAAGAATCAGCACCGGAAGAAACCCCGGTTGCTGAAGAGAAAACTGTTGAAGCAGTCGCAGAAACTGCAGTGGAACAGGAACCTGAGGCTCAGGAAGAGCCAGCTTCCGAGTAAAGGAAAAAGCCGTGGCGCAGCAGCCTGCGCCACGGCATATAGTCAGTATGAACCTGCCGGAAAACACCGCAGTGTTCGGCTACACCCTGGGGTGTCGGCTGAACTCTTTCGAAACGGAAGCTCTTGTGGAGGAACTGGTTGATGTTCTTTCTGGAAGAAGGGTTGCCACACCGGAAGAAGCAGATCTGATAGTGGTTAATACCTGTGCTGTAACAGCAAGAAGTCAGGGAAGATCACGACGAATCGTCAGATCCTGGGCTTCCAGGTTTCCTGAGAAAGAGATAGTTGTAACAGGTTGTGTTGCAGCTGTAGCACCTGAAGATTTTAAGGATACAGACAGAGTTACTGTGGTACCTAACACCGAAAAACACATGATTCCGGAGATTGTATACCCTGATGGTTCTTATGAAAATATTCCGGAAAACAGTCTGTTCCCTGCTTCAGCTCCGCTCACAACTTCAAGAACAAGAGGTTTTCTGAAAATTCAGGACGGGTGCAACAACTCCTGTACCTACTGTATCGTTCCCCGGGCCAGAGGTGGTTCAAGAAGTCAGCCGAAAGAGCTTGTTCTAAAGCAGGCAGAAGAGATGGTAAGGGCAGGGTTCAGGGAAATTTCTCTTACCGGTGTGGATATTGCCGATTACGGCCGGGGACTATACACAGACGGGTACGGTCTTCCGGAACTTGTTGAAGAACTTCTGGAAATAGGCGGTTTCAGGCTTAGAGTGGGCTCAGTTGAACCTATGTATCTGACTGTAAAAACCCTTGAAAAACTTGCACTTCCCGGGTTGTGCAATCACTTTCATATACCTTTTCAAAGCGGTTCCAATAGAGTTCTGAAACTAATGGGAAGACGCTACGACAGGGAAGAGGAGGAAGAGCTTCTCAGTGCAGTTACAACTCTGTTCCCGGGCGCATGCATTGGAAGCGATATCATTGCAGGTTTTCCCGGGGAAACACAGGAGGATTATCAGCAGAGTCTTCGGCTTGCACAGGACAACAGGATAAACTACCTGCATGTGTTTCCTTTTTCACCCAGACCGGGCACACCGGCTTCTTCAATGAAACCACTGCACACTGAAAAGATAACCACCAGGTCCAGGGAACTCAGAATGGTTTCTGAAATATCCAGAACAGAATTTCGCAGAAACAACCTTTCCAGCACAAGGGAAATGCTTGTTGAGGGAAGAAAGAGAAGCGGAAGAAACATAGGATTTACAGACAACTATATTCCGGTATACGCGCCGTATGGAGCAGCGGAAGGGGAGCTTGTTGAAGTGGTTCTCTCTGAAGACACTATCTGCTGGAGTTTGAGATAATGCTCTGGGGAGTAACAGGATGCAGCGGGACTGGTGCTTCTACCGTGGCCGAAGTCTGGAAACAGATGGGGGCTTCTGTCTGCTCTTTGGACGGTGTTGGTCATTGTTTTCTTGAAAAAACAGCAGTAAGAGAAGCTCTTGAGAAAACACTGTCAATTGACGGTATGGCTTCCATGTCGGCAGAAGCTGTTAGAAAAGAGCTCAGGGAGAAGGCTTTCTCAGTACCGGAAGTGCTTCAGGGCATAAACAGTATTCTGCATCCCAGAATGATAAGATGGGTCATAGGCTCTGCCGGTATGTTGAAAGATATAAGAGGAGTTTTTGTTCTTGATGCAGCTCTTATATTCGAGCTTCGGCTTGAGAAGTATCTGAATTATGTTGTTACGGTTACTGACCGGCTGGAACGTGTTACATCAAGACTTGTACGCAGGGATTGTGTTTCACCTGAGACCGTTTCCGGAAGGTGGAAAAGCCAGCTTGCTCTGGAGGAAAAAGCATTCAGGTCACACTTTGTCATAAGAAACGCTGACACAGAGGTTATTTTGAAAAAGAAAGCAGAACAATTTTATACAAGAGTAATTCAAAGGATGGAGGAACCGGGTGGCACACAGAACCAGAAAAAAGCTTACTAAGAAAGAAATCGAGCGGGATCCGATTGGAGAGAAGCTCGAAGCCGGTGTGATTTTCGTTCAGACTCACTTCAAAGAGGTTGTTGCCGGAGTTGCCGTACTGCTGGTATTAGTGCTGGTGTTGCAGTATCTTGGCGCAAAACGAAGTGCTGCTTCAGATGAAGCAATGGCAGGTTTCATCACAGCAAGCCAGGTTTACACGCAGGCTCTGAGTTCTGCTGCTGGCAGTCAGCCCGAACAGGCATTTCAAGCTCTCGACGCTGCCTATTCATTGTCTATGCAGACCTGGAACGGAAATCCACAGAATGACTGGGCAAGAAAGTCAGCAATCCTCGCTGCAAAGATAGACATCTTTCGTGGGAATTACGATGCCGCTATCACAACTCTTTCAACTGTACTTGCAGCAAATCCAGACAAATCCATAAAGATCCCGGCGCTTCTTCACATGGGAATCGTTCTGGAAAATCGTGGAAGTGAACAGGATCTTGCCAATGCAGTATCGGCCTACCAGGAGCTCTTATCTATCAGCGATGAGAATGCTCAGGTAAATGCTGAAGCACTTTTCGGACTTTCAAGAACTTTCTACGAGCAGCGGAAATACACAGAAAGCCAGGAAGCTCTGAATAATGCGCTGGCACTTGCGCAGGATACAACAGTATTCGAATCGTTCCAAATTGCAAGACTGGCAGCGGTAACGGGAAACTAAGGGGGAGCGGGCTCGAAAGGGTCCGCTTTTCCATTACAAACAATGTCCGATAATGGATATTATGTAAAGTAAGAAACTTTACATAATACCGACAAGAAACAAGGAGTAAGAAACTTTACATAATACCGACAAGAAACAAGGAGT
>CAZRXU010000071.1:0-13744 GCA_964604135.1 uncultured bacterium | reverse complement strand
ATACGATCACAACTTTCAACACAAAGGATTTCAAGGGAGTTGAACAGCTTGGAGTAAGAGTACAAAGTCCCAAGCAGTTGCTGGAGGAAATACAATGGGAGCTTTAAGCCTGAGATTACCGGAATCAATACATCGACACATTAGGGAGATAGCAAAAGCAGAAGGTGTATCCATCAACCAGTTAATATCTTCTGCAATTGCTGAGAAAATATCTGCAATCATGACCGAAGAGTATTTAGAGAAAAGGGCAAAAAGAGCAGACATAAATAAAATGAAAGCTATCTTGCATGATGTTGCGGATCGTGAACCAATTCCTGGTGATGAACTATAGGTTTTGTGTGAACCCGCCATAAGTGCTTGTGGGTGAGCTTAACCGATTGATCCTCGGGATCGACAATTATCTTCCAAACGCACCATAAGTCATTAGTCTATAATTATTGTCCGTGATTCTTGTTTGTTCGGGTGATTCGACTGGAATTGTGCAACATCGACTAACTAGTTATCCAAAATATTCTTAAAAAATATATGAACCATGGTTGCGTCCTGCCAGAGGAATCTGCAGGGACCATTCTGAAGTGGACGTGTGCGAAAAGCCTGCGCCTTTTCATCAAGTACTTCAGGCATGCGGTGGATTGCTGGCGCCTGGATTTTTAAGCTCGCAGGTCGCCACCGGTAGTCCGTTCACCGCAAAAAGCAGGTCAACGGTGTCGTGCTTTCCTGGATGGCATAGCACCTGGCGCGTGATGGAGAGCCGGTCCTGAGAATAGAGTACCAGAACTTCCTCGTTGAGTCTGTGCGCCGGTTTGAAGTAGGCCACCCAGAAAACCCTGCCATAAAACTTGAAACCGTGACACAGAATGTGCAGGGTACATTTGAGGTCGAGTTCTTTCACCAGCGCGCCGACGATCATTCCCTCCAGCCGCTACATGCAGGTTGCACATTTGTCAGAGCTTCGGCTGCGTGATCTCGATGAACCGGCAGACCTGTACTGGAAAGATGGCAAGTTCCACATCCCACTCGGTATTGATGCCTGCTTCCCCAGCCACTCCACGCCGGAGGGCTTGTATGCAGGATAGGATCGCCACTTCATTTGCCACCCTCTTTCTTTCGCGTTCTGCTTTTCCTTACTTTTTTGGGGCGGGCAATTTGCGGCTTCTTCGGTATTTTCCCGCTTCAAGTTGCTGTATGGTTCTGTCGAAATCAGACAGAGCGGTATCGTTTTGCGCTATGCGGCGGGCATGGTATTTTTCGTATTCCTGTTCAGTCAGTTTTTTGGCCATCTCGTGGGAAATATGCCCAGCGTGGGTCAGTATGTCGCGGTCGTTAAGGTTAAGGAAGGCATCGAGTTTTTTGATCCAGTCGGCCATGTGCATGGGAATGTGGCGCATGGCCTGGCCCTCGGCAAAGATCAGGTACTGTTCAACCAAGTTGTTCAAGGCCAGGAGTTCTTCTTCATTCAGATAGTTTTTGGCAATGGTTACATCCTGTTTGCGCACCCTGGTTCCCCGCCAGTTGCTCAACCCCATGTTGGGTTTGTCGGCATCGGCCCGCTGGTGGATGATCTCGGCGGCGGTCTGCCCGGTGATGGCCCAGTGCATTTTATTCTGCACAGTTTTGAAGAAATCAATGCTGACCTGCAGAGTGGGGTCGTAGTCGATGCTGGTGGCGTATATATCGGTGATCTTCTGGTAGAACCGCCGCTCTGAGGTGCGGATGTCCTGGATGCGGTGCAGCAGCTCTTCGAAATAGTCAAAAGGCTGATCCGGGTTCTTCAACCGCTCGTCATCCAGCGTAAACCCCTTGACGATGTACTCCCGCAGCCGCCGGGTGGCCCAGATGCGGAACCGGGTAGCGACAAGGCTTTTAACCCGGTAGCCCACTGAAATGATCATGTCCAGATTGTAAAAATCCACCATGCGGGAGACCTGGCGTTTCCCCTCGGTTTGAACTATCCGGAATTTCCGGACAGTTGCCTCCGGAACCAATTCTCCTTCATTATAAATATTTGCTATATGCTCACTTATGGTTCTGATATCCTTCCGGAACAGTTCGGACAGCAGGCGTTGCGTAAGCCAGACGGTTTCATCTTCCAGCCGGACATCAATCTTGATCTGGCCGTCCTGGGTTTCGTAAATCAGGAATTGTCCCTTTTGCGGCAGATTCTCGGTCAATGCTATCCCTCACTTCTTCGATTATCCTTCGTGCTGACATCTCAGCCGCCGATTCGAATTTCTGTATTCAGCCGGTTGTTCCGGAGAACCGTGCCGAACACCCAGAATAAGCTGCTGCGACACCGCAGCCTATTGCCTGAAAAGTCAGCTTTATTCCGATTATGGTTTTGTTGCCTTTCTTCCTTCTCTGTAGTCTTGAGATGATAATAGCAGTTAATCCGAATCACAAGGGTTTATTGATGATCCGTATGCAATATTCTTCTTGAATGGTTTGGCGCTCCGGTATCGAAATCATACTTTGTTCGTCGGAAGATAAGCCGGGAAATAGGCAATCTTTGTCAGGAGTGAATAGCCTGAATGCGAAAACGTTGCCAGTCGTTCTGCAACCAGGCAGCAGAGTTCTGCCTGTCAGGTCAGCTTGTTTATCACCGTTTCCACGATCTGTTCCGGTTGAAGCCCCTGAAGGGTGTAGAGATCCTGCGCGTTCCCGCTCGCGCCGTAGTGGGTCACACCAATTCTGGTAAGTGGTGGAGTAGCACCTATTTCAGACATGGCAAGGGCTATGCCAGCACCCAGACCTGTTTCAGTGTCGTGGTCTTCCACGGTGAAGATGTGTTTGAATTTCATGAGGCTGTCTATTAAATCTTTCGGCAACTCTGTGGGGCAGCTTACACCCAGTACCGCTGCTGATACTCCGCCTGCTTCCAGCAGCTCTGAAGCCTGTACAGCATTGGTGCAGGTGGGTCCCATGGCAAGAATGGCCACATCAGTACCCCTGCGGAAAAGATCTGCTGCGCCGTAGATGAACTGGTAGTTACTGTCGAAGAATGGGGTACCGTCTTGTTTTGTTATTACATGCAGTTTTGATCTGCCCATGGCAATGAAGTAGTTACCGGGATTTGACGCGGCGTAACGAACTGCCCTGTCTGTTTGATTGGGGTCTGCCGGTACTATGGTGCGGTAGTTGGGCAGGGCACGCATAAGCCCCACATATTTTATGCAGTGGTGGGTTTTGCCGTCCGGGCCCACATCCAGTCCGCAATGGGTTGCCACTACCTTCAGGTTGGTGTGGTTTATGTCGTTCAGCCTGTGCTGGTTGAAGGTTTCATCTGCGGCAAAAACACCGAAATCACTCCAGAATGCAACTTTGTTCGCCAGAGTTGAACTGCCTGCCATGGTTGCCGTGTGGTGTTCCATTATACCTGTCTGAAAGAAGTGTCCAGGATATTTCTTTGCGAATTCCGCGGTTTTTACGCTTCCTGAAAGATCGCAGTCGAACACCAGAGGAAGGTTTTCGGGATTGGCCTCTGCCAGGCTTACAAGTGCCTGACCCCACGCACTCCTGTTGTCTCCTGTGTGGTCGGCGCCGTAGGTAACTGCATCTCCGGTTTTCAACAGATTGTAAACCGGTTCTTCTCTGAAGCTCTGCTTTTTGCTCTTGAGATAGTTTTTTCTCTCCCGGGCCAGGATATCCATGTTGTCTTCCACACCCAGTTCGGTGAGAGCCTGCTTCAGCTCATCTTTCTTCAGTGCTCTGCCGTGAAAACCGGCTTTGTTCTCCATGAACGAAACACCTTTTCCCATAACTGTGGAGGCGAGAACAAGCCTGGGTCTGTTCTGTCCCTCTGGACGCATTGCCTGGTACAGTGCGCTGAGATCGTGGCCGTCTACTGATACCACTTCCCAGTTGGAAGCCTCAAACTCTGCTCTCAGGTTTACAGGCATTATGTCCGCAGTGTCGCCGGAGATCTGAAGATGGTTCAGGTCGATGATGTATGTAAGGTTGTTCATCATGTATTTGGATGCGAATCTTCTTGCTTCCGAGATCTGCCCCTTCTGATTTTCTCCGTCACCGGCTACCACCCACAGGTGGTTTGTTACACCGTTGCTCTTGTCGGCAATACCCATGCCTATTGCAGCACTGAGCCCCTGGCCCAGGTTGCCGCTGGTGAGTTCTATACCTGGAAGATGTCTTTCTATGTGTCCTTCGAAGTCACTTCCCGCAAGCCTGAAGGAAACCAGTGCCTGGTGAAGGTCAAAGAACTTCAGAGCGCCTAGAATGCTGTAAACACCCGGTGATGTGTGGCCGTGGCTGACAACTATTCTGTCACGACCTTTCATAAGCGGGTTTGCCGGATCTACATTCGCCTGGCTCCACAGTAGTGCGAATATCTCGAGGCTGCTCATTGAACCGCCTGGATGACCGCTGGCTGCGAGGCTTGTCATTTTCAGAATGTTGCCCCTGGCCTGATGGCAGAGTTGCTGAAGATCTTCCTTCAGTTCAGATGGAAGGGTTTCCGGAATAAAGTTTGTTCTTTGCATTGTTGTTTCAGCCTTCATTTTTTAGCTTTGCTGCTATCTTCCGGTGTACTGTTCCTGCAACTTCCTGTGTTTTTTCAAGAAGTTTATCTGCCTCTTTTGTTATTTTCTCTTTGTAGTTCTGATCCTGTATTTCAGGAAGGTTGATCATCACATTGTAATAAGCGCCTGTTGCACTGGCCACAGCGGCTGCTGCTGCAACTCCTGCGTCGGAGAGGCTTGTCTGCATTCCCCTCTCAACCAGAGCAAGTGCCATCTCTGCTATCATTGGGGCCTTCGAAAGAACACTCAGGGGTACTTCGACTGCGCCAATCACAGCAGCTTGAACATCACCTTTGGCCCTTATGGTATCCATCCATACATTGAATGCTCTGGTGTCTTCATCAATCGCGTTTACAAGAAACTCTTTGATGTTCTGGGCTTCAGGAGCCAGCTCAAGCATCTCTTCCCAGCTGGATTTGAATTTTCTGTTCTTAACCGTAAGGTTTGCAACCATGCTGTTAAGAGCCGAACCCACAGCGCCCATAAGAGCTGCAGCGCTTCCACCGCCTGGAGCTGGGCTGTCTATGGACAGTTCATCGCAGAAAGCCCGGCATGTCATACCGGAGAGGTTAACCGATTTGTCTGCAATCATGTATTCAATGATCTTCTTGTCGGGGTCAAATTCTGCCACGTCACTGAGACCCATGGAACGGATGGCGATGTTTACAAGTTCCCGCTCGGGAGCTCCCACAGATTTTGCCTGCTTTCCTATGTTCATAAGTGCCCGGTTCTGCATTTCAAGGTAGTATTTACCGGCACTTACCATGGCACTGAGGGGAACCAGGCCTACAACTTCGCTTCCGGTTACCCGAAGGCCAAGTTTCTCGGCCTCTTCTTTCGTTACTTCAAACCCTGTGTGAAGAGGGGTTACCGAGATATCGGTAAGGTTCATCGTAACCTGTGCCGTGTTGTATTCCTCGATGAACCAGCCGAAAGCTTTGCAGTTGTTAAGGCGTCCCTGCTGTGTTACTTTTTTTCCGTTGTCATCCCGCGCGAATTTCCACTGGCTGGTTCTCTTTGTTCTTCCGGTGTCGCGGATGTTCAGGGCAATTTCCTTTGCCATGGATGTGTCAGTTGTGTTGAGGTTCACATTGTAGGCGATGAGGAAGTTTCTTGCACCTATGGTGCACACACCTGTTTTTGCAGTGGCATCGTTCCACTGGTTTGGCCCGAAATCAGGCTTCCATTCTTTTTTCCCCAGCTTGCTCGGAAGTGCTTCGTACTCTCCTTCGCGGATGTTCGGAAGCTTTGCCCACTCCGGCTTTGATGCGGCGTATTCGTACAGGTAAACCGGAATACCCAGTTCTTCCCCAACTCTTTTGCCGAGCCTGCGGGCAAGGTCTGCACACTCTTCCATTGTTATTCCGCTCACCGGAACAAACGGGCACACATCGGTGGCTCCGTGACGGGGGTGTGACCCTGTCTGGGTTCTCATGTCGATCAACTCACCGGCGCTCTGTATTACATTGAACGCTGCCTGCAGAACTGAATCCGGTTCCCCGGCAATGGTGATTACAGTTCTGTTGGTTGCAGCACCGGGGTCAACATCCAGCACCGCTGCTCCCTTTACAGATGAAGCTGCTTTAACAACTGCATCAATCACCTCTTTGTTTCTGCCATCGGAAATATTCGGTACACATTCAACAATGCGTTTAGCCATTTGAGTACTCCTGTTTTTTTTGTATTCTTGCCTAAGAGGGCGACCACCGGTACAGTGCATGTAACATAACAATCAGGGAGGACAAGTGTACCACGGAATTGTGGAAGGTTACTACGGAAAACCGTTTACGGAGAAGCAGAGAAAAGTGCTTCTTGATGAACTGTCCAGTGTTGAAAATTCTGCCTATTTCTATGCTCCCAAAGACGATCCCATGCACAGACTCAGGTGGATGGAGCCCTACTCTCGGCAGGAATGGAAGTCTCTAGAGAGCTGCATGGGTGGAAAAACGAAGTTCTTCTTCTCTATCAGTCCCTGGAAGTTTCAGAGCAGTCAATGGGATTCCGCGCGTAGCAAGCTTCTTCTTGCTGAAGATTCCGGTGCAGGCGGACTGTCCATCCTGTTCGATGATGTTCCAGACGAATCTGCTGGAAAACTGGCGGAGAAGCAGCTTGATTTTGCCATCCGGGCTCTTGAGGGAACTGCTCTTCCTGTTGTGCTGTGCCCGTCTGTTTACTGCGGAGAATTTCTGGAGAGATTTCCCCACGCAGATGAGTATCTCAAGGTGTGGCGGGAGATGATCCCAGCAGAGTGGAGTTCATTCTGGACAGGTCCCATGGTTGTTTCTGAAAAAATATCGGATCTTCTCCTTGCAGAAGAACTTCTCGGTGGAAAACCAGTGGTGTGGGACAACATTCTTGCCACAGATTACTGCCTCAGAAGAATTTACCTGGCGGGGCTTAACAACAGAGTACCTGAGGGATATTCCTGGTTTATCAATCCCTCCGAGATCTTTCCAGCCGCTCTGCACAGTGTAATGGAGTTGAAGGCAGCTCTGGGTTGTGAAAGGCACTGGCCTGAGCTTCTGGGCGATCACAGGGAAGCCTGGGAAATTATGCAGGAATTCCACTACCTTCCGTGGAAAACCGGTGAAACAGGAGGAGAGATTCTTGCCCGGCTTTCTGGTGCTGTAAGCGGTGATGACCCTGAAGATGCGTTGAAATGGTTAAACCGGGCTGTTCCTGTGATGTCATCCTTTGTTGAATCAATTCCCCATCTGGAAGGCGGCTGGGAGCTGCTTCCAGTTGCCCGTGATCTTTATCGGTCTCTGGCAGTTATTCGCCGTGCGCTGAAAACCGATGACCCGGTAGCCTCCCTTCATTATTTTATGCACACAAGGCTTCCGTACGAAAATCCCGTTGCTGCCCTTGCAGCAGGTAAACACTGAGGAGACACAAGTGAAGGTTATTCTTGCCGGATACAACACCGATACCGAGAACGGTTCCGACACACCTGAAACCATTTCTGCAGCGTATGCAAGAATCAGCCGTGATCCTGCCCCTATAACAGAGCTTCGCAGGCAGGCAGCGTTAGAGGTAGACAAGGCCAGGAAGTCAAACAAAACCATCGTCTACAAGTACGGACACGGATCCATTGCCGAGCATGCGGTATTCAACTTCGACATTCTTGATGTTTCCAGGCTTGCCGCCGAGGCTGTTCAGTCTTTCAGACTTATTAGTTTCATGGAAAAATCACAGAGGTACATACGCATCGGTGAAGATTGGTTTCTACCCGGTGAACTCCAGAAGCATTCACCTGTTGTGAAGGATCTGTTCGGTTGTTACGGGACGATCCTGTCTGGTCTGCTTGAAGCCGGGCTCTCGAAAACAGAAGCCAGGGAAGATGCCAGGTATGTTCTTCCACTTGCGGCTACTACCCAGATGGGTGTTACCGTTAATGCCAGGGAACTTGAGCACATGATCAGAAGGCTGAGAGCACACCCTCTTTCCGAAGTAAGGGATATTGCTGAATCCCTTTACAAGGCAGTTCTTCCTGTTGCCCCCTCCCTTATGCTGTTCACAGAGCCATCAGAGATGGACAGAATTGCTCATATTCATTCCGTGACTGTTTCTGGTTCTGCCGATGTCGAGCTTCTCGGTTGTGACTCAGACGAACGGATCGCAGACTGGCTTACGGAATTGTACGGTGAGCCGGATTTTAACAGAATCTACAGCCATCTGGGAATACATGATGCGCTGCCCCGGTTCTGGGAACTGTTCAGGGCTGACTTTAGAATTACCTTGTCCGCCACTGCTTATGCGCAGTTGAAGAGACACAGAATGACCACCCAGCTTGTTTCGGCTTACGATTCTTCACTTGGTGTTACTGTTCCTTCCAACATCGGAAAAGCCGGGCTGGGAGAGCTGTTCAGATCAGAGTGCAGGAAAGCATCATCTGTGGCGTCAGGTTATGGAAGAATCGGTGAGTACCTTCTTACCAATGCTCACAGGCGACAGGTCAGGTTATCTGTAAACGGCAGGGAATTCAACCATTTTATCAGGCTTCGGGAAGATGCACATGCCCAGTGGGACATAAGAGGAATCGCGTCACAAATGATTGACCTGGTGAAGCAAAAGGCTCCAAAATCATTCAGAATGACCTGCGGCAAATCAAGGTGGGAAGAGGTTACCGGAAAGCCTGCTCTATGAACCTTGGCCGCCCAAGCTTGGTTCCCTGATAAACCGGGGTTATACGCAAAACAACAATGCCCCTTGAACCCATGATGTCTGTACCGTAGTGCCAGGTGAATGTGTTGCTGTAAAAAGGAGGAGTCAGAGACATTGCGCTCCCGGATACAGTGGCCTGACGCCAGGTTTCACCGTTGTCGGTGCTGTAGTCAATTGCAAGATCAATTGTTCTGTCGTCACGGTCTCCGATCTCGAAAGAGATATCCACTGTTTTTTCCCGGGCATCGTTGTTGGCCGTTGTAGCTCTGATTATTACCGGGATGTTTGTGTTTTCCAGTGTGATGGGGCCTACCTCTTCTGATCGAACAGAGTCTTTGTCTATGGCAACCAGGCGGATGTCTACATCCAGTCTGGAAACCCCGGGAAGGTCCACTGAACTGTTCCAGTTGAGCATAGTGTTGTAGCGTGAAAGACCGAAAGGCCCTTTGCTGACAAGCCCCTGTGCCATGTGCCAGGTGTCTTCTGAACCATGAAGCCTGTACTCCAGGGTCATCAGGATGTTGTCGCCTTCAACATCTGTCAAGGAGAAGTTTACAGGAACCACACCTCTGAAAACATCGTACACAGACGGCGAAATGATCGAAGTTGTGGGAGGTGTATTGTTGTCCAGGTGGAAAGGAGCAGAGGGAACAGCTATTCCGGTGCTCTGGTCAGACGGAAGCGCCTGGAGCCTTACCTGGTTGCCATCGAATCCCGGAAGATCTGTTGCCGACTCCCAGTCTATTTCAAAATCGTACCTGCCGGCACCAGCCTGCTCTGCTTCAATAACAGTAGCAGGATGCCAGACATTGCCCCCGTCTGTGCTGTATTGGTAGGCTATATCCAGACGGTTCTGCTCTGGGTCGCTGAGCCTGACACCGAATGTGATTTTCCCGTGTACCTCTGTGGTAGGGGCGATGATCTGGGCACTGGGCAGACGGTCGGTGTCTATGTGAAGGCCATCGACAAAGTACCACGGGCCGGGGTCAGCATCTGCAGCTCTTATACGAACTTTGATATTGTCTATGTCGGCGTGGCCGATGTCACGCACTGCATTCCATGTTACCGGTTCTCCGTAAAACCAGGGCTCTATTTCAATGCTGTTACCGCTTAGATGCATGGTCTGCCAGCTGTTTCCGTTGTCAACTGAAAACTGTGCCTGCAACTGAACCGTATCACCTTCACGATCTTCAACTGTGTAGCCAAGACTGTACCTAGAGTCATCTATCTGAACAGGTGGCTCTAGAAGTATCTCGGGTGGCCTGTTATTATCTATATGTAGAAGCCCTGAGGTACCGCTTTCACCTGGTCCGAATTCCGTGTAAGGGGTAATTCTAAGCAGACACCTTCCCTGATCCTCAGAAGGCATATCCAGGTTGGAATGCCAGGTAACTGCTCCCGCCCGTTCGTCGTAGTTGCCTGTTTCAACCCAGGTGTAGCCGGCATCCTTCGAGTAGCTGACTGAAATGCCGGTCCAGTCGGGGTTTGTAATGGTGTAGTTGATAGATACGGAACCGCTGAACTCACCTGTAAGCTTCTGCACTTCAGCTACAGGTAGAAAGTTGTGGCCGTAACATCCTGAATTGAACTGATTTCCAAGAGGCAGAGGCCACATGCACTTTGTTGAAACGTGGGTTACCAGGGGGTAAGCCGATACAACACCTCCTGCACCTGTAACGATCAGTTCCATGGTACCGTCTCCATTCATGTCTCCTGCCACCGGAGGGAAGAACAATCCGCCTGGGTGGTCGAAGGGGTAACCGTTTGCCCGGCGCCCAGAACTGTCCCACGCGTACACCGTTCCATTGTTCGATGTTGTTACCACTGAAGGGCCATCGGCAGTTCCCACGATAATTGGCTGGCACGGTCTTGAATCTGTGTGGTTCGGCCATTTCCATGTGCCGGCAAGAGAGCCATCTCCATTGAGCAGATAAACGGTACTGTCTATGGACGCAACGGCTATTTGAGGCAGTTGAAGGTCGAAGTTCAGCATGCCTATAGCAGTTGTACCTGCAACAGGCCTGTCGTCCATGTAGAAAGGCCACCCTTCCTGTTCCTCTCCCAGAAGGTTGAACAGGTGAACCTTACCGTCCTGACTGGCAAAGACAACATCGGATTGCCCGTCACCGTTAACATCTCCTGAAACCGGAACAGTACCAGCGGGAAATCCCGTTAGTACAGGCCACCCTGGCAGGTCAACTCCGTCCCAGCCCAATATTGTTATTCTGCTGTTGTTGGTGGCACATATAAGGCCGTTGTGAAAACCTCCACCAAGACTGATCATGGTTGGCTGGAACTGCAGCTGCGACTGAAGGTCTACCGGGAAGCCCTGGATGTTCTCGCCATGCAGGTTGAGAAGGTGAACCATACCGTCACCTGTTCCGTATGCTATTTCAAACTCACCGTCGTCATCAAGGTCAAGTACGGTAAGGCTTGTGATAATACTGCTGTTGCTGCTTACCGGCCATCCGAAGATTTCGTTGGCTTGAAAGTCGATCAGGTGGACATATCCGTCGTTGTCTGCGTACGCAATAAGGGTCTCTCCGGTAGAGCCCGGAACGGCGGCAGGCCTCCAGATAACACCTACGCCGTTGGAAACGGGAAAACCCGGCAATTGAACCCCGCCAGGCCCCCAGGCACCCAGCCCTGCGTTTCCCATTGGAATAAACAGTACCTGTTCCGAATTGCTTCTGCTGATAAGCTGCGCGTCGCCCCTGGGGGTCGCATCGAGGTGAAGTTCCCACGAAGGCAAAATGCCGGAGACAGCGAGAAGCGTCAGTGACAAGGCGTTCACAAGGTCAACCTCCAAACAGATAAAAAGGGCATATGAATCATTGAAACGGAAAATAGCCGTATACCTCTTTGAGGTCAACAGCTAATATATATATATGTGACTATGCTGTGCCGGTAACGCTTGACTGTGGTGCAAGGTCGTTAGATATTAAGTGTATTGTTGCAGATGACAACTTACGGCTTTTTTATTGGGTCTGGAGGATCGTATGCGCTTTACAGCCTGTATCGTGCTTGTATTAGCTTTTACAGTGGTTGCTGGTTCCCTCCCGTATGCGTATGGTGGAGTGGTAAACGCCCCTGATGCTTATGTTCTTGAGCACACGGAGGTAGAGGTGGGGATTGCCGCGAGCGCATTTTCCTTTGAAGACTCTATCAGTGTCTCCGACAGTGATATCAAACTGACAGGTTACTTTAATTTCGGAATTCTCAGCTACGGGCAGATAGGCGGTGCCTATCTGGCAGATGGCGGTATGGTTCTTAACGCGAAGGTGGCAGTACTGAAAGAGGGTATTGCTGTACCGGCGTTCTCTCTGGGGCTTCAAAACGGTATTGGCTCCGAGCATGTTGATTGTTTCTCAGGCCCTGCCGGGGCACCGGATTCTACCGGAAGCGTGCGAAGTTTATGGGATCAGGACGGCATGTACAATTACAACCACGCACAGAACTGGTCTGTTTACGGGGTTGCTTCGAAAGATATGCGCTATCTCATCGGTGTACCTGTTACGCTCAATCTTGGTATTGGCATAGGCCGCTTCGTAGGTGTAGTAGACGGTGGAGCTCTGGGTATTGGCAGTTCCATTGCAAACGGGCTTTTCGGATCAATGGTCTGGAAAGCAGGGGAAGACCTTTCCGTGGCTTTTGAAATGGACGGAAGAGATTTTAATCTGGGTATGTCTTACGCTGTAGGAAAGCACGTTAATCTTCGTCTTGCCTGGGCTGAACTGGAGCAGATGGTGTTTGCTCCAGAGAACCAGAACAAGCAGGATGTCATGCAGAATTCGAAGATAACCATTGCTATTTCGTCAAGATTCGGTCCATTGTTCGGTGTTGGCCGGCTTGAACTCGAGAGGGAACAGCAGCGCATAGAGAGAGCACGAACAAGGCTTGACGAGCTTGAGGCCAGGCGCAGAGCTGCTGAGTCAGAGCTTCAGAGGCTGCGCGATCTGCTAGACGAGTCCAGGTAGGTTTCGCATGTCTTTCTACGTTCGATCGCTGATTACTGTTCTTGTTGTGCTGAGTCTGGCTGCACCGGTTGCGGCACAGTATCTCCCAGAGAGTGCTGCTAACGAGGAAGAGATAAGTGATGTTCTCCTCAGAGCGCAGGAAGAGCTGGAGAATCTTGAAAGTCAGATCGTCCGCGAGGAGGAGAGGCTTGCAAGGATAGAGGCTGAGCTAATACAGCTTCGAAGGCAGCGTTCCATCCTTTTCAGCGCCCAGTCTGCTTTTGAACTAGGAGAAGAGCTTTACACCAGTGGCTCCATTGTGTGGGCGCGTGATGCTTTTTTATCGGTTGTCGAGAATTTTCCCGAGTCTGACTACTACGATGCTGCTCTTTTCCGTCTGGAGCTTATTTACTTTGAGCTTCAGGATTACGAGACCACTGTAGAATACTTCCAGACACTTAATACATCGTCTCCCGGTTTTGAATACCTGGACATAGCCACAATTGTAGGTGGGCTGGCCATGTACCACATGGGGGAATTCAGTGCTTCCAGGGCGATACTACAGCAGGTTACCGGATCCGGGGATAATTCTGCCCTTGCCGATTACCTTATAGCGGTTACCTATGTGGCAGAGGGAAACAACCAGGCAGCCGTCACCGAACTTCAGAAGGTGATAGATCAGACTGGAAGGGATGAAACCGGTATTGCCGACAGGGCCAGAATAGCCATTGCGCAGATATATGTTGATCAAGGCCAGCTTGAGCAGGCTGCAGACGAATACATGAAGGTATCTCCGTTCAGTGCATACTACGATGTTGCCATGCTTGGTCTCACATGGACGTATATGCGTCAGGAAGAGTATCAGGATGCCTACAACCTTGCAGAAAGAGTTACCGAGGAATTACCTGGTTCGGAGCTGTACAGTGAGTTTGAACTTGCAATGGCAAACTGTGCTCTGGGGGCTCAAGACATAGACATTGCAATTTCCATGTACCGGCAGCTTATGGACGAGTACGGATCAGGCACCGATTTCTACGATACTTTCCGTACCGGGGAAGATGTATCTGAACAGTACGAGTCAGAGAGAGACAG
>CAZRXU010000070.1:0-13982 GCA_964604135.1 uncultured bacterium | reverse complement strand
AGAAAGGCGAAAGACAAAAAGCGCTTACAGAATTACACAAAGTTCTCGATATCGACTCCGGAAACAGGGCCGTTAAAAAGAGAATTTCAGAGATAGAGCGGGAAGTTGCTGCTATGCGCAACTTTAGAAAGACCAGAGATTCCCGCACGCACAAAACAGGCAAGTCAGTCAGTTCCGGGGATTTTGTTGAAGAGTGTATAGCCCGGTCAGAAGAGGCATTCAGGCAGGGGGATGAAGTACGGGCTCTTCAGGAGCTTGAACGTGCCAGACGGCACGATCCAGACAACAAGCTTGTTAAAAGGAAAATAATTACCGTAAGAAGGCAGATAAAAACAGACAATCTGTACGATCTTGCCCTGGCAAGGCTTCACGAATCAGATCTTGCTGCTGCAGTTAAGAATGCACGGGCTATTTTTGCCATATGGCCGATGGCTCCGGTTTTATCTGATCTGCTCGATAAGCTTGAAGCCTTTACACCTGTCGCAGATCTGCCAGTAGAGGAGATCGAAGATCTTGAAGATGACGATCTGGTAGATTTTACCGAGGATGAAGAAGTTCCCGCAGAAGAAGTTCCCGATAAGCAGAAAACTTCTCCAGAGGAGGCTGCGATTATCTCCATCCGTGGAAAGATTTCCAGAAGTGACCTTGCAGGGGCTCTGGAGGAAGCAAGAGCAGCTGGAAAATCCTATCCAGGCAATACCACCATAAAAGAGCTTCTTGGCAGACTGGAGAAGCTCTCTGGAAAGAAATCTGCAGGCAGAGTTGCTGCGGTTCCTTCAGCAAAGACCGGTAAACCTGAAAAGCAGCGGAAGAAGAAACCGGTGGCGCTTATTCTTGTGGCTGTTCTTGTTGCTCTTGCCGTGGTTGTATTTGTGGTTGTTAAGCCATTCGATAAAGTTCCCCAGGAGGAAGACGCTACACAGCAGGTGGCTGTTTTTCAGCCGTACGCAGTTACATACAGTGTAAGCGGTGTTGATGACTTTTCTGTAACGGTTGACGGCGAGGCAGTAAGTACTCTTCCCAACGGTTCGTTCGTTGTGGATGGTTCTGCAGAGGGTGTCAGAACCATTGAGGTGCGTTCTTCAGGGTTTGAAACCTACAGCGAAGATGTATCTTTCGAGAGCGGCGAGGAGGCGACACTTTCCATAACCCTAGACTCGCTGGGCACAAACACGGTAGAGGTTGTTATGCAGGCTTCCGGAGCTGATGATGCGGCAGGCGTTATCTGGCTTGTAGACGGCGAGGAAGCCGAAAACACGGTAAGCCTTGTTACAGGTATGCATGTTTTCCAGGCAATGCTTGAGGGTTACAATTCTGTTCCGGAATCTATTCTGGTAGACTATTCACAGGAACCCCTTCAGATTTCACTGGCTCTTTTGTCTCAGGAAGAGTCTCAGGTTATCCTTGCCCTTGCAGGGGATATACCGGGATCCGCCGTGTTTACCATCGATGGCGACAGGGTGGGTTCTGGAGTTCGCAGAATCAGCGAGGTTCTTCCGTTTGGAACGCACACTCTGCGGGTGGATGTAGAGAATTACGAAACCTGGAGCAGAACCATCACACTTGACGCAGGCGGATACAGCGCGACGGTTTCACCGGTTGAGATAGTTACCACAGGAAGGCTTCTTATCGCTCCCGAGCCATGGGCAGATGTTACTGTAGACGGTGTTGCTGTGGGGCAGACTCCCATGGCTCCAATTGAGCTTGAAGAGGGCTCACACACCGTTCAATTGACAAATCCTGATTATGAAGATCAGACTACCACCGTAACGATTACGGTAGGAGAAGATACCAGTGTAAGGTACACCGCTGCACCTGCCCAGGCTGAACAGCCAGAGGAAATAGTGGAAGAACAACCGGTAATACCGCCGTTCCCTATTTCCCAGGTAGGCCCTGATGTTCCAGGTCTGGCCAGTGATATGGGCGATGTTCACGGGTATGTAACTCTGGATGTACTTGTTGGAGCCGATGGTTCTGTGAAGGACGTTACGATAGTTAACGACGAACTTGGGCTGGGGTGCGGCGCAGCGGCGCGGGCTGCTGTGAGCCAGTGGGTCTTCAACCCTGCAACCCAGGGCGGTGTACCTATTGAGCTGACTACACAGGTTCAAGTCCGTTTTGATGTGGATTAGAATGATGTACAGAGATTCAGACAGCTGGATTCTACACGCCGATGTGTATGGAACCTCAGACGGCTTTGATGTTTTTGTTGAGATTCCCGGGGTTCACCGCGATGATATTGAACTTGAGGTAACCCCTCTGGTTGTAAAAATCTGGGGGGTCAGGAAACCTATCAGTCAGGGAACTGCGGCACTTGCCATGGAAATACAGACCGGCAGGTTCCAGAGGGATATTCATCTTCCCTACCGGGTAGATACATCCAATGTTTCAGCCGAGCTTAAGTCTGGTGTGCTCTGTATAAAACTGGTAAGACAGAAACCTGTCAGGGTGGTAGTGCCTGTGAAGTCCAGGGAGAACTCATGACCGGCGGCGGAGATATTCCCGAGATCATACCGATTCATCTGTTCAGCCAGGGTATTCTTATGCCCTACACCGTATTGCCCCTGACAGTAACTGACCCGGACATGATAGCCATGATTGATCACGCCGTAGGCGGAGACAAAATTATAGGTGTTGTTGCAGAGTCTCCCGGCGGTGAGCGTTACAGGGTAGGAACAGCAGCAGGTATATGGAAGCTGTACAGGTTTCCTGGAGATGTGGTAAGGGTAACGCTTAAAGGGTTTTACAGGTTTAGAATCATCGAGGAAATTGACGTGGATGGTATACCCAGTGCAAGGGTTGAAAGGTTGAATACGGAATTCCCGGATGATCCTGATGAGCTTGAAGCCTGGCGCAGATCCATAGAATTGCAGTTGCGAAAGATAATGGAGCTCACCCCCGGTATACCCGATGAGCTGCAGCTTGTTACGCTGTTGCGGGATCCGGAGAGACTGGGTTTTGTAGCTGCAAGCGGGCTGGAGGCTCCCATTTTCAAAAAGCAGACTTTTCTTGAGGAGAACAGCATTGTTCTAAGATTCCGTCTGCTGCGCTCTATGATGAACTACGAGATTCAAAGGCTGAAACTCCGCGAGCACATCGAGGGCCAGGTTAGAATGGAGATGGAGCAGGATCAGAAAGAGTACTACCTCAAAGAGAAGATGAAGGTTATTCAGAAGGAACTTGGTGGCTCAACTGTTAACCCCGATGTTGTAGAGCTTACTGAAAAACTGGCACACAAGGAGCTGCCTCAGTCCGCCGCAGATGCCGCCGGGGAAGAACTGAAAAGGCTTTCCAAGCTTCATCCCGGTTCACCGGAGGCAGGGGTTGCCAGAAGTTATATCGAGTGGATACTGCAGCTGCCGTGGATGGATAGAACACAGGATAGAATCGATATAGCCGAGGCAGACAGAATACTCAACGCAGACCACTACGATCTCAAAGATGTAAAGGCCAGGGTGTTGGAGTTTCTTGCCGTCCGTAAACTTAATCCGAAAGGCAAGGCTCCTGTTATCTGCTTTGTCGGGCCTCCGGGAGTTGGTAAAACCAGTATGGGCAGGTCTATTGCCAGGGCTCTTGGAAGGAAGTTTATCCGGCTTAGCCTCGGCGGAGTGCATGATGAAGCAGAGATAAGAGGGCACCGGAAAACCTATATAGGAGCAATGCCAGGGCGGATAATACAGGGTCTCAAGGAAGCTGGATCGTCAAATCCGGTGTTTATGCTTGATGAGATAGACAAGCTGGGAAGGGATTACAGGGGAGACCCTACATCAGCCCTGCTTGAGGTACTTGACCCAGAGCAGAACTATTCATTCAGAGATAACTACCTGAACACTCCATTTGATCTCAGCGCCGTTAAGTTTATTACCACCGCAAACACACTGGAAACAATTCCCGGCCCCCTTCTTGACAGAATGGAAATCATCCGTATTCCCGGATACACAGAGGACGACAAGTACCAGATAGCCAGGAGGTACCTTGTTAAGAGGCAGGTTGAAAGAACAGGTCTGTCCGGGAAACTTGTACGCTTCACACAGAGCGGTATTCGCTGCATTATCAAGCGTTACACCCGGGAGGCAGGAGTGCGGGAGCTCGAGCGTTCAATAGGTGCCGTGTGCCGAAAGTGCGCTGTGAAAGTAGCCAGCGGCAACACTACCATGACAACGGTTACAGAAAAAACCGTACCCGAATACCTTGGATCGTGGAAGTTTACAAGAGAGTCGAGGCTTCCGGAGCCCAGTGTGGGTGTTGCCACCGGTCTGGCGTGGACAGCCGTGGGTGGTGAAATCCTTATGATAGAAACTCTTCTTCTTCCGGGGAGTGGAAAGCTTATTCTTACTGGCCAGCTTGGTGATGTTATGAAGGAATCTGCGCAGGCAGCACTGAGCTGGATCAGATCAAACAGAAGAGACAACTGCAAGGATCCGTCAGAGTTTGACATACACATTCATGTTCCTGCAGGAGCCACTCCCAAAGACGGACCGTCTGCCGGAGTTGCAATAACCGCTTCGGTTCTCAGTGCGCTGTGCGGAGAGCCTGTTCGAAACAAAGTTGCAGTTACAGGTGAAATCACACTTCGCGGTACGGTTCTTCCTGTGGGGGGAATCAAGGAGAAAGTTCTGGGAGCTCTTGCAGCCGGGATACAAAAGGTTCTTCTTCCTGTTGAAAACATGAGAGATCTGGAAGAGGTACCGGAAGTGCAGAGGAAGGCCATGGAATTTGTGCCTGTTTCTGAAATAGGTCAGGCAATGGAACACTTGATTATTCGAGGTAACTAGATTGCGGATTATACTTATAAGTTCGGTGATTTTGTCATCTTTTCTTGTTGCGGTATCTTGCGGGGGAAAGCCGGTTGGTGTTCTTACAGCATCAGATGGAACGGTGGTAACCGGGCAGCTTCAAAGTATTATTTCAGGCAAGGCCGTGGTTTCCGGAGTAACCGTAGATGTACCGTCTGAAGCACGGGTCTGGTGTAAAGACGGTTCTACATTTACCGGTGCTATAGAGGTCTCTGACGGAGTTGTTGTTTCAGGAGCGAACTCGGTCCCGGTTGACTCTGTTTACATTATTGTGTGGGGAGACCCTGCTGTTCACAATGAAACATTTTTCGTGGATGCAGCCGATGGATGGTTGAATACAGGAATTGAATTGCAGGAGGGGGTGATGTTCTCGCTTCACAGCACAGGAACAGTTGTTACCGAGACAGGTACAGCCACGCCCCAGGGGCAGGAGAAGTTTTCTTCTTCTGTTTCTCTGGTTCCAGGAGCAACCTCGGGTCAACTTGTGTTTCGGGCAGGTGAAACGGAGCAGTCAGTTGCAGCGGGAAGCACGTGGGTTGGTGAATCTCCCGGATCAGGAGTTCTGATGCTGGCGGTAAACGTGCCTCTTGAGGGAAGTCTTGTGTCCAGAGGTGTTTACACTGTAACAGTTACTGCCGGTACGAACGGAACCGGATCCGGTGCTGTAGTTTTTTATCCTGCAGACAGGTAAAATCAAAAGGTTGACTACCTGTGTCTCTTAGTTTAGAATTTATGAAGTTATGATATTGGAGACTACTGTGCCGGAGATTGTCTGCAGCGGCATGAGCTGTGTGCTGTTCTCCGGCGAGAGCTGGAGGTGATCTGGTGAGAATAGTTACACTTGCGTTTGTCTTGTTTGCAGCTGTTTCAGTGGCAGGCGAGTATGTTGTTGGTTACGGAGATACCCTTTCCGATATTTCACTGCACTTTTACGGAACGTGGGAGAAGTGGGTTGATATTCTTGCAGCTAATCCTGATCTGCAGGGTGCGGAGTACCTAGTTCCCGGTATGGTTCTTCAGATTCCGGATGTTGCGGAAGAAGTTTCTGTTCCTGGATCAAGCAGTTATGTAACGCAGGTTCCTGCCGGTGCTGTGGTGATCAGATCCAGCGAGCCTATTCTTTCACGGATTCAGAGAGAGTCAGCTGGATTGATCAGCTACGAACAGCTGACCCCTCTTGGATATGTTCTTTCCACAAATGCTGAAGAACAGGGTGCAGCCAGACATCTAACCGCTCTTCCCGGTGATTTGATTGAACTGGATTTCGGTGCCGATCAGGGTGTTGAAGATGGCAGGGTTTTTCACATACTTCGTCAGTGTGAAGAAGTTAAAGATCCAGAGACCGGTGACACCGGGCACATCATCAGAGTGGTTGGGGTTTGCCAGGTGGAAAGTACCACTCCTTCAACATCTATCGCCAAGATCCAGCACGGTTATCTTTCTGTTCTGGAAGGTGATATGATTGTTCCGTATCATACTGCCAGTGACATTCGTATTCAGAATGGTCCCGGAGTAGACAGAGGGCTTCTGTGGGTTCTCGGTTTCAGGGATCCAGCACGGTCATGTGCCTACACCTACGATGTTATCTACCTCAGTGCCGGCAGCTCGCAGGGAATAAATCCTGGTGATGTGTTCACCGCCTATTCACCCAGCGAACAGGTAAGAGATGCGGATGACCAGTTGGTGTATACGGCCGAGATTCCCATTGCTGATGTTGTTGTTCTTACCACGGAAGCCAGAAGCAGCGCTGCGATGGTTGTCAGTTCAAGAACTGCCGATCTGATCGAAATTGGAGACAAACTGTATCTCAGCAGAAGTCAGCTGGACTAGGTGTGAATGTTCTGGAAAATTGTTCTAAAGGGAGATAATCCTTCAGGCAGGCTTCTTGCGGTGTTGTATGCCCGTACAGGGGAAACTATTGAGTCCGTTCGGAAGTTGCTCAGTTCCCCTGCAGGTATGGTTCTGCAGTCCGGTCTGTCCAGAGATTCTGCTGATACACTTGCTTCAGAACTGCCCAGCGATGGTTCTGTACAGATTCTTGTACAGCCCGACCAGGCTGTTTTCGTTCCTGTTCTCATGGGTTATCGCCCTGGCAGCAGAGGCAGGTTGAGAGTTGCGTTGCAGAAACTCAGCCAGCTGCCCACCGAGGATGTTATCAGGTTTCTCGCCAGAATTCCCATTGCGTTGAAGCTTGACGCAGATCTTTCCACAGCAGAGTCTATAAAGAAGATTCTGGAAAAGGCAGGCGGAATCGTTGAGATAAGATCCCCTCAGAATCTTGTTGGTGTGTCAAGCAGGAAAGACTATACACAAAAAGCAGCCGGAAAAACTGTTCGAGCAGTGAAACCGGTGCGTAAAGTGGTTTCTGAAACTTCCGGGCCTGCTGTTCCGCCAGTGGTTTCTGATACTGTTATCGCTTCAAAGGGAAACACTGTAGTACCTGAAGTCATTAATTTTCAGCCTCCGTCCAGGTCTTTTTTGGAAGCTCCTCCCCAGGTGGAAAAAGAGGAGGTTGATCACAGAAAGGCTGCAGTCTTTCCCCATGTGGTGAGGTTTACCGTTCCAGCTGCGGCGGTTCCACCTGTGGCACCTGGTGAAAAGCCTGTGTCTGTTCCCCCCCGACATTCACGCAAAGCGGTGATGGTATACCTGTTCCCCGTGGCGTCTGAAAAACGCCACAGAGTTCAGATTGCTCTGTGTGAGAGGCTTGGGTTCACAGCAGAAAAGGCCGGGCTTGTTATAAACAGAGCTCCCGCAGCAGTTGCCGGTTTCAGCCGCAGAAGTGATGCTCTTGTTGCCATGACAGAGCTTACTGATTGTGGTATTCCTGTATCTCTTGTTCCAGGTTCTTCCTCTGACACAGATGTGTTGCAGAGGAGATCGCTGATCGGATGGCTCAGTGGACACGGACCAGCATCTTGACGGCTTTCTTACATGGGCGGTTCTTGTTGGAAACCTTTCTGCCAACACTGTTTCCGCATACAGAAGAGATTTGATAGAAGCCGCTGATTTTACAGGTAATCTTGTTGCGGCAGATTCTGCAGCACTGGGGCAGTGGCTGCAGCACCTGCTGAAGAAGAAACTGGCTCCGTCCACAGTGGCAAGGAAGCTTTCCTCCCTTCGGAGATTCTATTCATTTCTGTTGGAGAGAAACGTTGTCAGAGCCAGTCCTGCTGCTAAAATCCGTCCTCCTGCGTCAGTGTTTCATGTGCCTCACTGTCTTTCTGTGGAGGAGATTGTTCTTATCATAGAGATCTGGACAGGAGAGAATGCCCTTTCTTCGAGGAATCGAGCACTTATGGAGCTGGCCTACGGTTCCGGTCTTCGTGCAGGTGAACTGGTGTCGTTGACAGTTGACAGGCTTAGTTTGAACGACGGATGGGTGCGCCCGCTGGGTAAGGGATCTAAAGAGAGAATGGTTCCCATGAGTTCGATATCTGTGAAATGGCTTGGTATCTATCTGGACAGATGGCGTTCATCTGTATCGCGAGCTCACAGCGGCAGAACTGTATTTCTTACCAGAAACGGTAACGCACTTTCAAGAATGACTGTGTGGAACATAGTCAGAAGTTCCGCTTTGAAGGCTGGAATTACGGCAGAGCTGCACCCTCACACTTTGAGGCATTCCTTTGCGACCCACCTTCTTGAGGGGGGAGCCGATCTGAGAGTAGTTCAGGAGCTTCTTGGGCACTCTGACATAAGAACTACGGAGATATACACTTCAGTAAGCCGCAGAAGGCTAAGTGAAGCTGTGGAGAAATATCATCCCAGAGGGAGAGGATCTTGGTAAAATTTCCTGCTGAACTGCACACACTTGATGATCTGGAAGTACTGTTCAAGCATACCGCTGTTCGTTCAGCCCTGGGACGATCCGGTGTGAGGGTACCGCAACTTCCAAGGCTTTATCAGATAGTCAGAGACATTTCTAGAACACCTTCGGGAGAGAGGGTAAAAGCTATATTCCGCCAGGTTAACCTGTGGACGGATGAATCGGTTTCAAGCACCATTCTGCCGCCTGCAGGAGCTTCTGCTCTTTTATCTGCTTGTGCCGGTGAGGCTTCATCACTTCTGGAGCTTGGCTACAGAAGGGAGAACGGCATTGACTTTATCACCGCTCTTCCTGATCCTGCGCACAATCCGGTTCGTACAACCTCTCAAATCAGATCAGCCATTCATCATATTGGCGGTGATATGGCGAGGTTTATCGAACTGCTTAACCGGCCGGAGCCGTCATCTCCCGAACTGAAACTTGTTTATTCTGTTTGGCCCACAGGAGGCAGGCTGCCAGACGCATGGCGCCCTGGTGAAGAAACCCTTAGCCTTCACCTTTCAGTGGGTGATTCGTCGGTTCCCATTGTAATTTCCTTCAGCAGAAGGCTTATGGGGTATGCACTTCTCTGTATGTGGGATCTTGCAAGTGGTATTGCAGGTGAAAACAGGAATATCAAGCTGTCTATTTCATCATTCGCTCTTTTTGCTGAATTCTTCTAGGCTGTTTTCCTTAGCATTCTGTTATCTTACCTGTCTGGATTCTATGCTTTGTTCTGTATGTGAAAGGTGGTTGTTTTGGCTGGTTCAATTGTTTTTTTGATGGCTGCGCTGGCAGTGACTCTTCCGGATGCGGTAAATGTTCCCGGTGTTAACGCTGGCGAAACAGTGGAAAGTGCAGGATCCGGGGGGTACCAGTGGATTAGAATACTGGAAAATGACTATGCTGTTATTGAGGTAACTTCTTCGCCTGCAGTACCTATGATAGCTTACGATAACACTGGTGAAGCTCTTTGTTTCTCTACAGATGGTGAGCCTCTGATGTTATCTGCGTACAGTGACTACTGGTTCTGGATAAAGGCAGACAGCCCGGTGCCGGTTGATTTTACCGTCAGTTACAGCCAGGCCGAACCTGTAGGTACCCGTGGTGTTTCCTCTTCGCTCTCTTCCGCTGAAATGGCGGAGATATGGACCTTTCAGGCCACAGAAGAGGGTAGATGGAACTTTATTATCAGGGGATCAGACAGTCTTTCAGATCTTGATCTAGAGCTTTACGGCCCCGGTCATACTCTGTGGGCAGGCAGTTACAGCACAAATTCAAGTGAAAAATTGTCTATGGGGCTTCTCGAGGGAGAGAGAGTTCAGGCTGTTGTTTCCAGGTACAACAAGGGCGGAAGTGGAAACTACACCCTAGAAATAGCAAGAGCCGGTGATATGGATGTTCTTTCCCAGTCTATCACAGCTGATGTATCGAAGGGTGATGTTCAGCGTTACAGACTGCCTGAGCTGCAGAGTGAAGCTCTTCTGGAGCTGACTTTCGAGCAGGAAGGTGATCTTGATCTTCAAGTCAGAGACAATTCCGGGGAAATAATGTATTCATCAAACACATATCTTAATTCGGAAGGTCTTCTGGTTCCTGCAGCAGATTCCCCGGCGGTTGTGGAAGTAATTCCCTTCGATGTAGGTGAAGATCCCCAGGAATTTCTTTACAGGTTGAACCTTGTCCAGTCTTCCCAGAGTGTTCGCCAGTTTCGCCCGGTAGATGTTGAAACCGGGCACGGGCAGTCAGCCATGGTAAGTTTTACCGCTCCTTCTTCTGGTTTCTACACCATCTCCGGTGTATTCGATAAGCTCAGAGACGGGGATGTACGGTTGTTTAACGATTACGGTGAACCTGCTGCGTTTATGAACACAGAGAGAGGTGATGAGCGTTTCAGTTTCTGGGCCAGACGGGGAGACATATTGCGTATAGCCCCCGGTTTCATGGACTCAGGAACCGGAGGTCTTTGCACAATTTCTGTGGAACCCACAGAAGCAGAGCCGCTGGTGGGTCTTGTTCACGGCAGGGTGGACGAAACCACTGCTGCCCAGAAGTTTTACACAGTTCACGGAGAGGCGGGAAGTACTCTGGTTATAGAGCTTCGTGGAGATCAGAGAGATTTTGATCTGGACATGCTGGTCAGCGGTCCGGGGTATGTTCTTCAAGCCCAGGGTGGAGTGAGCAACACAGACAACGCGGCAGATGAATCGGTGGCACTGTACTGCCAGGAGGATGCAGTTTACGGGGTTACAGTGTATGCATATTCTAAGGGCGGTCAGGGAACATTTACCATAGAAGCGGAAAGAATCCCTGCGGAAAGACTTCCAGCAGGCGATTCTGCTTCACCGGACACATGGACTGTTGTCTCCGGCATCAGCGGCTACGAGTCCCGTGCTGATATTCTTTCCAGAGCAAGCATGGATGCAATCGACTTCTATCGGTTTCTTCGCGATGACCAGAACGTAAATTCAGATCGTATGGTGCTTCTAGTGGACGCGGAAGCAAGAGCTGATGTGTTCAGAAATGCAGTGGGTGATATCTGCTCAAGAGCTGATTCTGATGATCGTCTGATCGTTTTCTACAGCGGTCACGGGTCTCAGGAACCGCCTGGGCTGGCAGGAGATGAAGAAGACGATGGTGTGAATGAGGTGGTCTGTTTCTACAATGAAGACATTTCCGATGATGAAATGCATGATCTGCTGGCACAGTTTCCAGGTTCAGTATACCTGTTTCTCGATGCCTGCAACTCAGGTGGTTTTGTTAACGATTTTTCGGATGATGACAATATTCTTGTACTCACAGCAGCCAGGGAAGACAAGTCTGTAGGTGAAAGGGTTCTTACGCCTATACTTATTGAAGGTTCTACAGGGGCAGCTGACAAGAACGGTAATGGGCTTATTACCGCTGAAGAACTGGTTGATTATGTTGACAGCATGATGGCTCGAATCTGCCCTGTGTGCGATGCAGTGGTGGATGAGGGGATGGTCGAGTGCCCTGATTGCGGTACGGTTCTCAAAGGGGACTACAGAATTCCCAGACCGGAGCAGGGGCTTTTCCTCGATCCGGATCAGGTAGTTTGGGAACAATAAGGAAGGTTGAAATTGTCTGATACATTAGCGAAAGATCTTCATCCACTCGAGAAAACTCTTCTCCGCTGGTTGTCTTCCAGCGGGCCGGGCAGTGATGCCGATGCAGTTGCAGGCACAGGAATGGGGGAAGGTTCTTACAGAAGAGCACTTCAATGGCTTCTGTCAAGGGGTATGGCTTCAGTTCTTTCCACTGCAAAAACAGTTACAGTTGAACTGGGACCGGTTGGTGCAGCGTATGCAGAGAAAGGAACAACTCCTGAGCTGGCTCTTATTGAAGCAGTTAAGAGTGGAGTAACGGCATTGCCCGAGATACAGAAAAACAATCTGTTTGACAGAGCCCAGTGGGGAAGTGCCATGGGATCTCTTCTTAAAACACAGGTTCTGAGCAGAGGCGACCAGGGTCTTGTTCTAGTCGACAAGTCTGGTGGTGTGTTCCAGGAAATATGGAACAGTGTCTACAAACCGTTGTCTGCAGGAGGAACTCTTCAGCTTTCAAACCTGTCGAAGATGGTAGCTGGCGAAGTACAGAAAAGGGCACCGAAACGTGGAAAATCCAGGGCAGAGTTTGTAGTTACAGAGACTGCAGAACATGTTGTCGATATTACCGATTCGGGAAGGGAAGCTCTTGAAAGTGCCAGAGGCAGCAGTACGATAGGTAACCTGACCCGTGAGATACTGACTTCAGGCCAGTGGAAAAACAGTTCTTTCAGAAGATATCAGGTGGACATCCCACCCTCAAGAATACACATCGGAAGATTCCACCCGTACGCCATGTTTCTGGATACTGTAAGAGACAAGCTTCAGGCAATGGGCTTTAAGGAAATGAAAGGTTCGCTTGCCGAAAACGAATTCTGGAACAATGACGCAC
This sequence comes from uncultured bacterium, assembly GCA_964604135.1. Classification (GTDB taxonomy): domain Bacteria; phylum Fermentibacterota; class Fermentibacteria; order Fermentibacterales; family JCC-6; genus Sabulitectum. Next base: position 1,421 of record CAZRXU010000070.1, on the reverse strand, counting down.
TGTTCATGCCTCAGTTCCACCCTGCCAGAGACATACACGATGCGTACTATCTGGAGGATGGGGTTCAGGTGGAGCCTCCTTCCGCAGAAACAGGTGAAAGGGTTCGTGCTGCCCATGAAGACGGTGGAAGCACCGGGGGCAGAGGGTGGGAATACACCTTTGACTGGGAGAGATCTCTCAAAGCTATCATGCGATCACAGGGAACAGCTCTTTCAGCAAGAACCCTTGGCTCCAGGCCGGACATTCCAGGCAAGTACTTTGGAATAGCGAAGTGCTTCAGGTACGACCAGGTGGATGCAACCCACCTCCCCGACTTTTTTCAGGTTGAGGGTATAGTGCTGGGTGAGGGAATCAATATGAAACACCTTTTGGGGCTTCTTAAGTTGTTTGCCACCGAAGTTGCAGGGGCAACACAGTACAAATTCGTTCCTGCATACTTTCCGTTCACAGAGCCGTCTGTGGAACTTCATGTGAAGCATCCTACTCTGGGGTGGTTCGAAATGGGTGGTGCAGGTTTGTTTCGCCGGGAGGTATGTGAGCCTTTGGGAATTGATGTTCCGGTAATAGCCTGGGGTCTGGGTCTTGACAGGATGGCTCTTCTTGCCCTTGGCCTGTCAGACATAAGAGATCTGCTCAGTCCCGATCTCTCGAAGCTGAGAGAGATGAAATCGACACCGGAGAAACTGCTGGGAGGTGAAGTTAATGCCTAAGATAGAAATACCGCTTAAGGATTTTCTCCCTCTTGCAGAGCTTGAAAACACCGATAACCTCGAGGGCCTTCTTGAATCTCTTAAAGCAGAGCTGGACGGGTTAAGTGAAGATACCGTAAAAATTGAGCTCAACGATACAAACAGACCTGATCTGTGGACATCAGAGGGTATAGCCCGTGGCATACGCTGCCTTAGGAACGGGGCTGAACCTCATTTGAAATCAATGAAAGATCCTGTACATCACATTAAGGTAGACGATTCCCTGGCGGAAATCAGACCTTTTATAGCAGCTTTTACCGCCACCGGGTGGGTGGTGGATGATGCCGGGCTCGAATCTCTTATTGCAGCGCAGGAGAAAATTGCTTCGAGTTTTGGAAAGGAAAGGAAAACAGCGGCAATCGGTTTTTATCCACTTGACGGAATTTCGTTTCCAGTGAGATATTCCACTTCGTCCCCGAACACTGTTTTCCATCCTCTTGGTGAAGAAACTGCCATGACTCTGCACGATGTTCTGCTGAACACGGAGACAGGGCGGAAGTACGCAGGAATCCTGTCTGGTTTTCGGAAGTATCCTCTTCTTACCGATGCCACTGGAGCGATTCTGTCTTTTCCTCCTGTTCTGAACAGCAGCACGACAGGCAGAGTAGCATCAGGAGACAGCGGGCTTTTCTGTGAGGTAACCGGAACCGACTGGCACACAGTAAACCTTAC
>CAZRXU010000069.1:0-14150 GCA_964604135.1 uncultured bacterium | reverse complement strand
ATGGCGGCTACACCATTGATGTGGTGTCACCGTTCGGCTCTGCCGGCAGCAGAAATATCAGTTTCCAGGAGGGCAGCAGTTACACGGTAAACTACACAGTGCCGTATTTCATTCCAGAGAAGCAGGAGGTCTTTGCACCGTTCCCTGATGGCACAAGCGATGTTCCGGTGATAGAGACCGTTTACACTATACCGTACTTCACAGGTTCCCTTTACTCTATTAACAGCGATGCGGAGGATGCTGTTCGCAGTTCAGACTGGATTGAGTGGAGACAAACCTCATCCAACGCAGAGGTTTTGTACATGGATAGAGCCAATTTCAGGAGGTATTCGGGAGGGCTTAACTGCAACGCAGTACTGGCACCGTTTGTTCCCCGGCAGGGAGATAGCTGTTTTGCAGTTCTCGACAACAGAAACAGCATGTTCGTGTGGAGGACATACAAGGTTGCGACACTGTGCAGCCAGGAAGGTTCCTCCATTCCAGGGTGGCTATCCAGGTCGGTATCAGCCAGAAATCCCGTAGTCGGTCTGTGTGCTTCGGGCGGCAGTTTTGCCGACTTACACATTGGTGTGCTGCCGGTGGAGTTCTATTCAGGTCGAGATATTTTTCAGGATGACCCGGATGATCCACTTTCAGCAGGGCTGATAGAAGGGCCATTCAGAGTGTCGTCAAACGAGAGGAGTATTTCAATACAGACTTCCAGTGAGCAGGCCGGGCTTGATGTTGACCTGTTCCTGTTCAAAGATGCAAACGACAACAGAATGCTGGACGGAATGGAAGAACTGCTGGATAAGTCAACATCTCCCTCTTCCAGCGAAACAATACTTGTTTCAGATATTGATACAAGCGCAGTGTTTTGGGTCTGTGTTCACGGCTGGCAGGTTCCGGAAGGGCTGGGAACGGTAGATATGGGGCTTTCATTCCAGCCGGAGTTCGTTCCTGTCTACTCCCTCTACCCCATAGGTTTTCAGGCAGCTCTGCCTGATACATTCAGCTTTGAAACAGCAGAGGATTACAGCGATGGAGACATTTATCTACAGTCCGACGGATCGGTGATATTTCCAGAGAACACAGATGGAGTGTGGCATTTTGAACCGGAGCATCCTGAAGAGTTCTTCGCAGACGGCCTGGTAGAGTTGTTCCGGCGTTCTGGTGAGCTTGTGGATTCCATCAACTGGAGTTTTGCTGTAGACAGTGTTCCTCCTGCTGTATCCATACAGTCAGATGGAGTTGATTACTTCACAATGAAAGCACAGATTGAGGTGCAGGCAGAGGATCTGCTTTCAGGAGTGGAAATGGTTACTCTGTCTGTTGACTCCCTGGAGGGTATTGGCCTTTCGCAAAGGTCAGATACCGTGTGGGTTTGCTCCGTTGACCTGCTTCCATACGCCGGGAGAACGGTTCCTGTGTGTGTAACAGCAGTGGACTCTGCCGGTAATACAACAGTGGAAACATACAGTATCAGTGTTGTTCAACGGCCTGAAGTGGTATTCAGCTCGGTATACCCAACAGGTACAATTTACGATCACGCGCCTGTTCTTCAGGTAGCTGCCGGTTTCAGGAGCACACACAGCGGGTGGACCGCTGTGGCGGAACTGTACGGAAACGGTTCGGTTTGTAAGCTTGCACCTGCAATCGCAGATGGCAGTATTATTCAATTCCCGGTTGGGGAACAGCTTGCCGATGGAGAGTACACGGCAACTGTTGACATCATTGGAAGCAGCGGAGAAACACATGGAACATATCACTGGAGCTTTACTGTTGGAACAATGAGTTCAATCAGATAAGTCAGGCCAGCCAGTTAACTTCCTGAAGCAGACCCTCTTCCAGGGAAACTGAAGGCTTCCAGCCAAGCTCTTTCAGAGCAAGTTCAGCAGAGGCCCAGGTATCCGGGACATCACCGAGTTTGCCCTCAGAGAAGTCTATTCTGATCTCTCTGCCCATTACTTTACCCAGTGTTTCAATTGCCTGAAGCAGTGTAACCCGGTTCCCTCCTCCGAGGTTCATTGCAAGGCCGCCTGTAGAGTTCTCTGCAAGCCTTAGACCCTGAACTATATCGTTAACAAAGGTAAAATCACGGGTTTGCTTTCCAGTGCCGAAAACACCTATTGGTTTGCCCTGAAAGGCAGCCTGTATGAATCGGTTGAAAGCCATGTCTGGCCGCTGACGGGGGCCGTATACTGTGAAGAACCGAAGGCTGGCTGAGGGCAGGCCTCTGTTGGCTGTGTACAGTCTTACAAGGTTTTCTGCAGCCAGTTTGGTAACACCGTAGGGGGAGTGGGGAACAGGAACTGTTATCTCTTCGGTCATGGGAAGTGTTGAAGGAATACCGTAGATTGATGAAGAAGAAGCGTATACAAAGTTCTTTATTCCACCTCTGGAATGTGCCCATTCAAGCAGGTTCTGCGTGGCATCTATGTTGTCACGGGTGTATACCCTGAAGTCGCTGCCCCACGATTTTCTTACACCTGCCTGGGCGGCAAGATGGTAGATAACTAGCTCATCGGTTTTTTCAGTAATTCTATTCAAAAAAGAAATGTCTTTTGAAAGGTCTTTCTCTATCAGTGTAAACAGGGGGTTTTCCAGAGCGAGTGCCAGGTTGCGTCTCTTTATGTCTGTGTTGTAGTAGTCGCGAAAAACATCGATGCCTGTAACCGAAGCACCTTCTGAAAGAAGCCTGTCGGTAAGTGTGCTGCCTATGAAACCGGCACAGCCTGTTACAATATAGCTTTTCAATTTATTCTCCACTGTCTTCTGTTATGCACCAGTTTGCCTGCCCTTTGTTGTTGAGGTGAAGCAGGTACCGCATAGAGCCTACCTTCACTGCCACAGGCAGAAAACCAGGGCCGAACGGGGCGAGGCTGGTAAACTGGCCCGGTTCCGGCAGGGTGTCTAGAAAAAGATCAACATGGGGTTCGGGTACCGGGTTTGTGGGGTACTCTGTCATGTGGGTTATCAGGTGTTCCCGAAGCTCCGGCCAGCTGGTGCCTTTGTAGGCGAAACCTGCCGCCCGGTAGTGGCCGCCTGCGCTGGAGAATATGTCTCGCATGCTCACCAGGAAGCCAGCCATGTTCCAGTCTCCTATGGATCTGGTGTCGCCTATAAGCTTACCATCTTCCCTGCGGGTAACAATTATGGTTCCCCTGCGGTATATCTTGCACAGCCTGCTTGCCAGGGTTCCCCCCATACCTCCCGGTACGTCTTCAAGATAAACCAGAATCATGCCAAGAGCGTCCGCTTCCGAGTCCTTGTGCTTTATGGCGTTTGTTACCACTTCGCTGAGCAGATGCCCCCGCTCCTCGCTGTTCCTTTTCATGGTTTCCCAAAGGTCTTTACACCAGAGGGGATCGTAACTGGACATAAAATCGATCATGGAAGATATGCCTGAGCTGTCGCCTTTTCCAATTGTACTGGTTATCTGTTGCCGAATCATGGCACCTGTCCATGCCCTTTTGCGGCAGGGCCACTTTTCAAGAAGCAGCTTCAACCCCTCTGTGAGATTCGAAGTGTCGATAAGGGAGAAACAGTGAAGCAGGTATCTGTTCCATTCTGTGAAGGGTACCCTGTCACTTACTGTGCCCAGGGCCACTGCTGCAAGCAGCTGGGCATCGTTGTTCCACCTGGGGTATATCTGCGACAGAGCGGCATACAGAACGCCGCACCCGGCCAGGTCTGCTGCTGCCCCTCCGGTGATCTGGGGATCTACCATGCCGTGCGCAGGGGGAAGGGGATCGTTAAGGGTGTGGTGGTCGGTAATAACTATTCTTGCGCCGTGCTCCCGTGCCCATGTAACACCTTCCACAGCACTGCAGCCATAGTCTACAGTAAGCAGAAGATCGCCTGGCAGCAGTACGCCCTTCAGCCTGCCCGGTCTTATGCCGTAGGTTTCAATATCTCTTCTGGGAATAATCGGAACAACATGGAAGCCTTCGTTCCTGAGAATCCTGAGACCTATGAATATTCCTGTTACACCGTCCATATCGTCGTGGCCGTAAAGAACGATCTTCCCACCGCGTTTTTTCAAAGATTTAAGTTCTCCCTCAAGAATATCGAGGTCGGGAAGCAGTTTTGACCAGTTGGGCTTCGAAGGCAGCCACTGGTTTACAGGATCTTTCGCATGGGGGAATCTTTTTTTAAGAACTTCTTTAGCCAGGGGACTCAACCTGGTTCTTTTCATAATTCGTTCGCAGTCGAAGGTTCCCAGGCGTGCCATTATATCGCTTTCCGCGTTGTAATTCTGTTTTTCCGGTATTCTCTCTGACCGTGTAAGATTGCAGACTTGTGTGTCTCTGTCAACGGAAATGGTCAGTGTATTGTAGATTCCATTTCCTGAATCTCTTCACGGGCTCTGACTCTGTACTCTTTTAACATCTCAAGAGCCTCGTCGTCGTCGGTGTACCGTAGTCTTTGGTAGGGATCCAGTTCAGTGCGGTTAAGGAAAGGCCCGAAGTTAAATTGAAGACCTACTGTGAACTTGGTGTGCTGCATAACATCCTGAGCATTTGCCGTTGAATCCTGTGTCGTAAAAATATGTTCGAGCTCGGCAACTGCCGCACGCACAGTGAAGTTCCTGTTAACTCTGAAAACAGCCCCTGCATTAAGGTCGCGCCCGTCCCACTCCACTAAAACATCACTTGCGATACTGGGGTGGATAAGAATGCTTCCAAAAAGACCGGGAATGGGGTTCTCAAAACCGTCTACTGCCTCTGAAGACTGAACAAACCTTCCGGTTCCATAACCAATGTTCAAGCATACCGGGAAGGAAACATAGTAGCTGAAGTCTTTGCTGATGAGCCCATAGACGCTGAAATTCTGCGAATTCGGGTAGTGGTAGAGGCTGTCTTCAGTGTTTCTGTAAAAGTCGTAGTCTTTCTCTCCTGTAAGGTTTTCAACACCTATCGAAATACCTGGCCTGGTCATAGTTTGACTAAGAATCAGCCCCCTTACGGTTCCGGAAAAACCGCCTGCACCAAGGTAGGTTCCACCTATCTGAGCCCTTCCGAAAAGCCCGATCTCAATGTAGCCGGCAGGGGTAACATTCATGTCGGAAGTGCCGGATGAATCTTCAATAGAGTAGACGGTACCGCTAGCCCCAAAAGCAACTTCAGTGTGGTTAAGCAGCGCTGATGACGGGGTATCAATCATACCAAAACGGGAAAAAGGCAAACTGCCAGCAACCGCAACAAACGGCAGCACAACAAGAACCGCTATTACCAGATGGAAACGCATTGCACTCCTTTTCGCCGCAGAAAAACCCGGAACCTTTCAACTATCATGTACACTAATACCTCTTTAGTCAATTCCCTGTTGTATTTGTTCCAAGCGTGAAGGTAACTGAATGTACAATCAACGACAGGGGGGAAAGTGGGCACTCTGATAGTTGCTCTTGTTGTGGGGGCTTTTGAGCTTCAAAGCGACTCTCCCTGGCTTTCCGGAGGTGTAGCTGCTGCTCTGTTTCCCCGCACACACCTGGCGATTTCGGTGAATCCAGCTTCAGCAGGGCTTCTCTCTGGCGCTTCGGTTTCTGTTTCAGCATCAAGACCTTTCGGTTTCAAAGAACTTGATAGAACAGCAGCTGCAGCAGGCTTCACCACAAACCGATTCGCAGTTGCCGGGGTTTTCAACTATTCCGGCAGAAACGGCTACAGCGAATTTACAACAACTGCAGCCGTGGCAAAACCCCTGATTGCCGGAATAGTTGCAGGTGTTTCTGTCTCAGGTCACCGCCTGCAGATAGAGGGTTTTGGAAGTGGTTCTGCCGTATCAGCCGATGCTGGTATTATTGCAAGGCCTCTCAGGGGGATGTTTCTTTCCGGTGCTGCCCGGGGGTTCTACAGTTCATCACTCACCAGTACCGGTATGGGGGCCGTTCCCGGAACCGTTTCTGCGGCAATAGGCGTATGTCCAGTAACAGGTGTAACAGTTTCTGCCGGCGCTTCCGTGTATCAGTACACCGGTAGCGAGTTTTCGGCAGTAACATCGGTGGAACCCTATCCAGGGGTTTCCCTGTTTTTTTCTCTGCTCACCAACCCTGTACGCATGAACATGGGGTTCAGCGTTGCAGTTTCGTCTGTTTCCATGCAGTACGGCTACGCAACCCATCCCGACCTTCCAGGCAGTCACCTTGTTTCGGCCACCTGCGGCTCCGGTGCATTCGATCCGCGACCTGTTGCTTTCGGGGAAACGCAGACACATGAAGAAGCCCCTGTGTTTCCGGTAAACATTAACACTGCCACAGAGCAGCAGCTTGTTACAGTGCCTGGTATCGGGCCTTCCCGCGCTTCAACAATACGCCACTACATAGAAACCTATGGGCCTCTTCAATCTATAGACCAAATCGTGGATATTCCGGGAATAGGTGCTACTACCTTTGAAAACCTCAGGTCTTATCTTACAGTACAATGATTGCAATAATTACAGCATTTGTATTTGCCGTCAGTGGTTTTGGCGACTTCAGAGCCAGGGCAGAGAATGCATGGCCCGAGCCTGCGGGAATAACACAGAACAAGTGGCAGGGCAGTTCACTTGTTTCCTACCAGCGGTTGAGGTTTCGCAGGGGAATGTGGTCTGCTGTTTTCCTTACAGAGAAAGACCAGGGAGAACAGTGGGCAGACCTGGTTACTGCCGGTGTGGGCTATTCCAGTCCACAGCTGCTTACAGCGGTTGCCGGGTGGTTGCAGGTGCAGTTTGCCCATGGGCTGTTGCTCAGTCATCCGGGGCCATGGTCGGGGGTTGACCCTCTTGAACTTTCCAAAACACCTGCATGGAGGTTGCGTTTGCAGCCTGCTGAAAGCCCCGGTGCAAGCGATGCACGCCCGCTTACCGGAGTGGCGGCACAGTACTGCTTTAGCGGTATAACTCTGTCCGGTGTTGCCGGGGTATCTAGAACAGACCCGGGGGCATCAGGTCTTCACCGCACTGTCAGCGAAGCAGAGAACGAAGGTATTGTTGATCAGAAGCTGGCTGCAGCACGGGTGGGTTGGGGTTCTGTGGGTATTTCGTTTGCCTTCGTAAGACAGTCAGGTGGTTCCACAGCAGATACTTGTTCCAGAGCTGCAGCCGACTTTTTGCTTGAAACGCGCAACACTTCATTTACCGGGGAAGTAGCTGCCGATTTCGATTCCACACTGAATTTTGTGGTTTCCGCTGGCAGGCTTCAGTCCGGCATCCGCCATGCGCTTACAGTAAGCAGGAGCACCGGCAGATGGGCACGAAGTGCAGGCGAGTTTGGAACAAGCCACCTCATCGGTGCTGGGTACGGATTAAAATGGCATGTGGCACAGGGTGTAACCCTGGATGCCGGTGCGCTGGTTCTTGACAAACAAGAGGAAGATACCTTTAAGGCCGGGTTTCAGTTTACAGAGAGAATTCAAAGCAGAACAAGCCTCTCGCAACGGCTGAAGTTAACAACTACGGAACAGGAAAACACCATCAGAGCCCAGGTAACTGCCTCATGGAGCCCCTATGCCGACCTTACACTGAGCTTTAAGGTTCCTGCGGCATTCTACCGGAGCAAAAGCAATCCGGATGAAAACGGGGCAGGTGTTGAAGTGCGTTTGAAACACAGTCCGGTACCCTGTCTCGAAGTTACGGTTTCGGCAGCAGCTGGCAGCACAGACGGCTGGAACAGCAGGGTGTATGCGTATTCTCTTTCTTTTCCCGGAGAATTCGGCTCGAAAGCTCTGTACAATTCTTCGGTACTTCTTCAAACACAGGTTTCTGCACATATTTCCAATGCAGCCACACTTCGGGTAAAAGCCGGGTGGTTCAACATGCAGGGTGCCGACCTTATCGGCAGCGGCAGCAGTGAAACACAGGGGTCATCCAGAACGACTGCAGGATTGCAGCTTGACTGGGAGTTTTAAAGGAGAACAGATGAGACCATCGTGGGATCAATACTTCCTCAAACTGGCCATGCTGGCCAGTGAAAGAGCTACCTGTCCCAGAATGCACTGCGGGTGTGTTCTGGTTAAGCACAAACATGTTCTTGCAACAGGCTACAACGGTTCTCTTCCCGGGCTTCCGCACTGTGAAGATGTGGGATGTCTTGTGGTAGACAACCATTGTATCAGAACAAACCACGCAGAGATGAATGCGCTTATGCAGGCTGCCAAGAACGGTGTTTCCATTAACGGGGCAACGGCTTACGTAACAAACATGCCGTGTACCACGTGTGCAAAAGCGCTTATCGCAGCGGGAATTAAAAGGGTGGTTGTGTTCAGCGACTACCATTCCACATACGCAGAGATGTTCTTCAAAGATGCCGATGTTCGTCTTGACAGGCAAGCCATTCCGGACAAAAGTATTACCTATGATCTGGACAGTTTTTCCAGCGCAAGAAAGTTTGAAAAAACAGACAGCGACGATTAACAAAGTAAAGAGGCACCTCAATGCATAAACATGTGTTTGGGCCGGTACCGTCAAGAAGGCTGGGTATTTCTCTGGGGGTAGACCTCATCCCCCGTAAAATCTGCTCGTTTGATTGTGTTTACTGCGAGTGTGGGGCAACAACAAAACTAACAGCACAGAGAAAACAGTATGTGTCTGTAGAACAGGTGAAGCAGGAACTGGCCTCTTTTCTGAACAACAACCCTTTACCGGACTACATTACCCTGTCCGGTTCAGGAGAGCCCACTTTGAACACAGGATTTGGCGAGGTTATCCGCTTTGTTGCTTCAGGCTGGCCGGCAGTTCCTGTGGCTGTTCTTACAAACGGAAGCCTACTTTGCAGCCCGGATGTAAGGCAGGATCTTCTGGACGCAGACCTGGTTCTACCCTCCCTCGATGCCGGGTCACAGGAAGTTTTTCTTAAAATCAATGTTCCTGTTCCGGGTATGGATATAGGGGAATACATACAGGGTCTTGTAGATTTTCGCAGGGAATTCCACAGGGAAATCTGGCTGGAAACCCTTATTCTTCCCGGGTACAACGATTCAGATGAAGAGCTGGATCTTCTGAAAGCAGCTTTCCAGAGAATCTCTCCCGATCGTATTCAGATAAACACCCTCGACCGCCCAGGTCGTCTGCCGGGGCTGAAGGCAGCTTCAATGGAAAATCTTGAACGTATAAAGAATTACTGGAACCTCAGTGCCACAGAGATAATTGCCCCTGCTCAGACCAGAAAAGAAGTGGCGTCTTACAGCTCAAACATTGAAGAGACCATTCTGGGCACAGTTAGAAGAAGACCATGCACAGTTCAGGACCTTTCTTCTGTGCTGGGAATCCATGTGAACGAGGTAAACAAATACCTTGCCGTCATGGAAAAGCAGGGAACAATAAAACGAATGCGCCAGAAGAGGGGTGTTTTTTTTACACGGCACAGGGGGTGAAAGTTAGTGAACAAACGCTTTTATAAATGCCCAGGTGTTCTGGCCGAAGCCGTTGGAGAAAACGCTGTTCTGGTGCCCCGGCGTGCCGAGGTCGCCATTTCCGTATTCGGTGTTGCTGTGCTTCCAGCTTTCAGGGTCATCAGCCGACCACCCAGGGTTAAGCCTTTCAAGGGAGGCACCCGGTTTAAGGTTCCAACTGTTGTTCCAGCTGAAGAAGTCTTGCGAATCATAGCTAGTATTGCTTAGCGTCAGGCTTCCAGAGAGTGAAAGCGAGAAAGCCCCCCACACGGCATCCGGTGTGTAATTACCGTTTTCGCCAGCTATGCTGCTGGCCCCTACCACAAAATAACCTTCCGGTGGAACTACAAGGGATGAAAACCGTATTTCTTCATCGCTCTCGTTTACAATGATCCACTCTGAAAGGTTAACCCAGTTTCCACTGTTGTTGTAAAGCTCGATCCACTGCCCCATGACGGTTGAAGACGATTCCACGGGATCAATCATGATTTCATTTATCACAAGGGTTCCACTATCGGTGCTCGCACCCACAGGCAATGAACCGCCTGCCAGAACAAAAACCGCAAGCAATATAGACATTCTCCACCTTTCTGCGAACGAATACTAGGAGCTTGTCCGAGAACAGTACACCGGCATTTACAACCACATAATCGACCACAATACTCACGCATTCTGCCTCGATCCTGCGCACAACTGCACAGCCTATCGTCAGACACGCTTCTAGAATAGAGCAGAAACAGCTCAAGGTCAAGTAGCAGCAGTAACCCCTCCTGAAGAGGTTGCCTGTTATCAGGCTGGGCAGAAGAATCGGTGACCGCCAGGTTTGAATAGAATAATACTGAGCCAGCAGGGCTTCAGTTTCTCGTGAAGGAAGGGGTAAGGCGGGGAGGTTCCAGCATCCTCCATGCCCAGTTGCCAGAAGAAGATCCGGGAGTGTTCATCCTCGCTGAAGCACCCAGTTCAAGAATATCCTGCATGGGAAATACGGCAAGGTCTGCCGGTGAGCCAAGGGCTAGTTCCACAACAGACCGAACACTGTTGAACCCGGTGTTTCCCGATCTGATCCAACCAGCTGTTGTATTGTTGTCGTGGGTTCCTGTGTAAATCACCGAATTGGAATCCACGTGATCGATGGAAAAACTGTTGTCTTGCAGGGCGAATTGAAGAACCACCATTCCAGGGAAGCCGCACTTCCTGCGCAGTGCGTTAACAGAGGGGGTAACAATGCCAAGATCCTCTGCCACCACAGGCAGCTTTCCCAGTGTTTTCTCTACGTGCGTAAACAGAGCGGCTCCCGGACCGTTCATCCATCTTCCGTTCTCTGCTGTGGTTTCACCTGCCGGAACTTCCCAGTATTGGTCAAAACCCCTGAAGTGGTCAATTCTTACGGCGTCGAACAGCGCAAGCGCCTCAGCAAGCCGTTGTGTCCACCATCTGTAGCCGGACTCTGCACACCTGTTCCAGTTATACACCGGGTTGCCCCACAGCTGGCCTGTTCTACAGAAGTAGTCTGGCGGAACCCCTGCAACGGCAGTTGGCCTACCCTGTTTGTCCAGCTTAAACAGCTCTTTGTTAAAGTAAACATCTGCGGAATCATGGGCTGCGTAAACGGGAATATCTCCCAGAATGCGTATGCCCAAAGAACTGCAGTGTTTTTTCAGGTTCATCCACTGGGAGTGGAAGAAGTACTGAATCATTCCGTGCAGAAGTTGTTTTTCGATGGCTGGTTCATCAGGTCTCCACAGTGGCCATGGCTGGCCGCTGTTAAGATCTTTTGCTGCTGCAAACCACGACCATTCTCTGATGTGTGGCTGTTCGTAAAAACTGTAGAAGCCGGCCAGTTCGGCATTCAAAGCTCTCCTGGCTGCAGTGACAAGCAGATTATATCTGCTTTCAAGGGAATGCCAGTCAATAGTGGCAGAGCAGGGGAAACGGGCAGAATCGAGTTCTGCGGCAGAAAGAAACCCCTGCTTGAAAAGCTCTTCCGGCGATACGAGAAGGGGATTTCCCGCAAAAGATGAAAGTGCCTGATAGGGAGAATATTTGTAAACAGGAGGACCCAGGGGAAGAACCTGCCATACTCTGGCACCTGTGTCTGCTATCCAACAGGCAAATTCATAGGCTTCGCGGCCCAGTGTTCCAATGCCCCAGCTGCCGGGCAGTGATGTCGGGTGAAGCAGTATTCCGGAACTTCTGTCGAACAGAGTTTACCTCCTTCCATGTGTTTCGTCCGGGAAAATACCCGTAATGTACAACGCCCGCCACCGAAGTGGCGGGCGATGATAAGGAAGGAAGGTTGTCAAAGAGATTTTTTCCCCGCACGCCATTACGAATCCCTTTGACGAAGAAAGTATACATATACGGTATCCGAATGTCAAGCCGTATATATATAATGCGAGCGTATCCGTACAACACATTGGAGTGCAATCAGATACATTATAAGCTGTCTTTGCTTGCTTGCTTCCAGGTTACATCGAGGTTAGATGGAACAACGGGAAATGGCACAGAGATTCTGATTGTAGTGTAATTCAGAGGGTTGAGATCTCTTCTTTTGAAAACATCCTCTATGATCTCTTTGTAGTTGCTCACTCCCTCAAGAGAAACTTGTTCCACTGTGGGCTTTGTTTCGAAATCAGGTTTCACAGGCAGTATTGATTTTGCAAGATCGATGAGCTGGTTGTTGTAGGTATCTGATTCTTCAAGTATTGAAGAGACAACCTGTGGCAGAAACTTCAAGCTATCTGCAAAAAAAGAAGGTACAATTATATCCATCGCAGCAAGATGGCATGGAGTTATGACCTTTGCCGAGGTTGAACTTGCCTCGTCCATCACAAAACCATGCAGATCAACCACCTCGGCAAAAACCAGATCCATAAGGCCTGCGTTTCCTGTCTCAAGAGGGAAAATCTCTTCAATACTTTCCACAAAGCCAGTGCGGGATTTTATGCCTGGAAGCGAGCAGCTGCAGAACTGTGTGTAGTAGGGAAGAGTTATGCCCCCTGAAGGCTTAATAAGCGGCTTGCTAACAGGGGCGTGGGGCCTGCCTTCAAACTCGGTAAAAACTCTTGGACGCATATAGAACCACGGAATATCAGGCCGGTTTCGCCGGAGGCCGAAAGAGCCCTTGAGCAGCGTCAGTTTCCAGTCGGACGCAGAATCTGTGGGTTCGAAGAGGCTTACAGTCAGCCTTGTTCTTGTCTCAAGGCCGTACAGGAATCTGTTTCCGGTGAAAGCCAGCTTTCTGTGATCAAGAGATGCGTGACTTGCTCCCTCCTCAGAGTACGCTAGAAGCATCATTTCCATGCTGGGCCTGTCGCCTGCGTGCATCTCGACAAGTTCCTCAAAGCGGAGGAAATTCTCGCTGGCAGCTGAAAGCAGTTCGTTGTCTACGCCTTTTTTTGATGCAGCACGGAGAAACCCCATGAAAGCCGCCTTGCGCGGTATGTGTTTCACAGACAGGAAGCAGTCTTCAACTTCGTGAAGCTTGAAGATGTTCCACCCTATCATTCTGTCTATACCGAGAGTTTTGTAAACATCTCTGGGCTGCTCAAGATCTCCCGGTAGAGCCTGAAGAATCTCGGTGACAGCACTCTTCAAACCGGTCAGACATTCTTGAGCCTGCTGACCCAGCAGTGAAGACTTCATTTATCCCCCTTAGTCGAAAAGGTAAGATAGTATATATATAAGAAAATTGCTACCTCTGTATAAATTAAAAAGAAGAGGAGTTATCTCCGCTTTTCCCCGGTTTCATTGATGAATCAGGCGGGACAATGTTCCGCAAACGTTCTGAACAGATTTCCTGAGCCGGTAAAATTCTTATCAATTCAACCAGCTGCATTTTTAAGAGATATATCACCAGCAGATTCAGAATGGGCCGGCCCTTGCCAGTAAGATTGAAAAGGGCGGAAACCCTGTTTCCCATGGGCGGACATCAGACATGATAAAATCTATTTGTGGAAGTAAACTACTGAAACACACCATCGGTATTAGGCACCACACGAACGGCTGCAAAACACGCCGATCATCGTCAAACAGCGCTGCCATTTCGTGCTACCGCTCGTGACATCCTCGCTATTATCTCCGCTACTCTCTTTTCTGATCGGCATGCTGTCCAGAGGCCCCAGAGATGCCTACGTTATGAAGATTGATTCCGATGGTGATGTACTCTGGAGTCTTGTTTACGGTTCTTCCGAGCATGAGGAAATAGGAACAACAGTGATCTCCACTTCAGATGACGGGTATGCCGTTTCAGGTTACACTTCTGATACAGGGAAGGGTTACTACGATTTTCTGCTTCTAAAACTGTACAACAACGGAAATCTGCAGTGGACCAGTAAGTATGGCTCTGCAGGTATGAATATGTCACCGGATATTATACAGATCGAAGATGGTGGATATCTTCCTGGAGGGTACATTCAAGATATCGGTAAGCAAACCCTTGTGGTGAAGGTAGACAGCCTTGGCGAGTAGCAATGGATGTACCAGGTAGGAGAGTCTGGAACATGTGAATCGAATCTTCCTCAGGCGGACGGATTTCTACCGGGCGGGTGGAGTAGCTATCAGGTCAGGCTGATTGGTTCCTCAGGGCAATCTGTGGAGGTCTTCAGATTTAATGAAGGGGTACCGCACGGATACGCCTGGGACACAGCCAATGATGTTTTGTACGAAGTGGCTCAGACTCCAGACGGTGGCCACATTCCTGGAGGAAAGACTTATTCCGCCGCAACCGGCTCTGACACTGTTCTTATACGTCTGATGTATCTTGCCGCATCGAGTTTCAGGAGAAAACAGACAGCTTCGCCC
>CAZRXU010000068.1:0-14256 GCA_964604135.1 uncultured bacterium | reverse complement strand
TCTGTCCTCTGGGAAACTGAAGGAATATGGCCAGGGCCACCTTTCTACCGCTTTGAGCAGTCAGAATGCCTGCGATTGTGCAGGTATCACTGAGCGATCCGGTTTTTCCCCTGAAAGCTCCAGCTGGCAACTCTCCCATTCTTTCTGAAAGCGTGCCATCTGTTCCATTCACGGGGAATGAGGCAAGAAACTCCGGGCCGAATTCAAGGGAGCTGGCTCCGGCTCTGAACACAGCAACAAGCTGTTCCGGTGTGATCAGATCCAGTCTGGACAGCCCGGACCCATCGGCAAGTTGCCAACCCTGTGCGCCTGGAACAAGGCTGTTAAGAAGAGCCCCGGAGATATCGCAGCCAGCTCTGGTTGAACCCGGTTCTCCTGTTACGTTGTTTGCTACAGTTCTAAGTATTTGCTCTGCGACCATATTTCTGCTCCATTTGTTCATGGAGCCAAGAATAATCCACAGTGGATCCGAGTACATCACTGAAGTTGTGTAAAGTACCGTATCAGCTTCCAAAACACCAAGATAAGTACAGTTTACACCCCAGTTATCAAGCTCCTCCTGCAGCACTCTGACCAGCTCTCCAGGTGCTCCTGCAAAAGGCTTGTACAAAACCTTTATGTCATTATTCTGAATGGTTCCGGAAATTGTCATTTCAGGTTCTCCTGTTTCCCAGTTTCCACCTGTAACAACCAGGGATGTCCGGGAATTTGCGGTAGTAACCTGTTCAGATAAACGCAGATCAGGCAAGGGGGGATAAGTGAATGTACGAACCATTCCGTTTATCGATGAAACTACGATCTCAAGAATGTTGTCGCCGATGCACAGGGGTTCTACAGGTGGGCAGTAGGTTCTGTTCCAGTCGGCAGTATCCCAGCCCGGGAGGTGAGATTCGCCTGTAAGCGCCGAAGGATCAAGATACAGGTTCCAGCTGGTTCCCGGAGGTAATGCAGCTGCAGTTTCCATTGCAGCTCTGGTTACGTCTTCAATGGACAACAGGGGAGCTCCGGACCCAACAAGGAAAATCCTGTTCTGAAGAGTATCAACCTGTATTGCTGTGTGGTACACGTGTGATGGGCCGAGGGTACTTAGTGATGTCAGAGTTGTAATAGCCTTCACCGTGCTTGCTGGTCGGAAGGGTGTCTGGGCATTGGTGTTGATCAACACGCTTCCCGAGACCATGTCTACTGCGGAGATTCCGCAGCTCCAGGATGACGGCACAGCCGGCAGCGATTGAAGCGACAGAACAACCGGAAGAAACAGTTGAATAAACATTTCACCTCCTGTTGACATTTCGAATTGAAAGGGTAACAATAATGCTATCGGTTGTGCTTGTAAAACTGAATTACAAAACAGAAGATGGAGTGTTTAGATGAAGACCTTTTTACTTATTTCCATGTTTGCTGTTGCCGTACTTTCAGCGTGTGGCAGCGGTGCAGGAAGTGTTCCTGACGGTGCTGTTATAGCAGTAGGTGACAGGGCGATTTTTCCGGAGGACATAGCAGAATCGTTCGAAAGGTATCGTGG
The DNA here is from genome assembly GCA_964604135.1 of uncultured bacterium. Taxonomy (GTDB): domain Bacteria; phylum Fermentibacterota; class Fermentibacteria; order Fermentibacterales; family JCC-6; genus Sabulitectum. The sequence goes on along the minus strand of CAZRXU010000068.1, from coordinate 12,731 downwards.
TGATACCACGTCTGTGGATATCTTCAAGGAAAATGTCATTGCGCGGGAGCTGTTTATATGTCACGCTATCGATCTCGGTCTTGATGAAGACAGAGAAGTTGTAAGACTTACACACGAGAGGTCGAGGGAACTGCTGCAGGGGCAGTACATTTCGTTTGCTCTTGATCAAGTGCAACTTGACAGCGAAGCTGTAAGGGAATTCTGGGGAACAATGGGCACAGGAATTAGTTACACGTCCTTTTACCATAAAGACAGCCTGGTTGCTGACAGTGTTCGCACATTGGTGTTGAACGGGGAAGACCTTTCAAGAATTGCTGCAGAGATAAGCATGGACCAGATGGCCAGTCAGTTACGAGGAATAAATACTTATGAAGACGTAAATTATTCCAACGCAATTGATTACCCGTATTTGGCAACGGCCGAGCCTGGCGATGTTATCGGACCGTTTCCGGCAGTCACAGGATGGCGTCTGCTGCACATAGATTCAATATGGACTTACGAACCAGAGCCTTTCGATAGTGACTCACAGAGAATTGGTACCACGCTTCTTGCCCGTTCACGGGAGGCAAGGAAAAAGTTTCTTGAGGACAGCCTGAAAACGGCTTACCATGTACAGGTTAACACAGCTGCTCTTAACATCATGCAGGAAAGGGCAGATTCGCTTGGGCGTTCATTTGAGGCTTTTCTGCCGGAAGAAGAAGAATTGGAAGTTGTATCGTGGGATGGTGGTTCTAGAAATCTGTTTTCAGTCTCAGAGAATATTCTGGGATTGCCTGGGTATTATCCAAAAAATACAAATAATATACGATGGTTGCATGATTATGCAACAAGGCTTGCACTCTTCGATATAGAAATGCAGGAGGCAATTGCCCTGGGGTTGGATACTGTACCTGATGTAGCCAGTCAGTTGAATTCGAAGCACTGGGAAAATCTGCTGGATAAATACTATGAAGTTGTGATTTCACCAGAGATTCACCCGGATTCAACGGCTATGAACGAGATTTACCTGGAAATCCGCGATGATCATCTGATTCCCGAGAGCCGGATTTTCAATATACTCTTACTGAAAAACGAAGAGAAGATACAGGCCGCTCGGAATATGATGTCTTCAGGCGAAGATGTTCTTGCTGCAATGGATCAGTTTGAAACATTCCCTCCTGTTCTTGCTGAAGGGGAAGAAACACTTTCAGTTCCACTCACCAGAAATATGATTCCGGAGGGTGATAGAGAGACTCTTTGGGCTCTTGTTCCCGGGGAGGAAGCGGTGGTGTCATTGGCAGACACAACAGCGCTGTGGCTCCGTCTTGAAACGGTACAGGATGAGCACATAGCGACTTTCGATGATATCAGAGGTCTTGTGGCATCAGAGGCTCGTCAGAGGGCGGAAACCGCAGTAATACAGGCCCTTGTTGATAGTTTGTCTGAAGAGTATCATTTGTATGTGGATCAGGAGTATTTTGAAGGATATTATGTTCCTGTCGAAGCAGATTCCACCTCAGAGGCCGAGAGCTCAATGGAGGTCATTTGATGCGCTGCAGAAACTGTGGTCACGATAACGGGCGGAACACCGGGAGATGCGCGAACTGCGGATTTAGCCTGGGACCTCAGACTGACCCGATGAAAGAGCAGAGAGCTGCTTTGCAGAAGCCTCTGGATGATTTGAAATCAAGAAATGAGAAGCCACCAGATCTTTCGCCAACAAGAACAGGGAGGGGCGGGCTTATAGGGCTAATGGTGTTTCTAATCGGTGCTGCTGGCGCGATATTCATCTTAAGCAGCTTTGAGCGAGCTGAGTATGAGCCGGAAGTAGAGATGACCGCTGAAGAAATGGTGGTTGAAATACCCATTGATTCTCTTCCAATTCTTCTGGGTACTGATATAGTTTACGTTTTCAACGCCCAGGGAACTTCGGCTGCCCCCAGAACAAATGTAGACCTTTCTCTTATTCCGGAAGGTACCGGTGTGTCTTTTCTTGGAAGAGGATCCATGTCTATTCAGCCTGTTGTTAACTACATGCTGCAGAAGATCAACAGTAACGATTTCAGGTCACTCGCTCCTGATTCGCTCTATGCCTGGACAGACTCTACGGAAACAAACTACATGGCAATAGCAATTCTTCCTGTTGTAAGTGATTCCGCTGAAGTGCAGCCTGTGGATCTGAAGATTCTTTTCACTGAAAACTGGTTCAGGGTGATGATAGATGAATTCAACAAGGATATCGTGGAACCGGCAACCGGGTACTGGTATGACGGGAGGGTATTCAACACCGGTATGAATCAGGCTGTCAGAACTATTTCCCGAAGGAACACCGAAGGAAGACCTGTTCATGTCACACTGATTTTCCCCTCAGAGTCCACATTTGGCGAGGCAATGGAAATAGCAGAAAGTGTGTCTGTGGCAATTGATTCACTTGGTTATGAAGGTTTTAACATCAAATGGGTCAATGTTACAAACTGACGGTGTTGTTGCCGGGAGGCTGCAGCTTGGTGCTGAAGATAAACCCGAAATTGTGCAGCGATTTGCCTCAACAATAAAGTTTCCTACTGTTTCGGCTCCAGAGGATTTTTCTCTGGAGCCTTTTCATATGATGCGTGAGTATTCAAAAACAGTCTGGCCACAGGTTTTTTCGTCTCTTGAGATGGAACTGCACGGTGGTGCATCAATTCTGTTGAGGTGGGAAGGCAGACAGAACCTTGAACCTGTAATGCTTACTGCCCATCAGGATGTTGTTCCTGCAGGTAGATTGGAAAAGTGGGCCCACGATCCTTTCGGTGGAGAGGTGTCTCACAACAGAATATGGGGAAGGGGTACAGTTGATTACAAGTGCGGTTACAGTGGAATGCTTGAAGCAGTTTCCCTTCTTTTAAGTCAGGGGTATAAACCCGAGCGTACCGTTTTCCTGGCTTTCGGTCACGATGAGGAGGTGGGTGGTCTTGCAGGCGCAAAAACAGTAACAGACAGTCTGATTGCCAGAGGAATTGTCTGCAGCAGCGTTCTGGACGAGGGCGGATATATCTACACTGATTCAGACGGCGGGTTTACTGCAGAGCTGGCTGTTGCAGAAAAAGGCTATGCCTCTTTCAAACTGACAGCGGTTGCGGTTCAGGGGCATTCTTCTGTTCCACCGAAGAGAACTGCAATCGGTGCACTTGCTGCGGCTCTGGTCGCTCTCAAGAACAGTTCTTTTCCAGGGGCACAGATTCCCGGTGGAATAAGCTCCACCAGATGGCTTGCTACCACAATAGCTCCCACAATGATATCTGGTGGATACAAAGAGAACATTCTCCCAGAATCAGCGGAAGCAACACTAAATACAAGACCATCTCCGGGCAGTTCTGTTTCAGAGGTTTTCGATCACATTGCAGAAGTTGTGAAGCCGTTTGATATATCAGTTGAACTTCTTGACAATGCAAGTGTTTCTGAGCCTTCAGCAGTTTCCAGTGTAAACACAAGGGATATGACTGCACTCAGAGAAGCGATTCAGAAGGTTTTACCGAAGGCAACCCGGTTCAGAACTGGCGTTTTTCCAGCAGCGACTGATTCCAGAAGGTATTCGAAGGTTGCGCGAAACACCTACCGATTTATGCCGGTTCACCTTGGAAACAGAGGCATAGGGGTTCTTCATTCGGTAGATGAAAGTATATCTGTTTCAGATTACCTCAGATGTGTGGAGTTCTATGCCGAATACGTTGCAAGAGTATCCTCATAATGCAGAGAACATACAGAGGGCAGCAGTTGCAGGGCTGATCGTTAATGTGCTGCTTACAGTTTTTAAGGGAGTTGCCGGGGTTCACGCAGGAAGCCGGGCCCTTGTTGCCGATGCGGTTCACAGTCTTTCAGATCTTGCCACGGATGTAGCTGTTATTGTAGGCGCCAGGTTCTGGTGCAGACCTCCAGATGAAACTCATCCCATGGGGCACAAGGGAATTGAAACAGTTGTGAGCCTATTTATAGGTCTCATGCTCGTTGCTACCGGGGCAGGTATAGCAGTTGATTCTTTGAAAACTCTCAGCAGCCATTCCTCATCAGTCAAACCTGATTTGTTTGCTGTGGTAGTTGCAGCAGTCTCGTTGATATCCAAGGAAATGCTGTTCAGGTGGACGCTGAGGAAGGCTGAAAACACCGGTTCCGGAGCTCTTGCAGCAAATGCCTGGCACCACAGGTCAGACGGAATAAGTTCTATTCCAGTTCTTGTGGCGGTATCAGCTCCAATGATCAGTCGATCAATGTCTTTTCTGGACAGTGTAGGCGGTGCAGTTGTTTCAATATTTATTGTCAGGGCAGGCTGGAAAGTTCTTCAGCCTGTAATAGGTGAAGTTACAAACTCTGCCCCTCCTGCCAGGGTGGTAAACAAGATGATGAGCGCAGCCAGAGGCGTTAGTGGTGTTATCAGTATCCACAGATTCCGCGCAAGGATGCAGGGTGGCGGTATATATGTTGATCTTCATGTTCAGGTCAGCGGTGACAACACTGTTTATCAAGGATACTCCATAGGAAAAGAGATTGAGAAAACTATTATGAGTTCTGATTCATCTGTAAGGGATGTAATTGCACGGATAGAGCCGTTTTCTTCCTGTGGAGACGCTGATAACTGCGAAGAATGTGGACGGTAGCTGGTATTTACACCGGTTTGCGTTATGAATATGTTCTTGTCGAGGAAGGAGGTTGTGCCGTGTCATTCAAAGTTTGCAGCAGTGCATTTAGAGATGGTGGATATCTTCCAGGCTGGTACTCTTCTTCAGGTTTGAACGCTTCACCTCCTTTCGGCTGGGCGGAGGAGCCTGAGGGTACCGAAAGCCTGTCTATGATCTGTTCTTCCTCGCTGGGCAAGGTTTTGTGGGTTTTATGGAATGTTCCAAATACCAGGAAGACTGTGTACGGAAGGCTACCGGCGGAAAGCGAGCTTTCCAGCGGTATGTGTCAGGGTATCAACGATCTTCTGGGTACCGGGTGGACCGGGCCTGTAGAAAAACTTCCAGGGCTGTCCCTGACTTTTACTCTGTACGCTCTCGACAAAGTTCTGCACATTGAGGAAGCAAATGTAACCGCTGAGTTGCTAAAAGCCGCAATGGAAGGTCACATTCTGGGAACTTCAGCAATAAGCTGTGTTTATTCCTGACTTTTGTCAGAGCTGTCCATCATCGGAATGCGAAAGAAACAGTAGCAGTTGTTGTCTTCAGCTTCGCTACACACCCCCATCGGCAGTATCACTTTTTCACGGATGTTCCTGTTGAGTTCAGGAACTGCTGGCACAGAGCGTTGTTATATCTCTATTGAGACCTCCTTTGAAAATAGTCTATATTTCCTGCAGAGGGAAAGGAGACAGATTTGATCTATCTGGACAACGCATCTACTTCATGGCCCAAACCCCGTCAGGTTGTTGAAGCTGTGTCGAACTACATCAGTAACATAGGTGCTAGTCCGGCCAGAGGTAACTGTACAGCGGCAATGGATGCTCTGGGGATTGTTCTTGACTGCCGAGAATCTGTTGCCTCCTTCTTTGGAAGCAGCAATCCCATAAACACGGTGTTCACTCACAATGTTACCTGGGCTATTAATACCGTTCTTCACGGAATGCTCTATGCCGGAGATAAAGTGGTGTGTTCTGCAATGGAGCACAATGCTGTTACACGGCCGCTTACGGATCTTTCAGACAAAGGTGTTGAAGTGGTTTACTCTCCCTGTGATACCCGGGGCTTTCTTGACCTAGATGCACTGGAAAAGAACATGCGTGGTGCAAAGCTGGCTGTTATCAACCACGCGTCGAACGTAACCGGAACCGTTCAGGATGCTGAAGCGGTTTCCAGAATATGCAGGGCCAATGGAACTGTGTTCATGCTGGATGTAGCCCAGAGTGCAGGAGTGATTCCAGTCGGTTTGTCTCTGGGGCCGGATATCATTGCGTTCACAGGGCACAAAGGGCTTCTTGGTGTTCCTGGAACCGGTGGGCTTGTTTTTGCAGATGATTTTAATGCTGCTCAGATTCACTCTTTTGCCCAGGGGGGCACGGGCAGTTTGTCCGAGCAGTCCCGGCAACCTGATTTTCTCCCGGATCGCTTTGAAGCAGGTACCATGAACGGTCCCGGGCTTGCAGGGCTTGTTGCCGCTATAGAATACCTGAACTCAATCGGTCTTGATGAAGTGCACAAACGAAAACTGGCTATTTCCGATAAACTTGCGGCAGGTATTGAGGATATAGCCGGTGCAACTGTGTACAGACCAGACAGCGGTAAGCCGTGGACGGCTGTGGTTTCGTTTACACTGGCCGATACCACAACCCCGGATATTGCAGATTACCTTGCCAGGGAGCACAACATCTGCTGCAGACATGGCTTTCAGTGTGCTGCAGTGGCCCACAGAACAATTGGTACATTTCCCGGGGGAACTGTAAGGCTCAGCCCAGGTTTGTTCACGACTGAAACTGAGGTAGAAGAAGCTCTGGAGGCAGTCAGGATGTTTCGTGGGTGACCATCTGTACATGATATTCAAATCGATGACACACGTGCTTTCCGCCGAGAGAACCGCCAGGAAGAGCGGTATATTCTGCAGGATGGTTCCCATACCCAGAGAAATTTCTACAGACTGCGGTATGTGTATCTCTGTAAAAACAGCAGATGGACCTGCTTTCCTGGATGTGGTTAAAAAGAAAGGTCTTGAACCCGAAAAGGTTGAAGAACACCAGGGTTCCGGCCCTAAAAGCAGGTGTTACTACAACTGATTACTTAAGCAGCATAAGCATTTTGTCAGAGTCGAAGTGTTTTTGCAGCTTATCGATAGCCCTGTTTTTAAGCTGCCTTACCCTTTCGCGGCTTATGCCCATTGTTCTGCCGATTTCAGCCAGAGTGTGCCTTCGATTTGTACCAAGGCCGAAGAAGAGGCTGATTATGGTATTTTCCCGTATATCAAGGGTCTCCAGCATTTCCAGTACGCTGCTTTTCAGAGAATCTTCCACAACAGCATCTTCAGGCATTTCATTGTTGCGAGAAGGTATCATGTCCTGGAAGGTCTTGTCGCTTCCATCGTAAACTGGTCTGTCCAGTGAGAGGTGTGTGCTGTGTATAGACAGCATTCCTTCTATGTTTTTTCTCGGTACATCAAGCTGCCCGGCGATCTCCGTTGTTGAAGGAGCACGCCCGAGACTGTGACCAAGTTCCCTTGAGGCTCTGCCCATTCTGTATAGTTCGTTGACTCTGTTTAAAGGCAGCCTGACTATTCGCGAGTTTTCCGCAAGGGTTTGAAGTATTGCTTGTCTGATCCACCACACGGCATAAGTAATGAATCTACAGCCACGGTTTTCGTCAAACCCTCTTGCAGCACGTATAAGCCCCACATTGCCTTCACTGATAAGATCCTCAAGAGCTACACCCTGGTTGGCGTACTGTTTTGCTATGCTTACAACAAACCTCAGGTTGGCTTCTACAAGAACCTCCTGAGCCTCCCTGTCGTCTGATTTGATTTTTCTGGCAAGCCCTGCTTCTTCTTCGGACGTAAGAGATTCTTTGGAACCTATCTCGCGGAGATACAGTTCCAGAGACTTCCCCTCGACCCTTCGGATACCCAAAAACACACCCCTTCGGCAAGGGTTATACAAGATAAGTTGCTACAGCAACCATTGTTACTATCTGCAAATAAAAAAAGCATTTGTCAAGAGACCGGGATACATAGCTTTCAATGAAAGATGCTGACAACAGCTACTCTGCGTTATCAGTACTCCGGGCTTTTCTGATATTCCAGTATCTGGATGAAGCAGCCATCATTGTAAAGCAGTATTTTGCCATCGCTGGATATCCGAAGGAAATCCCTTAGTGCGGGGTTGCCCCAATAATCGCTGGAAGGGCCATTATCACAGGATACACTCCGCCGCCATGCACTGACCCAGACAATATCTCCTTCACAGGATCTGAGGGCAAACCTCTGACCTGTAACTGCACATGCACCGACTTTTGATCGCAGCCACAGAATGCAGGATCCATCATTTCCCAGCGTATTCAATCGAACTGCCCATCCTGAATCCGGATAAACCCGAAAAGAATCAACAAGTGCCCCGTTGTGCGCAGATCTGATTTCGTAAACTGAGGAATCAGTGCCCAGACCAATCAGGCTGCCATCGGGAGAAACAGTTACACCGCTGTATTCATCAGATTCCGATTGCCATCTGATGCTGCCTGTTTCAGCATTGATTACAGACAGAACACCGTCTTCAATGACTGCAAAAGTTGTCAGATCAGTATTGAATGCGAATTGCTCCGGTTCAAGTGGAATCGAATACTTCAGTTCTGCATCAGAGTTTATGCAAACAAGTACTCTTTCACCAGTGTTTTCAAAACGGGCAAAAAACACCATGATACTTCCATTGCCAGATCTGCGGCTGAAAATGGTATGGAGTGGACCCGCCATGGGAAACTCAACCTGTTTGGTTATCTGCAGATCATTATTGTAAACAACTATTGAATCATTGCTTTCAGAAACCAGAGTTCCGTTGTCTGCAGGCAGGTGAGTCCACCATACCTCGGATCCAAAAAGTGTTTCTTCCACAGCGGAAGAATCAACTGGCAGCTTTTGGAGATTGTGTACCATGCCGGTTTCGGTGTTTACTGCCCATGGTGCACCAGTGAGTTCGTTGCCGGCACCTGGATTGTAGCCCAGAACCAATCTGCCCTCAGGAGAATACACATGTCTGCCACCTTCTGTTGGTATTGTGTACTCTGAAGTGTGTGAATTCTGCCTTAGCACAACAAGCTTGCCGGAATATGTCAGCAGAATTCTCCAGAGTTCATCTTCACCGGTTCTGTCAAAGTACGCACGGGGAGAGATGAATCTGTACCTGTAAAACTCTGAGTTCCCGTATACTGATGGCGAAACAAGAATTCTGTTAAGTTCAACAGAGGGAGCAATCCATTCATCAGGTATTTCATTGACCAAATCGATCAGTTCTGCTGCAGATACATGTACGTCAGAATCAATTTCAGGAGGTGGTAAGGAAGTGTTTGCGTTTACGACTGGAATTGTATCGCCGAAGAAGGCCCGGTACGAGACCAGTACCGGTCTGTCTGCAAAATTAGGAAGGTTCCAGTACATATTGGGTATGTAAGAATCAGTTTCTACAAGATAAGAGAGCGGAGAAATCCGCGTTAATCTTAAGAATTCTCCGGCATACACCGAAAGCCCGTCTACGGGAAAACCCCCGTTTTCGGGAAAGCGAATAATGAACTCTGTTGTTCTTTCGGGATTGTGCATGGGCCAATCGGTTTCTTCTGATTCTTCCCGGGGCATATACTGATAGATAATTGATACTGTATCTCCTGGTGCCACGTAGAACCAGCCTGTATGAGAGTTTTCAACAGCATAGAATCCTGATGCCCAGTAGTATCCCGGTTCTACTGCAACAGGGTCATCATGTTGATCATCCACCAGCAGAAGCTCGCCATTCCCAAGAGTGTCAGAAAAACTGACAGTACCTCCCATATCCTGTGTGCCGGGAGGTGTTGCATGCACAAACGAAAAGTGGATGTAACCGGGTTCTGTGCCGGGTGCTGGCAGATCTGCCCCGGAAGAAGCAGCAGACAGAAAACACACAGCAATAGAACTGTAAAGCAACGAGGAACAACTGCGCACAGACTTCCTTTCTTTCAGGGAAGATACCGGTGCAGTTTTCCGGAATCAAGTGTTACACGATGTATCGGTAGTCAGGCCGTGCATTCATCGGGAGCTTCAGGTTTTAGTTGAGGTCACCCATATTCCTGCACCTGGTGGCAGGGTATTATTTGGTATACCGCAGTTGACACTTATAGAACATTTCCAACAAGGTGAAGGAAAACCAATTTGCTATAAGGATAAGTATTGTATACATTAGATGGGATAACGTATGTTATACTTTACCTTATAAGGTGGTTGTGAATATGACTGAACCTAATTCCAGGAGTAACAAGCCAATTCCAGTGCTCCGTGCAATCAGGAAACTGGGCCAGGACATTCGAGATGCCAGAATACGTAGACGATTGCCAGTTGCCTTAGTTGCTGAAAGAGCCGGCATCAGCAGAATAACATTATCCAGGCTTGAAAAAGGAGAGACAGGCGTTTCAATTGGAATACTTGGTTCTGTGCTTCTCGCGCTTAATCTTCTTGATAAACTTCAGGATCTTGCAGATACCCAGAACGATTTTCTTGGTCGAATGCTGGAAGAAGAACGATTGCCAAAAAGAATTCGAAAGAAGAGACAGAGATCAAAAGACAGGGAGTAGTATGGCTAAACCCATATTCGTTTATATCGACCTCAATGGAGAAACAACTCTTGTCGGCAGGTTGTGGGCGCATATCCGTGGCCGCAGAGAAAGCGCAACATTTGAGTATTCGAGTTCCTGGCTGAGATCTCCAAAGTGCTTTGCTCTGGAGCCTGCTTTGGTAATCGGGGAGGGTTCTCATCATACAAATACTGGGAAAAGTATCTTTGGTGCAATAGGAGATTCGGCACCGGACAGATGGGGCAGAATGCTTATGCGCCGAGCATCGCGGAAGGATGATAAAGACACTGGCAGAACTCCCCGAACATTGTGGGAGACGGATTACCTTCTTAATGTGAATGATGTTGCGCGAATGGGAGCGTTAAGGTTTTCTGTAATAGAGGGTGGACCATTCCTGGCAGAAAGAAGCCCATCAAGTATACCCCCAATGATTGAACTGCCAAAGCTGCTTGCAGCATCTGATAGTTTGTTGTGTGATCAGGAATCTGATGAGGAATTGAGAATTCTTCTGGCTCCAGGGTCATCGCTGGGTGGAGCCCAGCCTAAAGCATCTGTGTGCGACAGCAATTCTCAACTGTATATCGCGAAGTTTCCAAACAATAAAGACGACTACAATCGAATTGCCTGGGAGGCAATCGCCCTTGATCTTGCAGAACTGTCAGGAATCAGAGTTCCGCAACGAAGACTTGAGTTTGTCAGAGGAAAGCATGTACTGCTGCTTAAGCGATTTGACAGGGAAAGATCCAGGCGAATTCCCTTTTTATCAGGAATGAGCATGATTTCAGCAAGTGACAACGAAGCACACAGCTATTTAGAACTTGTCGATGCAATCAGGAGCCATGGTGCAGATCCGGGAGCTGATATGCACGAGTTATGGCGTCGAATTGCTTTCACAATCCTGATATCCAATGTCGATGATCACATGAGAAATCATGGATTCCTGTATAACGGCAAAAGCGGATGGATTCTTTCTCCAGCATACGATCTTAACCCCACTCCGGTTGATATAGCTCCAAGAATTCTTGCCTCGGCAATTAACATGGAAGATCAGGAAGCATCTTTGGATTCAGCATTTGAAGTTTGCGAGTATTTTGGTATTGAAATTGAGAAAGCAAAAGAGTACATCAGTAGAATAGCTATAGCAGTTTCCAGTTGGAGCAGCAAAGCCAAAGCTTATGGAATATCAGGAATGGAAATTGATCGAATGTCTACGGCATTTGAGCATGAGGATTTGAACAAAGCACTGAGAGTCTAGAGCAGGGAATGGCTAATTCCATTATTCTCTTGGACTGCTGTTCATTCGTTCTGGCACGCCGTCGTGGATACTTTTTGAACTTTCTGGTTAGCTGATGAAAGCAGCCTCTAGTTAAGGGTTATTTCGTTTTGGTTTTTCTAGAATGAAGGCAGAATCTTCTTTGAGGATTACTGAATTCCCGCAGTGGGGACATTTTAGCTCTAAGCTATTTCTGCGCAACGTCTCCTCTTCAAATCCTGATGCAAGAATTCCGGCTGGAAGAGCAAACATACCTATACCTATTAGGGCTATAAATCCGGCACATACCTTTCCAAGCGGAGTAGACGGCGTAACATCCCCGTACCCAACTGTTGTAAGAGTGCAAACACTCCACCATAGCGTTTCCGGGATACTACCAAAGGCTTCCGGCTGTGCCGAGTTTTCCACGTAATACATTAGACTGCTGGAGACAATTAAAAGAACCAGAAGGATTACAAAGACAATTGCAAGTTCCGGCTTCTTCCTTCTAAGAATGGACCTGATCACTTTCATTGCATTTGAATACCTGCCCATCTTCAGCAGTCTAAGCAAACGGAACAAACGCAATGCTCTGAGAAAGCGAAGATCAATAGGAATTAGCATTGGTAAATAGAAGGGAAGAATTGCCAGTAAATCAATTAGAGCCATTGGACTAAACATATATTTGAGACGACCAAGAATTGGAGAATCAAACTTCTTGTTTTCCGTTGCAGTCCAAAGTCTGAGAATGTACTCTATTGAAAATAGGACAACTGAAAAGAATTCAAACCAATAGAATACTGTTGCAAGTTCAAGCTGAATTGGCTTAACAGTGGATAAGATCACAGCAATGATATTGGCTACAATTAAGCACACAAGACTGATATCAAATATTCTGCTTATTCGGTCACCACTGGAAGCAACTTCAATAATTTCAAATATCCGATGCTTATATCTGGATTTGCTGTCTATTTTTCTCACCCCTGTTTAAAGATATGGTTGAGGAATCATTCATATTGATATCAGAGCCACTAAGTCGTATATCTGATTCAATACCAACCCCGAAAATACATTAAGTGGTATCAATGAAGCAAGGAGAGAAGATGGGTTTTTTTATTAGAAAGGCAACTTCCGTAGGACCCTTTAGAGTGAAACTGTCAAAGGGCGGTCTAGGTACCTCATTGGAGTAAAAGGTGCCAGAATTAGTTCCGGACCATCTGGAGCACATGTTTTTGCTG
>CAZRXU010000067.1:0-14575 GCA_964604135.1 uncultured bacterium | reverse complement strand
TCCTTGAACACCCTGGCCAGAGATTCACCAGGAGCCTGAACATTCAGGTTGAGAAAATACCCGAAGGGTGTCTGTGATGCCTGATAACCTGATTTGTTCAGCCTTTCCTCTGCTCTGCTAAAAAGTGCCATGGTCAGTTGTTCATCTGCCTTGCTCATGGAAAGGTGGGCAAATGAGTGCAGTATTATCCTTTTTGTATCGTTCTTTTTCGCTGCCCACTTCAGGTTCTTTACAAGCTTTGTTTCCACACCTGAAAGGTTTTCCTCGTCTTTTAGCTCAACCTGAATGAAACCTGCAAGAGCATTCTTGATACTATCGCTTTTTTCATATTCTTCAACTGATTCAAGATTCTTTACGTTGGTGCTGTAGGCAAAGCTATCGCAGTATATCATAAGCAGTTTCATTTGACTTCCTTTTCAGCTGAAAGCAGGCGGATGTGGTTTTTGAAAAACATGTTTTCTTTGAAATTGCCGAAATGTGATTCAGTAAGTATCTGCTTCCAGTCCCGTTCAACATACTCAAACGCATACCTGCATTCGACAATCTTAAAAGGTATTCTGAAGTACAGCGGAGTTTCTTCTGTAACAAACTCGTTGAAGTCAAGCATTATAAATCTGCCATTGTCTTTCAGCGCATTGAACGCATTCTCAATGATGTTTTTCTGCACTTCAAAGGGAAAACCGTGGAATACGAAAGAAATAAAAACTTTGTCGTACTTTTTTTCAAGGGAAAACGGCTGGTCGATTCTCTGGTTAATCACATTTATCTTCTGGTATCTCTTTGTTTTTCTTTCAAACTGGGCAATCATCTCCTGCGATATCTCCAGCCCGAGAACTTCACCTTTCCCGGTGAGGTATTTATTCATAAGCAGGGCGTTTCTTCCTGTTCCTGCCCCGAAGTCAAGAATTGTATCATCGGGGCCTATGTTCATAAAGTACACAGCTTTCCGGATAAAGCCGCCGTATGCACCGAATGAGGCGAAATTCATCAGTTTGTCATAAAATCTCGCTGAAAAACCTTGAATCTCAACCTTGGAGTCCGGGTAAAATCTGCTCATACTGCTCCCTCTGCAGCTATTGGCACTTCAGTTTTTTTACAAAGATCACGCTGACAGCTGCCAGCAGCGATACTATTGCAAAGGTGTAACTGTAGTCAAGAACTGATATCATAACACCGGCCGCCAGAGGGAATACAGCCGGAAGAATGCTTCCCGCACCTGAAATGCCTGCGTAGGTCGCTCTGTTCTCATTTGTTGAAATCTCTACCAGTATTCCGCTTCTTGCTATTCTGAATGCAGTAACAAACACGCCGGAGAGAAGAAACAGGAGCTGGTAGGCAAGCTGATTGTTGCGGAACACCAGGCTTAGCACGGGCAGGGATGTGCCGCAGACCAGGCTGAAATACAGAAGGTTTTTGTAGTGGAACTTGTGGGATCTTTTGTAAAGAACAAGGCTGGCAGAGAGCATTCCGACTACTTTGAACAGAAGTATGTTTCCTATAAGATTGAAGCTGAAGTCGAAGTTGTTTTTTGCGTAAAGAATCATGAATGGTATAAAACTTACAGCCAGCCCTATGAAGTTTATGATGAGCAGATAGTTTTTAAGGTTGGAATCTCTGAAGATGTTTTTCGGGATAAGTGCAAGGAATTCGCGGAAAGTTCGCTTTTTCTCTATTCTGGTATTTACCTCCTGTACCCTCCAGAAACCAATTGAGGCTACAAACAGAAGGATACCTGCCATGGTAAGCAGTGTTCCGTAATTCTGCGGATAGGATAGGTGTTTCAGCAGATGCCTTACAGCAATTGCCGATGCAAGAATACCGAGGCTTCCAGTAATTTGTTTTACAGAAAAGAAACTCTTGCGCTCTTTTTCCAGAATCGATTTCCCCATGATATCTACATAAGAAATGTTTGCAAATGATCCGCTGAAAGAAAACACAGAAATAAGAACGAATATTGAAAACAGCAGTGCAGCGCTGCCGCCTGTTGAAGATGTGAAAAGTATAAGACCGAGGAGCAGCAGAGAAACAACCCTCAGGTTGATTCCGACCAGCAGCATACTCTGTTTGCGAGCTCTGTTAGAGAGAAAACCGGCGAATACAATCTGCATGAGACTGGAGCCGCCTATCATAATGGTGGTCATTATGCCAAGCATAACCGCATTGCCGCCTGCGTTAAGAATCATAGAGGGAATAACAGTGTCTACATCCATGAAGTTTGATGCCAGTGACAGGAAAATTCCGTGCCACAGAAGTGCTCTGAAGTTGTGCCTGGAGTTGTTCTCCGTAAGTGTTGTAATCATTTCTCTACCTGAGTTTCTGCTGCCCGAAGTTCCTGTCTGATCCGGTGTTTCCGAAAGAAATCAGGCTGTCTCTATAATAACCTCTGCTCGAAGAAAAGAGTGTTCCGGCAAGCAGGGTGCGTTCTGCCGTGTTGTCAGTTGAAACAGCTTGCGCTATATAGTTCTGCAGAAGCTGCACAGACACAGGAGGTCAATAATGGCAGGTTCTGTTTTCAGCAGGGGAGAGAGCGAGTCAGGGGGAACCAGGGTAGGCGCGAATACCTACAATCTGGTTATTGGTCTTGTGCTTGCCTGGGGTTTTCTAATTAACTGGATTATGGTCAGGAAAATACCATACAGTTCAATTGCAGGCATAAATCAGTGGGTATTTTACATCGGCTATTTTGGTGCCTGTTTTCTGGGTATGGCCCTGTTCACAAAATCGAGAAACCCTTTTGTTAGTTTCATAGGCTACAATTTTGTTGTTGTTCCCTTTGGTCTGATAGTTAATTTGATAGTTTACCAGTACGACAAAACCCTGGTAGTTGAAGCAATGCGTGTAACTGGGCTGGTTACAGTCGTAATGATGTTTCTTGGCTCCATGTTTCCAGGTTTTTTCAGAAAAATCGGTAGAGCTCTTACGATCTCCCTGGTGGTTGTAATTGTTGTTGAGCTGGTGGAAGTGTTAATTTTCAAGGTTCACCACGGAGTTATCGACTGGCTGGTGGCCCTGATCTTCTGCGGGTATGTGGGTGTTGACTGGGGCAGAGCAAACTCCATACCGAAAACCATAGACAATGCCGTAGACAGTGCTGCTTCGCTGTACATGGATATAATCAACCTGTTCCTGCGTATTCTCAGGATAATGGGAGGGGGGCGAAGATAGATGCAGTATCCGACCCCAGTTTTTCTGTTTGGTGTAATGCTGTTTGTTGTTTCGTGCGGAGCTCCCATGGAAGCAACGCCGCCAGCATCGGTGCTTTTGTTCAGCTCTGGATTTGAAGGCGATGTGTATTTAGCTGATCCTGTAGAAGACTACCAGATTATTCTGGGTACAGATTCCGTTACAGGTTTCACTTGGCCTGCGAACATCCTGGGAGCTGCGGGAAGTGCTCTGCACTACATAGGCGACGACGGTTTCAAAGCTGTAGAAAGTGAAATACAGACGGTTACAGGGCACAACGGTGAACCCACCAGAGCACTTTATAACATCGAGCGCTACAACACAGGGGTAACCCAGTGCCCCTACGAAATACTTGATATTACAGACGGAACCAGCGACCTTTACATAAGATTCTGGATTAAGATAGACAGTCTCAGCAACTTTCAGCCGGACATGTGGAGAACGTTTTTCGAGTGGAAAACTGTGGGCTACGCCGCAGGGGATGGATTCAGATTGATTTCGTTTATCTACTGTGATCAGACCGGCGACCCCTACTGGCACTGGCAAGGAGATGCCACCCCGGAAAACCCTGTATGGGAAATCGACAACAGATCTGTTCCTGTACCGCTGAATGAGTGGTTTCTTACAGAGTTCTACTGGCACTGGAGTGAAGGTGACGACGGCAGAGCTCTGTGGAAAGTAAATGGTCAGATTATCGGCGAGCACTGCGGGCCCACTACCAGAAACTCAAAACCCATTGATTTCATAATGCTTACGCAGATATACGGTGATTCAAACCCCAAGTATCAGTGGATCGATGACATTGAAATATGGAGTGAAATTCCCTTGTGAGCATTGCCTGGGAACACTATTATAGAAACTGCGGTTAAAAATGCCCTGCCTGGCAGGGCAGATTGAATGGAGGAGAGACATGGCCAAGGGAAGAGATACCCGTAAAGATGCAAAGAAGAAACCTGAAAAAACTCTTAAAGAGAAGCGCAAGGAGAAGAAGGCTAAAAAAGCGGCAAAGCACCAGTAAAGTTACCGCGCGGGAGCGTACAGAGGGGGAGAGATGCTGGGAGTAAGGTTTGTTAAGGTTGAGCCCACCGATTTTGTTATACAGTACAGAAATGGAAAGGTAGTTCGGGAGGGAACTGGGTTATCATTCTTTTTCTTTGCTCCTTCAACTTCCCTTGTTCGTATTCCCATGGGCAGCACAGATGTTCCCTTTATTTTCAACGAGGTTACAGCAGACTTTCAGGATGTGACTGTTCAGGGGCAGCTTACCTACAGGGTGGCAGATCCGAAGAAGCTGTCGAAACTGATGAACTTTACCGTGTCTGCAGACGGGTACGAGTATTCCTCTGAGGATCCCGATAAGCTTCCTCAGCGTCTTATAAACCTTGCACAGGTTTTAACAAGAGCCACTTTGAAATCTCTGCCTCTTCGTGACGCACTGGGGCAGTCAAGCGATCTTGTCGATTCTATTCAGCGGGGTATGCAGACAGCTGAAATGGTCGAGTCTCTTGGTGTTGAGGTTCTTGGTGTGTCCATTCTGGCAATCAAACCAACACCTGAGACATCCCGGGCCCTTGAAGCCGAGGCCCGAGAGAAGATTCTGCGTCAGGCGGATGAGGCTGTATATGCACGCAGAAACGCTGCAGTAGAGCAGGAACGGTCTATAAAGGAAAACGAGCTGAACACCGAGATTGCAGTGGAGAACAAGAAGCGACAGATAAAAGAAGCCCAGATGGAAGCCGAAAAATCTGTTCAGCGCATGGAACGGGAAATCAGTGAAGCCGGGATGGAAGCGAGAATATCACTGGAACAGAAAAACCGTGATCTGGTTGAGCTTTCAACAGCCAACAGCCGGAAAGAGGCAGACTCTAGAGCCTACGCAGTTGCTGCTGTAATGAAAGCTCTTTCCGGCACTGATCCCAGGATTCTTCAAGCACTTATAAGTGCCGATATGAAATCAGGGCAGCTTGTTGCCCTGGCTTTCCGCGATCTGGCTGAAAGTGCAGACAAGATAGGCCAGCTTAATGTAACACCGGATCTGCTAAGAGAGCTTCTTAACGACGACGACAGCTAGCATGGGCAGAACTACCGAGAACAAAATTGTAATGATAGTACGGCGTACACGGCTGGATGAGCTTGTTACACGGTTCAACACACAGGATCAGGCCAGGTTCTATGTAGAGCATCTCGGGGCGGATTTCACAGACTATCTAAATGAAGACACAACTTATAAAAAAGCGGTACACCGGGCATCAGAATCTCTGTCTCACCACGGACGTCTTCAGATCGTTCGAAGAGATTTTGTGCCGAGTTTTATTTTTGGCCCGGAAGACACAGTGGTTGTTCTGGGGCAGGACGGGCTGGTTGCAAATGTTCTTAAATATCTTGCCGGGCAGCTGCTGGTAGGCGTTAACCCCGACCCTGGAAGATGGGAGGGTGTACTGCTTCCGTTCTCTGTGCCAGACCTCGATCATTTGATACCTGAGGTGTTTAAACGCACCCGGCCGGTTCTGGATGTTACAATGGCTGAAGCAAGGCTTAACACAGGCGAAACCCTGTGTGCAGTTAACGATCTGTTTATCGGCCCCCGGTCTCATACCTCCGCCAGATACACCATACAGATTGGAAACCGCAGGGAAAACCATTCCTCAAGTGGAATTATCGTTTCCACAGGGCTTGGTTCAACAGGATGGATGAGAAGTATACTGGCAGGAGCAGCAGGAATTGCATCAGCTGTTTCCGGAGAACCGGTAGAGGGTCTGAACAACAGATCTTTCAAATGGGATTCAAACTACCTGTTCTTTTCGGTGCGGGAGCCCTGGCCAAGCACAACATCGGCGGCAGATATAACCTTCGGCAGAATTACTTCTTCGTCTCCTCTTGTTCTTGTATCCAGGATGGCTGAAAATGGAGTGATTTTCAGTGACGGTTTTGAATCAGATTATTTGCAGTTTAACTCTGGAACAGAGGCAACTGTAACCCTTGCAGACAGGAAAGGGCACATAGTTACCTGAAAAGGGGAAGAGCTTTCGCCCTCCCCCCCGAGTGGTAAGTAAGGCTGGCTACTTTTCTCCGGACCAGTCCATCTTTGCCATCTGTTCGTACAAGTGGAACCTCTTCTCTACATCTTTCTGGGCTTCGGCAAGAAGCTCTTCAGCGTGTACAGGGTTGCTGCGCAACAGAGAGCTCCATCTGCCTTCAGCTTCAGCCAGTTTGTGGAAAGGT
The DNA here is from genome assembly GCA_964604135.1 of uncultured bacterium. Classification (GTDB taxonomy): domain Bacteria; phylum Fermentibacterota; class Fermentibacteria; order Fermentibacterales; family JCC-6; genus Sabulitectum. Next base: position 8,170 of record CAZRXU010000067.1, on the reverse strand, counting down.
ATCGATGGCTTTCTGCTGTCAAGCTGCAGTGGAGACTCGCCAAGCTCCGTTTTTCTGGGGTCAAATCGGAACAGAGGCCACATACCGCTGTTTACAGCAAGTTTGTGCTCATCCATTCCCTTTGTCATGTTGATTCCGTGTGCTATACAATGGCTGTATGCAATTATCAGCGAGGGACCGTTGAAGCTCTCTGCCTCGTTGAATGCCTTTACTGTCTGGTTCCAGTTTGCGCCCATTGCCACCTGTGCCACATAGATGTTGCCGTATGTCATGCTGATCATGGCCAGGTCTTTTTTAGGCATTGGTTTGCCTGCTGCTGCAAATTTTGCAACTGCCCCCATGGGTGTGGCCTTGGAGCACTGTCCTCCGGTGTTTGAGTAAACGCCGGTGTCCAGCACCAGAACATTCACATTGCGCCCCTGGGCAAGAACATGGTCGAGGCCTCCGTAGCCTATGTCGTACGCCCAGCCATCTCCACCAATGATCCAGACAGAGCGGGGAACAAAGTAATCAGCCAGAGTTTCAAGATGGCGTGCCTGCGGTGTATCGATATCAGCAAGTGCCTTTTTCAGGTACTCAACCCTCTCGCGCTGCTGTGCAATCTCAAGCTCTGTTTTTATGCTGGAATTAAGAAGGGTGTCTACCAGATTTTCGTCAAGGCTGCTGGCCATTCCTGTTATGAGTTCAACGGCGGTTTCCGTGTGTTTGTCTGTAGTAAGACGGAATCCGTAACCGAACTCGGCGGCATCTTCAAACAGGCTGTTGTTCCACGCAGGTCCTCTTCCTGAAAGGTCTTTGGCGTAAGGTGTTGTTGGAAGGTTGCCGCCGTAGATGGAAGAGCACCCTGTTGCATTTGCTATAACTGCCCTGTCGCCGAAAAGCTGACTTAGAAGTTTCACATAGGGTGTTTCACCGCATCCCGCGCATGCTCCGCTGTATTCGAAGAGAGGTCGCAAGAGCTGGCTTTCTTTCACCGTTGTAAGGTTGAGCTCTGTTCTGTCAAAATCGGGGATTTCAAGGAAGAACTTGTAGTTTTCAACCTCATCGAGCCTGAGGGGAGACTGGGGCTGCATGTTGATGGCTTTCTTTCCTTCAACAGTTCTGTTTCTGGCCGGGCATACATGCACGCACGCGCCGCACCCGGTGCAGTCTTCAGGTGCTATCTGGTTGGTGAACTTGTATGCCTTGAATTTTGTGTTTCCGTCTGCGGATTTGAAGGTTTCAGGGGCGTTTTCAAGCACGGCTCCATCGTAGTATTTCATTCTGATGGCTGCGTGGGGGCACACCAGATTGCAAAGGCCGCACTGTATGCACACTTCCGGATCCCACACAGGTATTTCAAGAGCAATGTTTCTCTTTTCCCACTGGGTGGTGGCGGTTGGCCATGTACCATCTGCAGGCATGGCACTTACCGGAATATCATTGCCTTTCTGGGCCATGATTGTTGCAGTTACATTCTGAACGAATTCAGGGGCTTCTGCAGGAACCGCAGGGGGAAGTGCAATTTCGCTTGAAGGCTCGCAGGGACAGGTAACTTTGTGAAGGCCAGCCAAAGCGTGATCAACTGCTGCAAAGTTTTTCTCAACAACATCTTTGCCTTTTTTGCCGTATGACTTTTTGATGGCATCTTTGATTCTGCCTATTGCCTCGTTCCTTTCAAGTACACCGCTGATGGCAAAGAAGCAGGTCTGCATAATGGTGTTGATCATCACGCCCATACCAGTTTCATTAGCCACTTTGTAGGCATCAATAACATAGAACTCTATGTTCTTTTCTATCATTGCAGCCTGGATTGTCTTGGGAAGGTTGTCCCATATTTCTTCAGGCCCGTAGGGAGTGTTAAGAAGAAAGGTGGCCCCATCTGCTGCGTAGTGCAGAATATCGTACTTCTCGATAAACACAGTCTGATGACAGGCGACAAAACCCGCCTGCTCAATAAGGCATGTGCGCCTGATTTTTTCCGGGCCGAACCGAAGGTGGCTTACTGTAAGAGCACCAGCCTTCTTCGAGTCGTATACGAAGTAACCCTGAGCGTAGTTGTCGGTTGTTTCCCCGATAATTTTTATGCTGTTCTTGTTGGCACCAACTGTACCGTCTGAGCCCAGGCCCATGAAAACAGCCTGTATAAGCCCCTCTGTTTTGAAGTCAAAGTTTGGTATTTCGATGCTTGAATAGGTCAAGTCGTCAACTATGCCAACAGTGAAACTGTTTTTCAGATCACCCTGAGCATTGTTGAAAACACCTTTTACAGACGCAGGTGTGAACTCTTTGCTGGAAAGGCCGAATCTGCCGCCAACAACCTTTACAGACGTTCTACCAGCTGCTCTGAGTGCTGTACTGATATCTTTGTAGAGTGGTTCACCATCGTTACCGGGTTCCTTTGTTCGGTCGAGAACACTTACGGTTTTTACGGTTTCGGGGATAGCTGAAAGAAGTGCTGACGCATCGAATGGTCTGTAGAGACGAACCTTGATAACACCTACTTTTTCGCCATTTGCTGCTAGGTATTCTACTGTTTCATGGGCAACCTCACAGCCGGAGCCCATAAGAACCATTATGTGCTCGGCATCGGGATCTCCCACATAGTCGAACAGGTGGTAGTGTCTGCCTGTGAGTTTGCCGAACAGATCCATGTACTCCTGTACAATTGCAGGGGCTGCCTCATAGTACGGGTTTACACTTTCACGGCCCTGGAAGTACACATCAGGGTTCTGACTTGTGCCGCGAACCACGGGTTTGTTGGGATTAAGACCCCGCATGCGATGGGCGTAAACCAGTTCATCGTCAATCATTTTCTTTAGAACATCGTCATCCAGAGCTTCAATTTTCTGAATCTCATGGCTGGTTCTGAAACCGTCAAAGAAGTGAACAAACGGAATTCGGCTTTTTAAAGTGGCAGCGTGTGCTATGGCAGCGAGATCTGTTACTTCCTGAACGCTGGCGCTGGACAGCAGGCCGAAGCCAGTGTTTCTTACAGCCATCACATCGCTGTGGTCGCCAAAAATGGAAAGTGCCTGAGCAGCAAGACTTCTGGCTGCAACATGAAAAACTGTGGGCGTAAGCTCGCCGGCAATCTTGTACATGGTGGGTATCATCAGAAGAAGACCCTGGCTGGCTGTAAATGTTGTTGTAAGGGCTCCTGTCTGAAGAGCTCCGTGTACTGTAGCTGAGGCTCCGCCTTCGCTCTGCATTTCCTGCACCAGGGGTACTGTTCCCCAGATGTTTTTCTGTCCTCTGGATGACCAGGTGTCACTGTGCTCGCCCATGGGGCTCGAAGGCGTGATAGGGTAAATCGCCACAACTTCGCTGAGCTTGTGAGCGACACGCGCTGCGGCTTCGTTACCGTCAATCGTTATCATTTGTCTGCTCATGATTACCAGCTTTCGCTAGAGTTATTGATTAATACATTTTTCCGAAAGTTCTTGGAAATGGAACAACATCACGGATGTTGTCCATACCGGTTAAGTACATAAGAAGCCTCTCGAAGCCCAGGCCGAAACCAGCGTGTGGCGCGGTACCCCAGCGTCGAAGTTCCATGTACCATCTGTAAGTATCCATATCAAGACCCTGTTCAACTGCTCTTTTTTCCAGAATGGGAAGTCTGTGCTCTCTCTGGCTCCCCCCGACAAGTTCCCCTACTCCAGGTGCCAGAAGATCGCAGGCACCCACTGTTTTTCCGTCATCATTCACATACATGTAGAAAGGCTTCATAGATGCCGGGTAGTCGATAACAAACACTGGCTTACCAAAGTATTTTTCCGCCAGGTATCTCTCGTGCTCGGTTGCAAGGTCGTCTCCCCACTGTGGGACAGTTTCAAACCTGTCGGGGATTGACCTGATAATCTCTATCGCCTGTGTGTAGGTGATTTTTCCAAAGTTATTGTCCAGCAGCGATCTGTAACGCTCAGGCAGGCTTTTTTCAAAGAACCTGGTGAAGAACGCAATGTCATCGCTGCATTTGTCCATGAGGTAGGAAGCGGTGAATTTCACAAATTTTTCTATGAGTTTCAGGTTGTCTTCCAGATCGAAGAACGCCATTTCAGGTTCCAGCATCCAGAACTCGGCACCATGTATTCTTGTGTCAGACGGGTCTGCGCGAAAAGTGGGTCCGAAGGTATAGACCTTGCCAAGAGACAGGGCGAACGGCTCCGCTTCAAGCTGGCCGCTTACTGTGAGAAAGGCCTTCTTTTTGAAGTAGTCTTTTTCGTACTCAACCTTGCCGTTTTTCATGGGCAGCAAGTCCAGAGGAAGAGTGGTCAGTTGAAAAGTTTCTCCTGCACCTTCACAGTCGCTCTCTGTTATAAATGGTGTGTGAACATTGAAGAAGCCGTTTGTATCAAAGAAGCTGTGTATTGCCATGGAAATATGATGGCTTACTCTGAGCACGCTTCCAAGGGTGTTTGTTCTGGAACGGAGATGGGGCATTGTTCTGAGGAATTCCAGTGAGTGCCTTTTCTTTTGAAGAGGGTACTCGCTGTCTACTGGTCCGATAATTTCAAGATCATCTGCGGAAATTTCAACTGTCTGCTCTTTTCCCTGGCTTTCAACAACAGTTCCTGTTACCTTTATACACGCACCGGTGAGAAGAGCGGAAAGCTTCTCTGCCGGAAACGAGGCTCTGTCAAACACCACCTGCAGATTTGCTGAGGTCGATCCATCATTAAGAGATGCAAAAGCAACGCTTTTACCGGTTCTGGCAGTTTTTACCCAGCCGTAAACTGTTGCAGTACCGCTGGTGCAGGTTCCACCCAGTATTGAATCAATGGTGTTTCGACGGATCATCTGGAGCCTCCATACGGGTAAATAAAACTATGAAACGGGAGAATGGCTAATCTACAAAGAAACCACAACAGAGGGCAACGATTCAAACTACACAAAGTGCTTTCATGGTACGCAAAAGGAACCCGGCGAATTTGGCTTTCGTCGAGTTCCCTTCGTGACACAAACTCCTGACAGGGTGTTCATTGCAGGAGGAGGGATCCCGCGCCGAACACTTACCTATAGTGCTTCAATGTACCATTGTTCCTGCTTCAATGAATTCAGTTTTTAACGGATGGTATTTTGCTCAGAGAGTAACCAAGAAGCTTTCCCTGCCACGAATCTCTGTACATCAGCTCTCTTCTTACTCTGTTCATCACAGCAAGTTTGTTGATCGCCCAGTGAGGTGCCACAAGCATTCTGGGAGGCGCTTCGCCGGTTACACGCTGTACAACAATATCCGGTCTGATCCGCTCCAGGAAATCTGCTGCCAGTTCCGCGTATTCGCTTCTCTCCATCAGGGTGAATTCATCGCGGCTGTACTGTTCCGCCAGCAGTGTATTTTTTAGTATATGAAGGTTCTGGAGTTTTACCCCTGCAGTGCTGGATCTGTTTACCAGGCTGGCGGTTGTCATGGCTTCTTCTACTGTTTCACCGGGGTATCCAAGAATAACGTGCGCGGCGGTTCTTATGTTTCTTGCATGCAGTTTCTCAAACGCTTTTTCAGAATCGTAGACGGTGTGGCCTCTGTTCATACGCACAAGAGTCAGGTCACATCCACTCTGAACTCCAAGTTCAACCCAGACAAATGTTTCTCTGGAAATGTCTTCAAGAAGGTCAAGCACATCATTATCAAGGCAGTCCGGTCTTGTGCACAGGGCCAGGCCTCGAATTCCGGGAAAGTTCAGCGCCTGGCGGTACAGCTTTTCCAGATTCTTCACATCTTTGTGAGTTGTTGTGTAATCCTGAAAATAGGCAAGAAAGTGGTTTGTCTCGTGTCTTTCTCGTACGTAATTGGTGGCCAGTTCAAGCTGACTGGTAACAGACATGCCGGGCTTGTAATGCATGGGTTCACTGCCTGCAGGGTTGCAGAAGGCGCAGCCTCCGGTACCCCTTGTTCCGTCTCTTGTCGGGCAGGTAAAGCCGCCTGCAATGCTAACCTTGTACACCTTTTCTCCGAAGGTGTTTCTGAAGTATGAATTAAGGGAGTAGTACCTGTTCTTGTTCAAGCTCAGCTCATTTCTGTTGCGGCAATTATAATAAACCCATGGAAAAAGCAGCTGAGATATTCTTTGAACATTTCAATGTCTGTCCGGGCAGAAGAGCCGCGGACATACACAGAATAGGCGAGGTGTTTTCAGGCATCCCGTGGGAGAACCTGACCAAGTTTCTTGTTCATTCTTCTGGAGAAGACCGTCCCAGACTGGCTGATGAGGTAATGAGCGGGTATGTGAACAATGGAACAGGGGGAACCTGTTATTCCCTTACTGAAACACTTGGTGCAATTATGAAAGCCTGCGGGCTGTACACAAGACCGCTTACCGGCCACATAAGCGGCAGGATGAACACCCACTGTGCCCTGCTTGTAGAGGGTGAAGCAGGCAGGTTTATTCTGGATCCGGGCTACATTGTTCCCGGTGCAGTCAAGCTCTCTGATACTGGTGTAGGTGAAATAATTACCGCAGAGAGGAGGATGTTATGGACTCCGGTAGAGGGAGGATGGGAGCTTCATACACAGGAAAACGGAGGGAAACTTTTAAGATACCGGCTGGACTCCCGCCGGGTTTCCCGTGATGAGTTTGTTCAGTATTGGAGGAATTCGTTTAACTCTGCTGGAATGAACAGCCTTTACCTCAACAGAACAGGTTCCTCAGGTGGAAGAATCAGTGCCCACAATGGAAATTTGAGGACTGTAGACGGGTTTGGAAACAGAAACCGTAACATTCGCAGGGACTACCCGCAGGAGATCAGTGAAGTATTCGGTGTATCTGTGGAAGTAGCCCGTGCCGCCTGGGCGCAGCTTCAGCGGCAGAAGCAGGGAAATAGCTGATGTCTGCGCCGCTACAGTTTCCACCGGTTCTGCCTGTGGTCAGTGTTCTGTACTCCCACAGATTACACCTCAAGCGGGTTCTTTCACAACTGCAGCTTCTGCTGGGAGAAGTGGTTCTTTTCAGTGATCCATTTCCTTTTGATATGACCGACTACTACAAAGGTGAGATGGGTGCAGACCTGTTTCGGGTCTGGCTTTGCTTTGCTCCGCTCCGCGATCCGTCAGAGCTGCCACACTGGAAAACACAGTGTGCCGAACTGGAAAAGAAAGGGGCTTCAGGCGATAAAAGGGTGGTTAATATAGATCCCGGCTACCTTGACCACGGCAAGCTGGTTCTGGCCAGTTTCAAACAGGCACCTGACAAGATATACATGGGTGAGGGTGTTTTCGCACACACCTGTCTGGTGTACAGAAACGGTGGATTTCACGGGCCTGTGCACAGTTTTGCCGACTTTATCGACGGCAGATTCAACAGTTTCTTCAGTAACGCAAAACAGTTGCTTAGGAAACTTCTTAAAGAGCAGAATTGCTAAGGTTAACCGTTGCCAGCGCAGACATTGCAGGCTTCAGCTCATCATCTGAAAGACACCCGAAACTGAATCTGAGATGGTGCTTTCCCGAGTTGCCGAAGGCATCCCCCGGGATGGCTGCTATGGAGTATTCACTTACAAGATGATCCGCCAGTGCATAGGCATCGATGGTGTCTGGTGTTTTTGCCAGAGTGAAGAAACCTCCGCCAGCTTCTCTCCACTCCAGCCCTTCAGCTTTTTCCATGGCGTCTCTGCAGAGGTCAAGCCGGTAGCGGACTTCTGCGGATCTGTTCTCGACCCAGCCTTCAATGCTCAAGCATTCCTCAAGAAGAATTTGTCCTGGAGTTGACGGGCAGATTACCACAGAATCCTGTATTTTCAAAGCCTGCGTCAGAATGTGATCGGCACCGAACAGGTATCCCAGACGCCAGCCCGACAAACTGAAACTCTTCGAAAAGCTGCCCAGAGTAAGAACATGGTCCTGTTTTGTTTCAATCCAGGGATGGTGTGAGCTGCCTGTAAAGTTGAACTGCTCGTAGGTTTCGTCAATTATCAGAGTGCAGTTGTTTTCCCAGGTAAGGTTTACGATCCTCCGTATTTCCTGTTCGGTAAGCACTGCCCCTGTGGGGTTTCCCGGGTTCACCAGAACCATAACTTTTGCTCCGGGAACTCTGCGTTCAAGTTCATCCCATGGAACGGCCCAGCCGGAGTCTTCAACCATTGGAATTGAGTCCAGCTCCAGACTGGAAAACTGAATGGCGAAAATATGATCAAAGTAGTAGGGCTCAAGCACTATTGCCCGGTCTCCAGGGTCGGCCACAGCAAGAAGAGC
>CAZRXU010000066.1:13176-14584 GCA_964604135.1 uncultured bacterium | reverse complement strand
AAAACACAGGCACAGATGCCGATCCTGTTTTCAGCGGGTATCAGGCTATTCAGAGTAACGGAGCCCCCCTTGACCTGTACACCGGAACCAGACTCTGGGTAAACGACTGGGATGAAGACGGGACCCCGGATCTTATAGTCAGTGACTTCTACGGGTATGTACATATTTTCATGGCAGACCTTACAGGAACCGCAGAGGAAACAGAGGCAGAGGTTCAGGGCGGTTTTGCCGTTTCACCGGCAGTTAACCCGGCTCATGGAACTTTCAACATCAGCATCCAGACACCGGCAGAACAAGCTGTCGAGCTGCGTATCTACGACTCTGCCGGTCGTCTTGTGGCTTCAAGGGTTGCAGACGAAGCCGGTTCTGTTGTTGTAGACGCCGGTTCAATGGCAACTGGTATCTACACGGTTGTAGCCAGTTTCGGTGCGGAAGTTTCAACCTGCAGGATCGTTCTTACCCACTGATATTGATTATCTGTAAGACAGAGGGCAGCCTGAAAAGGCTGCCCTCTTATGGTTTAGACGCTCCGAATCGCTTGCTAGATGGCACTTTCCCCGTTGTTCAGGAAAACATTTGTTTTGTACCACTGGAAGGTACGAAGTAAGCCTTGATCAAGAGAAACAAGTGAAGAGAAGCCTGTAGCCTCCAGTGTTCTGCTCATATCAGGGCAGCGACGCGCAGGAGAACCTTCGGTAACCGGGCCTGCTTTGACCGTCTGTTTTGAGTTGGAAACAGACAGGATTTTCTCTGCAAGAGAACTGATGGTTATCTCTGGTGTTTCATTGCCGATGTTGTAAGCAGTTCCTCTGGTTGCTTCAGACTCGGCAAGAACAGTGATCATTTCAACTGCGTCATCGATGAAGCAGAAGGTTCTCGTGTGGTCGGGAGAGAACACCGTCAGTTCACTGCTGTTACTGAGAAATGCCTTCTTCATTAATTCGGGAATTACATGAGAAAGACCCATACGGGGACCGTAGAAATTGTGAGGTCTGACAATAGTTACCGGCAATCCAGAGTGAAGGCAGAGAGCTTCTCCGTATATTTTTGAAAGCATGTACGATGTTCTGTTTTCTGACAGATTGGTAATTGCAAGGGGGACGGTTTCGGGTGTTGGTACAGGCAGAGAGAAGTGTCTCAAAGTACCGCTGTAGATCTCGCTTGTAGAAGCAAAAACAAATCTGTCGAGGTGTTTCTGTTCCCGGCAGAAGTCTATTGTGTTCTCCAGAAGTTCCGTGTTTCTGGTCAGCACATCATAGGGAGCGTTCAGTACGTGCTGTACACCGATAATGGCTGCAAGATGAAACACAACACTGTAATCTCCGGCGAGTTCAGAGAAGGATGATCTATCAAGAAGATCAACATCAAACAGCCTGGCTTCCGGACTCTTTGCCAGATGAAGAAGAAA
>CAZRXU010000066.1:0-13076 GCA_964604135.1 uncultured bacterium | reverse complement strand
GGAACAGCAAACACAACCGCGTCGAACAGATCGGGATCAGGAAGGTCGTCTGTAACAGTCATCTGCAGCTCGTGCCAGTACTTTACGAACGGATCCTGTGGCAAAATCACGGCACCTTCCCCCATGGCACCAATGGCAAATACTTCCGATGGAGAATGCCTTGTGTCTCCAACATCCTGCCTGTAACTGATGCCCATAAGAAGTATTCGAATTCCCTGCAGAGAATGGTCAAAGTGTTCTTTAAGCTTGCCGAGTGTAACCAGGGGCATTGCCCGGTTGGTCGCAACAGCCAGTGAAGAGAAGGGGAATTCATGTTTTCCGAGGTGGAACAATTCCCTGGCGGCAAATCCGGCGAAGAGAGGATCCTTTGTAAGACAGTAGCCGCCAACGCCAAAACCCGGCTGACGCATATTGGAGTGAGTGGGCCTTTTTCTTATGGCGTTGATCACATCAAACAGATCAAATCCGACATCCTCTGCAAACCTGCCCCATTCCTCCATAAACGCTATGGTCACCGCACGGTAGCTGTTCTCCAGCACCTTTGCCGTTTCAGAGGCTACAGTTGTATCAAGTCTGGTCAGTGGATACTTGTTCACATTAATGATCCTGGAAAGGAAGGCTTCGCACCTGTCTGCTGCATCATCAGTTATTCCAGAGTACACCCTCCAGAAATTTACTATGGAATCAAGGTATGCCGCCCCCGGCATCACCCTTTCGTAGGAATGAGCAATCAGTACGGATTCGGGATCAATACCTCTGTCCCACAGACACTGCTGAAGAATTGGTTTAACAACCTTGACGCAGGTTCCAGGAGGAACGGTTGTTTCAATAATTACAAGAGTGTCTGCAACTATGTTGTTGCCCAGCGTTCTTATGGCCTCTTTGAAGTGCACGAAATCTACAGATGGCTCTCCACTTTCGGAAGAAATGATGTCGAGATTGACGCTTACTAGAACAACATCTGCCTCTTTCAGAACGGCGGGATCAGCAGTAGCCCGGAGATTGCCCCTTAGAACTACCTTCCCTGTGCTTCTGATTATCGACTGGTCAACAGTCTCAAACGGGAAAAGACCTGAGTTGATACTGTTGATTCTGCTGTTCCCTGTTTTGGTATCCAGGTCTATACCGGTAACATCGAAGTATGGATGATCATTCTCATCAACGGCACAGGCAACAGCAACAGCCATGGCTGCGCCGACAAAACCAAGACCTTGAACAACCACTGTTTGTGGAGCAGGACCGGAACCGGGTATTCTCTTCATCAACACCTCCTAACAATGCTGTACAGACACTGCAAACACGGAAACAGTTCTGTGCCGGATTTCCGGAAATTCAGGCAATTGGTTGCTATCTGACAAGGAACAGCTGCTGGTATTCGAGTTCCGGATCATCCTCCCAGGCCAGAATACCCATGGGACTCATGGAGAAGTGCCAGGTCCAGCCCGGTTCCGGGAAAACTTTGTGGCCGATAAGGGTGCCCTCTAAGTCGAATATATCGAAGAAAGGCTGTTCCTGAGTTCCCCGCTGTACCCAGATGTTGCCGTCTGGCCCTGTGTAAACTGCAACAACCATGTCTCTGTAGGGTTCCGGAACAAAATCGCCCATACCCTGCGCATCCATTCTGCTGAATAAACCATTCATGTAAGTCTTTTCTTCAGCTATTTCCTCTTCGGTCTTAGCAACCTGTTCAAGGGGAACTGTTATGGTAAAGGCCTCTGAACCATCAGGATAGAAGGCATGAACAGCGTAGTTGTCTGACTCCTTCAGAGACAAAAGAATGATGTCGCTGTTTCCCCCAAGAGCTATACCGAGGAGAAAGTCGTTGACAATTATAGAGCTGTTTGCGATGAGGTCACTGATAGTCAGTTCTGTAGAGTCCTGCCACAGCAAGGTATCGTAGTCTTCTTCCCCGTAGGTATACAGGGCTATTCTTCGGAACAGTGTGAAGCTGCCTTCTCCGCTTTCTTCAGTTTCAAGCCTGTAGGCGGCGAAAACACTGTCGGAAACAGGAACGCTCTGCATGGGAGGGTTCTGTGGCCAGAGGGGCATTTCTTCGAGGAAGTTCAGAGAATCATCGAAAACAACAAAACCCTGTTTCGGAATGTTGAGAGCAAATACATTCCCACCCATCTGGAAAAACTCAATGGTTGAAGAGGATAGTTCTCCGGGGCCGCTGCCCTGTCTGGAAATCTGTCTGATGTAGTCGCCTGAAGGAGTGTATTCCTTGAAGCAGGCTGCTCCGTTATCGAGAACGAGAATATTTCCGGTGCCGGCGAGGTATTCAGCATCTGCAAGAATGGCAAAAGTGCTGGTGGAGTCGCCCAGTTCCTCGCCGATGTATCCGGTTATTTCAAGGGTGTCAACTGGAAAAGAAGGCGCGTTTGCTACCTGGTCCGGTGGTTCTTCGTTTCTCCCGCAGGAAGCAAGAAACAGTACTGTTGCGGCCAGAAAGATCACCAGCTTCATATTATCTCCTTTCGAGTAGGGTTACCGGCGTAAATTACAGCGGGAATAGCAGAATGTCAAAAAATCATCGGAAACACTATATTGTGTGCAACCGGGAAAGGAGCCTTCTGCATGAAAATATCAGTGCTTGGTTGCGGAAGATGGGGCGGTTTTCATCTGTGGTATGCAGCTGAACAGGGGTATCAGGTAACAGGCTGGGAACCGGCAGACAGCACTAGCTTTGCTTTGCTTGTGAAGAACAGGGCAAACCCCTATCTCACTCTGCCACACTCGGTAACACTGACAACTGATCTGGAACAGGCTCTTGATGCCGACCAGATCATTATCTCGATACCTGCCCAGTTGTTCAGGGGGCTTGCATCACAGCTTTCAAAGTATGACCTTTCTACCACTGATGTGGTTCTATGCATGAAGGGGCTTGAACTGTCTACCGGCAAACGGCTTTCCGTTGTAGCTGGTGAGGAAGGGCTAAGGCCACGCTCGCTGAGTATATGGGTCGGTCCCGGTCATCCGCAGGATTTTGTAGCAGGGGTGCCCGGCTGTATGCTGATAAGCTCTCTCCATGAAGATACATCTGTAAGAATCACCGATAGAATGGGCTCATCACTGGTAAGAATGTACCGTTCCACAGATCTGATTGGTTGTGAGATAGGAGCGGCTGCGAAAAATGTGATCGGTATTGCCGCCGGCATGTTGGACGGGATGAAAATGAGTGGTTTGAAGGGTGCTCTTATGGCCAGAGCCCCCCAGGAAGTGGCCCGACTTGTACAGGCTTCAGGCGGAGACTGGAGAAGTGTTTACGGGCTTTCTCACCTGGGGGATTACGAGGCTACCCTGTTCTCGAAGTTTAGCAGAAACAGGAGTTTCGGAGAGTCCCTTGTAAAGAATGAAAAAATGACCGGTCTTGCCGAAGGAGTTCCCACATCACACGCCATGCTTTCCCTTGCTGAGAAACTGTCTGTGGAACTTCCCATCACATCAATGGTACGAAGTATTATTGACGGCGAAACAGATCTTAGAACTGCAATAGGGCAGCTTTTCCTTCGCCCACAGAAAGAAGAATTCAGTGCTTCGCTTGAATAAACCGATTATTCTGTATCTTCTGGTTCTAATTACCGCGGCTACCGTTGCATATGGCGAGTCCGGCTGCAGGTACTTCTGGGTGGTGAGAGATGGCTTGGCAAGCCCCCGGCAGGTAGACAGGCTGCTTGAAAGGGCACAGGCTGCCGGGGCTAACGGAATTCTTGTTCAGGTGGTTGGAAGAGGCGAAGCCTACTATCAGTCGGAGATTCTTCCTCCTGCCGATTTCTCCGGTTTTGAAGACCCGCTGGCCTACATAATACAGGAGGCAGGCCCTATGGGTATGGAGGTTCACGCATGGGTAAATGCTTACCTTGTTTGGTCTGCACCGTGGTTGCCGGAGTCTCCCGATCACATTTACCACCGTCATCCAGAGTGGTTTACAGCCAGCAGAAATGGAAGAAGCTCCCGATCTTACACCAGGGATGAGGCCGAAGCGGCAGGTCTTGTGGGGGCTACCCTTTCTCCCGCTTACCCGGGGGTGAAAGAATACATCTCCGGCATCGCAGTGGAGATTGCTGAAAACTACAACATAGACGGAATTCACCTTGATTACATCAGGTATCCCAATTCTTCGTTCGGGTATTCACCTGGTGAGGTGGAGCTTTTTCAGATTGCCACTGGCTTTTCCCCGGAGGAAGCACCGGAACAGTGGGGAATCTGGAGACAGCATCAGGTTACAGAAACTGTAGCCACTGTAAGAACCGCTCTTAGATCAGTGGACCCAGGTGTGCTGCTTTCGTGTGCAGTTATGGCTAATCCATATTCGGCTGCGTCAGAGTTTTCATGCGACTGGCAGAGCTGGCTGAACCAGGGGCTCGTTGATTTTGTCTGCCCCATGGCTTACACCTCAAACACACGCAGGGCTCTTGAACTGGCATCTTCCACCACATCGGTGTGCCCTGAAAAAGTTGTTTACGGAATAGGTGTCTGGAATCAGACTGTAGATAACTCCCTTGTGGGTGCTGAAAAGGCTCTTCAGCTGGGTGCCGGAGGTATCTGCGTGTTCAGTCTGAACTCGCTGCCTGAGGGTACTGAACAGATGCTGAAAAACAGGTGGGGGGAAGGTTCATCCCCTGAACACGGAGTTTCACCGGCATACTTCAACACAGTGAGGTTGCCGTGAATCTGGCAGTGCTGGCAAGCGGGTCATCAGGTAATGCCACAGCTGTTGAATACATGGGGCAGATGCTTTTCTTTGACGCAGGTCTCAGTGGGAAGCAGCATCTTCTTCGTCTTGAAAGCTCTGCTATGCCCGGGGCGGAGGCTGTGGGGTTGTTTGTCAGCCACGAGCACAGTGATCACGCCAGGGCTGCAGGTATTCTGGCAAGAAAGTGGGATATTCCCGTTTTTGGCACAAGAGGTACAGTTGAAGGTGCCCGGCTCACCGGCCAGAAACTCAAGGGCATAGAGTTTTTTTCCAATGGCGATACAGTTCAGATAGGTCATTTTACTGTAGAACCGTGGAGTATACCTCACGATGCCAGAGATCCCAGCGGGTTCACAGTGACCGCCGGGGGCAGAAAGCTGGGTATTGCCACTGATATGGGTATTTTTACTCCTCTTGCGCGAACGATGCTTGAGGGGTGCAACGGGCTGGTGTTTGAGTTCAATCACGATGTCAATATGCTATGGGACGGTTCGTATCCGTGGCCGCTGAAACAGAGAATCGCTTCAGGTGAGGGGCATCTTTCAAACTGTGATGCTGCAGAGGCCCTTGCTGGTATAGTACACAGTGAGCTGAACTTTTGCGTGGCGGCACATCTCAGTGAAGAGAACAACACAACCGATCTTGTACTGAAGTCATGTAAGCAGGTAGCAGATGGAAGATTCAGGGTATTTACCGGAAAGCCCTACGAGGCTTTACCATACATTGAAGTATAGGAGGCGTTTTGTACAAAGTTGCTGTTCTGATAATAACGATTGCCACCGCTGTTACAGCTGGAACGGTGAATCTGGTTTTTGAGGGGGCTGGTATAACGCCTGTTGGCGGCTGGGGAGAAAACCTCAGTAACGGTCTTTCAGGCGGTTTGTACGGCAACTGGCTGTTTACAGAAAAGCTCAGAGCGGGTCTGGGAATAGATGGAGCTATATTTGCAGATGCCAACCAGGGCAGTGCTTCATTTTCTCAGCTGAAACCAATGGCTGATGTTGTGTTCTACTTCCGCCCCGGCGGAACTATTTTCAACCCCGGTCTTTCTGCCGGTTTCGGGTACTGCAGAAGCCGTCTTGCTTCCGGAAGTGGGATTGATCCGGAAAGCTGGGACCTTTTCTGGCGGGCTGGACTGCGGTGGAATTTCAGCCTGGGTTCTCCGTGGAGAGCAGGGCTGGGGCTTGATCTTGAAAGCGTTATGGCATCGGAGAAGTCTGGAGACGCATTCAGATTAACTTTCGGTGTTTCAAGGGAGGTAAAGCTGTGAAGAAGACTGTAGTATTAGCTGTAGCAGCATTTCTTGTGCTTTACTCCGGGTGTGAAAGCAACCCTGTTTATTTCAGGCTTTCATCGAACTACTTCCCGGTTTTCCCTTCGGGTGCCACGTGGGAATACTCCATTGACGGTGGAGGAAGCAGAATAGTAACCGTTGTGGATCAGACTGTAGTAGGAGAGCGCCCGTGCTGGAGGCTTCAATCCGGGGCAGACTACACCTACTGGATCAACGAAAAAGGCAGGCTTGAAAAATACGAGGATCACACGGTTCTTTTCAACGGATTTGAAGTGCCTATTTATCAGGCATGGATAACCATGTTTCAGTGGCCCCTTGCCGATGGAATGACCTTCAGAGATTCTGTAAGCGCACAGGCTGTGAGTCAGGGTGTTACCCTCAGTCATACCTGGATACGAAACCAGTTTGTCACCGGGCCCGAGGTTTCTCCCGATGGTGCATGGACTAACTGCTACAGAGTGCATCAGGAGGAAATGGTAATAAACTGGATTCAAACTGCAGGCTTTGCTCCGGAAACCACATTGTCTGTAAGAAATATCTGGCTGGCACCTGATGTGGGAATGGTTATGATACGGTCTGCCGACAGTCTGATCACTCTTACATCATTCACCGGCGGAGAGGAATAGAGTTTACTCTGTACTGATGCCACTGGAATTCACTTTTCCCAGAGCCGATGTTTCAACTGTTGTTCACGCTGTGAGCACACTGGAAGACATTGCTGTTTCACCGGACATGCTGATTGTTGATTCAGAGGTAAGAAGACTGTTCGGCAACAGGCTACCGCTGTGCAGCAATGTTGTTGAAGTACTCGGTGGCGAGGCAGGTAAGATTCCTGCCGCAGTGGAAAAACTCTGGCTGGAAATGAGCCGGGCGAAACTGCAGAGGGATTCCAGAGTGGTTGTTGCAGGCGGCGGAACAGTGTGTGATACTGCTGCTTTTGCCGCGTCCACATGGAAGCGGGGAGTTAACCTGACCCTTGTACCAACCACGCTGCTGTGCATGGTGGATGCATCACTGGGCGGGAAGACTGCGGTGAATATTGCAGGGGAAAAGAATCAGGCGGGAACGGTGTATCCGGCCTCACAGGTAGTTATCTGCCCCGAATTCCTGAAAACCCTTCTGCCTGTGGAAACCGCGAACGGTATTGCTGAAGCATTCAAGACAGCAGTGATCGGAAACAGGCAGATTGTTGATTTCCTCTTGGAAGAGAACTATATGCAGGCGGTACCGGCCTGTCTGGCTGTGAAGGGAAGAATTGTATCTGCTGACCTTGAGGAAAAAGGCGAAAGAAGGCTGCTTAATCTGGGGCACACCATCGGCCATTGTATAGAAGCAGCCAGCGGTTTTACAGTGAGTCACGGAGCTGCCGTTGCCATGGGTATTCCCATTGCAGCGGAAATAGGAGGCAATCACAGTTTTGCTGAAG
This sequence comes from uncultured bacterium, assembly GCA_964604135.1. Lineage (GTDB taxonomy): Bacteria > Fermentibacterota > Fermentibacteria > Fermentibacterales > JCC-6 > Sabulitectum. The sequence goes on along the minus strand of CAZRXU010000066.1, from coordinate 5,660 downwards.
AGCTGAGAGAGGTTGCCCATAGTCTTGGTCTTAAAACTGCCGTTCCATCTTCCATCACCCTTGAGGAAGTACTGAAACACCTCGACGGTGATAAAAAAACAACCGATCGTGGAAGAATCTGGATAGTACCCAGGGGATGGGAGAACTGCGAACAGGTCGTGCTGAACCCTGATTTCGAAAGAAAACTTCTGGAAAAGGTATGGCAGTAAAACCGCCGGAGGAAGGATCTTTCTGGGACCACCTTGAGGAGTTCAGAAGAAGGCTGTTCGTGATGCTCGCAACAGTTGCAGTTCTTACCACGGTATCGTTTTTCTTCAGCAGGTATACAACGGGATGCATAACATCCACCTCACCGTGCGAACTGGTGGCTCTGGCTCCTGCAGAGGCTGTTACAGCTCATCTGAGGCTGTCTGTTGCAATTGGAGTAATTGCTGCCTCCCCTGTTCTTCTTTTTCAGATCTGGAGGTTTGTCGCTCCCGGGCTTTACGAAAAAGAGCGCAAAGGGGTAATTTCAGTAACTGCTGCTGGAACCTTACTGTTCATCGGCGGAGCGGCGTTTGCCTGGTTTGTAATGCGCAGGCCGGCTCTTGTTCTGTTTCAGAGCTTTGAAACGGGAAACATACACGGCACATGGAGTGTCTCGGCCTATCTGGGCTTTATCGGTTCCTTTTTGCTTGTGTTCGGTGCAGCGTTTCAGCTTCCCCTTGCAGTACTGTTCCTGACGAAGACCGGGGTTATACAACCGCGGACGCTGGGAAAATACCGAAGGCATGTGGTGGTCGGTCTTCTTGTTATGGCTGCGATCCTTACGCCACCGGATCCCCTTACGCAGGTTATGCTGGCTCTTCCGCTTTATATTCTGTTTGAACTGAGTCTTGTTGTTGCCAGAATATCATTCCGGAAGGTTGGAAGTAATCTGGAGAAAGCTGATGAGTAGAGAGTCTGGTGCTGAAAATCAGACAGATTGATTAAGACGGTACTCGCCATGGCCTTTCGTGGGTATGTAACTGATGATGTACCGGTTATTGTGCGGGAGAATGATCGAATTGCTGTCTGGCATTTTCCTGCTTCAGCCAGTAATTTACAATAGCAGTGAGAGTTGTTCGGAATGGTACGGATGGTTTCCAGCGAAGCACCGACTGAATTTTAGATATATCTGCGTATATGGATTCAACCATAGGATTGAACTCTGAATTGATCCTTACCGGTACCTGTGTTTCAAGTATATCCTGCAGTGTATTAACCACTTCATCCCCCGAGACAGGAATTCCAGTGCCCACATTAAAATTACCTGCGGTCTTTTCAACAGCCATCAATACAAGGGCTTGCGCCGCATCGTCTGAATCGATCAGGTCTCTCCGGGTATGAAGCGGGCCTGTTTGCAGGGGTGGTTGTACACTGCCTGAATAGATTTTAACAAGTTTTCTGGCAACAGCTGAAGTCATCATGGACGGAGATTGCCGGGCTCCGAACAGGTTAAAGATTCTAGCTGAAGTCATTGGTATTCCCCGGGTGGAACAGATTTCCCCTGCGACCTGTTCTTTCTTCAGCATGGTTTGCCCGTAATCAGTGATAGGAGCCGTTGGACTGTTCTCATTCACGCATCCGCCGACATCTTCAGGAATTCCGTAAACAGCACAGGAGCTGGCCAGAACAAAGCACCCAGGAGGGCTATGAAACCCATTGAGAAGATTAGCCGTACCACGTACATTAACGCGATTCATTTCTTTTAAGCTGCCTCTTATTCCTGCCAGATGAATGACTGCATCAAAGACACGACCTTTCAGTGTTTTTGATGTTTCACCGGCATTGGTGAGGTCACATTTTAAAATATTGTGCCCCCCCACAATATCCAGACCGGTAACATCAGCCGTCATTTTGGAAAGGGTTTCAGTAACACTCTTTCCCAGGAAGCCAGCAGCTCCTGTTACAAGAACTTTCATTCAATTTCTTTGAGGTAGGCAGAAGGATCTGCTGCGAATTCTTCCTGGGCTGCCGCGTAATCATCAGGATTCCCGATGTCTAACCATCTGGCATCGCTGAACTCACATTCAACCAGCTCTTTTGCTTTACCCAGGGTTTGCACCAGATCCGGAAAATCCATGACTTCGTTCTTGGGAATAAAGTTCAGTGCCTTTTTTGAATAAGCGTAAATTCCCATACTTACATCATAATTGTAAGAAGGCTTTTCAATGTATCCAGTTACTCTTCTGCCGTCGTGTTTCACAACTCCAAGCTGCAGTTTAACCTTCTTGCTGTGCATGGCAATGGTAAGGGTAGCCCCGGAACTTACATGGTTTCGGTAAAGTCTGTCGAAATCAAGAGTGGTGAACAGATCGCCGTTAAGAACAAGAAAATGTTCGGGAAGGCTATCGATCAATCGAAGAGGTGCTGCGGTTCCAAGGGGTGTGGACTCTCTGACCCAACTGAAGGTAACTCCTTTCTTTTTCAGGGGATGGTCGTGAAAGTAAGTTCTTATAAGTTCGCCAAGATAACCAGTTGAAAAAATCAACTCATTGAAGCCGGATGTTACAAGCTGTCGAACGAGAATTTCAACTATAGGGTATTGCCCAAGGGGAACCAGCGGTTTCGGAAATATTGCCGTATAGGGCGCAAGCCTTGTTCCCTTTCCTCCTGCAAGAATAACGGCCACCCGTTTGTCCGGCATATGAAATCTCCTTTGTTCTAGCGACCCAACAGCTTTCTTCTAAACCAGTAACCAAACATCTCGAACAGAATATCTAAAACAACAGATATTTTATCCAAAGACGATTCACCGTGTGTGCGCGGGGTGTATACAAAACCCAGTTCCCGGATTTCAGTTCCGGTGCGTCTGATTTCTGCAATCAACTCTGCATCGTAGAAGCATCCGTTTGCCCTCAACTTGAGTTTCTTCAGGAGGCTTCGCGATATAACCTTCATGGAAAAATTAACATCTTTTACATCGAGCCTGAAAAAGAACTGAATGATACCGTTGTAAACAGAGCTGAACAGCTTTCTCTTTAAATTCTCACGTTCTCCTATACGGTATCCTATAACTGCATCACAGGTTTTCAGAAGAGGAATGATTCTTCCAATTTCCGTTACGTCAAAGGGTTCATCACCGTCTATATACAGAATGTAGTTCATGGTTGAATTGGCAAAGCCCAGCCTGATCGCGCTTCCCAGACCTTCCCTGTTTATTTGATGGATAACACGAATGTGGGAATCTGAAGCAGCCAGTTTATCGGCAATCTCTGCGGTAAGATCAGTACTTCCGCTTTCAACGATCAGTATTTCATAATCGCCGAAGCCTTTGTTCAACACTTCCACAAGGGTTCTGACAGCTGTTTCAACATTGTTTTCTTCATTGTAAACAGGAACAACTGCAGAAATTGTCGGTATTCCTGTTCTGCTATCAGTGGACATGTGTCAATTCCTCCGGAGACTGCGGTACTCTGCAGTAAAAGTATTCTGTCAAGTGTGAACTTCACCCTGCAATATAACGAAATATCTGCAAGCGATCTTCAGTTTTCGCACGTGCCCTTTGACACGTGAACAAATGTATACTATTATTTATTCAGGTAAGATGCCGGAGGTGGTTTGCGTGCAGGAACTCGGGGAAAGAATAGAGATGATCTGCCATTTTGCAGGCGGTACTGTAAATCCGTGCAGATTCCGCTGGCAGAACCGGGTTTACCATGTTGTACGGGTTTCTTCTTCGTGGGAAAGCCGTCGGGGTACTGTTAAATATTACCACTACGTTGTTCGCACATCTGCCGATGATGTGTACGAAATTCATCTGAACACAGAAACAATGGGCTGGATTATTGACTGTGAGTATTCCCATGGAGCCTGACAGGCAGATACTGCATGTAGACATGGACGCATACTTCGCGTCTGTGGAACTGCTAGGCCGGGAAGAGCTGCAGAACAGGCCTGTTATTGTGGGAGGAGACCCGGGCTTCCGCTCGGTGGTAACCTCGTGCAACTACCCTGCCAGGAAATACGGAGTGCATGCAGGAATGCCAATGACCAGGGCACTTCACCTGATTCCAGGTGCCGTGGTGCTGTCCGGCAGTTTTGCCCGGTACAAAACCTACAGCACCCGTATTCTTGAAGTGCTTCTTTCGTTTACCCCCATGGTGCAGGCAACAAGCATAGACGAGGCATTCATGGATCTCACCGGAACTTCAGGGGGTATTGTAGAAAAAGCCCTTGAAATACAGAAGGCGGTTTACGATGCCACTTCACTGTGGTGTACAGTTGGCTGCGGCCCCAACAGGCTTCTTGCCAAGATGGCATCAAATTTCTACAAGCCAAAGGGGGCAGGGCTGCTCATGCCTGATGACATACTGGATTTTTCCGTAGAGGCAATTTGGGGTATAGGCCCGGGTACAGCTGCGAAGCTGGAGATGTTCGGCATAAACACCATCGAGAAACTCCGCAGCCTCAGCCGCGAGATGCTCAGATCCATTCTTGGTACAGGAGCAGAGGAGATATTCAGGTATGCCAGAGGCATTGATGACCGACCGGTAAGGTTTTTCGGATACAGAGAACCACCAAAGTCCATGGGGCACGAGCACACATTCAGCCGTGATGTTTCCCTTCCTTCAGAGTACATGCCGGCTCTGGCAGCAGTGTGTCAGAAAACCGGGTATCGCCTGCGTGAAGGAGGCTGGATGGGTAATACGGTTACACTGAAATACAGGCTTCGGAACATGAAAATGTTAACCCGTCGCAGAACACTGGCGTTTTCCACCGACCAGGATCAAACCATACTGGCTGCAGCTGAAGATATGGCAAGGCAGCATGTACAACAGCCAATACGTCTTATCGGGGTGTCTGTTTCCCACTTTGTACCGTCAGAAAATGCCCAGCTTTCATTTTATCCCGAGAGAACGATCGAGCTGAACAAGGCGGCCGACAAAGTAAGAAACCGCTACGGCGAGAAGGCTGTGGTAAGTGCCCGGTCTCTTGAATACATCCTGGGGAACAGGTAGCTGTGGAGCTTTTTGGAAACAGTCTGGAGCAGAAGCACTTAACATCAGGGGCAAAGCTGTTTCTTGGAACATCAGGTTACAGTTTTCCCCACTGGCGCGGTGTGTTCTACCCCCGGCGTATTGCAGGGAAAAACTGGCTTGGGTACTATGCCCTGAAGTTTAACTCCGTAGAGATCAACTCAACCTGGTACAGAATACTGTCTGCGGATTCCACACAAAGAATGGCTGATTCCGTTCCTGACGGGTTTGTTTTTTCTGTAAAACTTCACTCTTCAATGACCCATTCACGAGATGCGTTAAGAAGCCAGTGGGCCGCCTTTCGAAGAATGTGTCGGCCTTTTGTACAGTCCGGCAGAATGGGTGTGGTGCTGGCTCAGTTCCCTTGGTCTTTTCCTTTCAGGGAAGAGTCGTTTTGCCACCTTGCTTCCATAAGGAAGAATCTGGCGGACATGAAGGTTGCCGTTGAATTCAGACACAAAAAATGGTACAGCGCGGAATCGCTGCACCGTTTGCGAGGAATGGGTTTTATTCCTGTGTCTGTAGACCTTCCCGGTTTGCCCGGGCTTCCTGATAATGGTCTTATTGACGGCGGAGCCGCCGTTTACCTCCGGCTTCACGGAAGGAACTCCGGCAGCTGGTGGGGGAACACACAGCAGAGGTACGACTATCTCTACACAG
>CAZRXU010000065.1:0-14742 GCA_964604135.1 uncultured bacterium | reverse complement strand
GGAAAAGACAGACTCCAGCCAGATGCAAGAACCAGAATAAGCAGAGACATCAGGCGTCTTTCTCGATTCCCATGTGCCGTTTCAATCCCTCGATAAGGTATGGCTCCGGCTGAGAGCCTTCAACTGCGAATGTTTCGTTTATCACAGTTCTGGGAACACCCTGAACCTGGTACTTCATAGAGAGTTCCTGAAACTCATTGGCCTCGATACCCTCGGCAACTACCTTGTCAGAGTAGGCTGCCAGGCGATGGGCAAGAACCACTGACTGGGGGCAGTGCGGGCACGAAGGAGTTACGAACACTCTGACATGAAGATCTTCCTGGAGGTTGTCCAGAAAGGCCATGGTTTCATCGGAAAGAGTCTGTTCATCTCTGCCTGCGTCTATGATTCCTGTAAGCAGGCTGCTGAACTCGTATCCCGATGGAATCCCCTTAAACAGAACGCGCCCGGTATCTCCTATACTTAATGATGGAAGCATCTGATCTTTGTCTGTTGATTCCAGAACTTCAACAGTGATCCTCGATGAAAGCTCGGCAAGTTCGCTGAGAATTGCTTCAGTATCACATTCTCCCGGTGCTTTTGTAAGGGTTACCTTGACATCCTTTGTCATGAGATCAAAGTGCCCTCTTATGGCTTTCCTGTCTTCTTCCGACAGCAGTGGCATTTGCTACCTCTCTCTATTCTTCGCTTTCAAGCAGTTCGAATACAGCGGCAGAGGCTCTTGCCCCTTCAGAAACTGCTGTTACTACCTGCCTGAAGCCGTTGTTTGTTACATCTCCTGCAGCAAATACCCTGGGATTTGAAGTTCCCACGATGTTTCTGGTAATAACTGCTTTCTTCCCGTCAAGATCCACCAGAGATTTGAAAGGTTCTGTGGCGGGCACAGTTCCTACGTACAGGAAAACACCGTTTGTTTCTATGTGTTTTCTACCTTCAGGTGTATCAAGGATAACTCCTGTTACTCCCTGATCATCCCCGATAACCTCAGCCAGATGGGAATTCCACCAGGTGGTTACCTTCTCGTGCTCAACAAGTTTTTTTGCAAGATAGGGCTCAGCGCGAAGTTTGTCTCTGCGATGAACAAGGCCGAGCTCAGAGACCACGTGTGTCAGGTGAAGGGCTTCCTTCACGGCACTGTCACCTCCTCCCACCACAATGGCTTTTTTACCCTTGAAGAAAGGGGCATCACAGGTGGCACAGAAGCTTACACCTCTGCCGTAGTACTTTTCCTCGCCAGGTACACCAAGTGTTGCCGGAGCGGCCCCTGTGGCGATTATCAGATAGTCTGATGTGTACTGCCCCAGGTCTGTTTTTACAAGAATCTTCCCGTTTCCTTCCACAGCACTTTCAACAGTTTCCATAACGAAAACAGCTCCGGCAGCAACTGCCTGCTGCTTCATGGCGTTTGTGAGATCTGAACCGGCTACAGAGCTGAAACCGGGATAGTTTTCAATCTCTGCAGTGAGAGCTGCTTGCCCCCCTGGCTGCCAGCTTTCTATAACCAGATGTTTTATGTCGTACCGGGCAGCATATATAGCAGCGGAAAGGGCGGCGGGGCCGCCGCCTGCAATAACAAGCCGGTAGGAGTTCTCACCGGCCCCGGCCCCGCTGTTTACTGCGCCAATTTCAACCTTGAAACTCATCAGCCCAGTGTTCCTACAGCCAGAGCTTCAAGGTCTCTTTTCAGTGAAGCCTTGTCTCTGAATCCTACCATTCTGTCTACTTCCTTGCCGCCGTGGAAGATGATCATTGTAGGTACCCCCCGGATACCGAACTGATTGGCTGTTGCCGGGTCTTTGTCTATGTCTACGGTAATGAAATTCACCTTGTCATTAAGCTCTGTGGTAAGCTTGTCCAGTACGGGGTGAAGCATTTTGCAGGGTCCGCACCAGTCGGCGCTGAAATCTACGAGAGTAAGCTTGTCTGTTGCTTTTGTTTCCTCAGGTATGGTGTTTCCGGGGATTAGTCTCATTGTTTTTTCCTTTCGTTCAAGTTAATATTTCCAAGCGTTAGACAGGGTAGCATATTAAATGCCTATTCTATAATCAAGCCCTACAATCAAATACAAGGGTTGTTTCTTCATTGTGTGCCAAATGGTCAATATCTGCCGCTCTTTGCCGATTCACTGTATTAGAGTATTATGTGTGGTTCCAGGCAGTTTTCTGGAAACACACAGAATGTGGAGGGGTTATGAAAGCGATTTTTGTACTTGCTTTGATCTCCGGGACGGTGATGGCGTTTGGTGTTCCTGATGTACCGGATGTACCGGAAACAGAGATACCTGATTTTGAGATTCCCGGAATGGAGCTTCTTGATGAAGTTCAGGTTAAACTGGATGGTCTTGTAAGTGAAACAGACTCATTGAGAACTCTGATCCCGGATCTGGCAGTTCTTGACGAGCTTTCTGTAAAACTGGAAGAACTGCGGGATACAGATCCCGAGCTTGAATCTCTTCAGGCGGAAGTTGATGCTTTAAGAGACGAACTCGTAGGGGCCAGGGCGGAAATTCAGGCGATATCTGATAACCTGGACTCGGAACTTGGATCAGTCAGAGCAACGGTGGATCAGTTCACAGCAGGGCTGCCTGACTGAAGGCAAAGAAACCCGCAGGAAACCGGGCAGTACTGCCCGGTTTTTTCTTTAGTAGGCTCCGGAACCTTTAACAACAGCCGGAAGAGTAAGCATAAGAATGGCAAGATCCATCCATATTGACCAGTTGTCTACGTAGTACAGATCGAGTTTAACCATTTCGTCAAACCCGAGATTACTTCTGCCGGAAATCTGCCACACGCCTGTTACTCCTGGAATAGTGTGCAGCCTTTTAAAATCTCTTCTGCTGTATTCCTCCACTTCTTCCGGTAGTGGCGGACGCGGGCCAACCAGGCTCATTTTCCCTGCGATCACATTGAAAAGCTGGGGTAATTCATCGATGGACCACCTGCGAAGAAACTTTCCAGTTCTTGTAACTCTGGGATCGTTTTTGATCTTAAACAGTGGCCCTTTCGATTCATTCTTTTCTGAAAGTGCTGCTTTCTGTTTGTGAGCTCCCACATACATAGAGCGGAATTTCAGCATTCTGAAGGGTGTATTTCTCTTGCCGAGCCTGGTTTGTTTGTACAGTACGGGAAAACCTGAATCAATAACAACAGCTGCAGCAGAGAGCATAAATACAGGGGAAAGCAGAGCGATGAAAACACAGGCAAGAACAATGTCAACAGTTCGTTTCAGTAAAAGTCCCCAGCCGGAAAGCGGGGCCGGGACAGATTCAATAAGTGTTGTTCCTCCCATGTGTGCCACCCTTGCTGTAAGACTTACCAGAGCAAAAATATCTGCAGCAATCTTGTAGTGAACCCCTAGTTTCTCGCAGGTAAGAATAATGGAGGACAGTTTGTCGGGGGGCAGTGCCTGGTTTGCAACAACAAGTTCGCTGATGCTTTTTTCTTCAATAGTTTCGGCGACTGTTTCCGCGCTGGTTTTCGGATCAAGATAACACACTACTGTGTAGTTGATCTGGGCTCTTTTTTCCAGGTATTCACCCAGCTGTTTCGCACCCTGAGAAACCCCCAGTACGAGAACTCTTATTGGAGAACCGGTTCTGCTGCTGAAATTTCTGAACACAGAGTGCCAGATGCTTAGCAGAAGAGCTGAAGCAGGGAAAGAGAAGAAAAGAACAAACCGGGAGAAAAACAGCTGTCTGGTTATGAAAGTTGTTGCGAAAGTGAACAGCACAGCCATCAATGCTCCACGGATAATACCGGCAATTTCTTCAATCATACCAAGCCCGAATTCCTTCTTGTAAACTCCGAACACGGCCATGAAGGCAATCTGCACAGAGCCGAGCACGAGCCCTGTGAGGAAATAGTGGTAAACAGAAAGCCTGAAGTCAGAACCCATGACACCGGCGAGAAGAGAGTGTCTGAGCCAGAAACCCCCCATGAATATTACAGTTATCAGTGCCACATCGGTTACCGGGAGCAGCCATTGAAGGTTCGCTTTTTTCATCAGGTTCCCCTGGGCCCTCTGCCCAGGAATACAGCAGGGTGCGCGGTTACAAAACGGAGCATGCTGCAGAGGTGGTACTTCAGGGTTCGGCCTCCGGCAGCGCTTTCCCTCCTGCACACATGGCGAACTTCAGCTTCCGGTTCGTACCAAACCTCCATGCTTTTTTGCCAGGTTCTCCAGCACCATTCAACATCTTCAAAATAAAGAAAATACTTTTCAGACATCAGACCCACATTTTCCCGCCCGGCTGGAGTGAGCCACATAGCAGCACCCACAAGCCAATGGGGTGTGCAGGGTGTTGGTGTTTTATGGAAACGAGTCAGATGATCTGAAGAAATTCGCCTGCCCCACCGGGTTTTCCCCAGAATTGTTCTTCTTGTCGCTATTACAGCCAGGCCAGGCCAGGTTCTTGCCGTGGACTGCCTCACACCGTTTTCATCAGTCATGGCAGGTCCGATGATTGCTGCATTCGGGTGTGTCTCCTGCAGTTTGTACAGGGCAGTAACAGCTCCGGGAAGAACCTCCACATCCGGGTTCATAAACAACAGGCTGTCTCCGTTTGCAGCACCAGCCCCCAGATTGTTGGCTTTCGAAAGCCCCAGGTTACAGCTGTTCAGCACTTTTGTAACGGTAAAACCGCATGACTCGACCACACCGACCGTGTTGTCTGAAGAGGCATTGTCTACAACCACTATGTCAACCGGTTTTTCTGCAGGGGGAAGAGCGTGCAGTGATTCGAGCGCACTGCCTATTACATGCTCGCTGTTGTAAGTCGTTATTACTGCTGACCATTTCATGGCTCTAATATACAAAGAGGGAAGAGCCTCACGACCCTTCCCCCGGATAAACCGAATTCAGACTAAAGCGCCTTGTCTTTCAGTGCTTTACCAGCCTTAAAGAACGGGACTTTCTTTGCCGGATACAGTCTCTTTTCCTTGGTCTTCGGAACAACCCCCTCACGAGCTGCTCTTTCTTTCACTCCGAAAGTTCCAAAACCGATGAGAGAAATCTTTTCTCCTTTTTCAATTACACTGCTTACACCTTCGATGAAAGCATCAACGGCAGCGGCAGCATCTTTCTTCGAAAGAGCTGCTCTTTCTGCAACGTATCCGACAAGTTCTTTCTTGTTCAACCCCAAACCCCTTTCTTAATTGTTTAGTGACACAAAACACAGTAACACGTTTACATTAGAGCACTGAAAAGCCGTTGTCAAGGGCCTGGCGCAGGAAATTAGAAACTACTGGTGTGCTGTTCAACCTTGATATCGGGGAAAGCCTTGATGTTAATTCGGAAATAAAACCCTGTATCAATGTTGGAAACGTGTCTGGTAAATATCGCTTCCCAGCTGTCTAAATCTCGCATAATTGAGTAATTCTGGCTTATAAAATCGCTTTCAGCCATGTCATAATAGGCTCTGTAGTTCAACGACCACCTGGTTGTAAGGTTAATATTTGCAGACAATCTAAGCTTGTTGAGACCCTGCTCCTCGCCCTGAATGGCGGGGTTCCAGTTGTGCGAAAGGTTTAGTCTCCATGACAGAGGAGTGAGTACAAAATCGGAATCCGGCTGCATTGTGGGGTCATTTCCTGCAAGTTGAACAGATGTAGTAAACGAAAGATCAGCAAGTTTTCCCGTGTAGCAGTTGTAAGATGCACTTGTTCTGGAAGATATCCAGTGGGCTGGTGTGAGATTCAAGCTGGCGTTTACCGGTGAAAACTTTTCCGTTTCCCTGTCGGGACTCCAGTTTGAACTCAGAGAAAGCTCTGCCAGGGTGTTTCTGTTGATAGTGCCCCTCTGCAGTCTTTTACCTTCCAGCACATTCAGTACTGAGAAGGAAACAACAGTACCAGAGGAGGGCAGAGAAAAGTCGCTGAACCGGTAGTAGATTGAATCGGCTTCATTGCCGTTGTGAAGTCTGCCGTCTGTACTGTAGTACCGGTCCGGTGCCCAGCTCGTAGAAATACTGGGAGATACCGTGTGTCGAAAAACGGAATAGCCGGCAATTCCGGTTGAAAACATACCGTATATATCTGTTGAAAGAGACACACCGGCGGAGTTGTGAACCCATCCGGGCAGTCTGTTGCCCTGACGATCTCTGTCGTACATGGTGCCTGTAAATTTTACCCAGGGTGATACTGCCAGAATGCCGCCAACACGGTTTGAACCACTTATACCGGACGTAAGCCTTACACCGGCGTTGTACAGAGAGGAGTCTTCCCACTGGGTTTTTTCCGTAAGGTAATGGGTGCCTGCATTCCAGTACAGGCTGTGCCAGAATCGCTGGTCAGCAGGATTTAGAGGTGTAGCAAACACAGGTGAAGACGGTCGGCTGTATTTAACATCCGGAGCAGTGAGCTCTGACAGTATCTCATGATCTATGGTGTCTGGAAGAGCGTTGAGATATTGCGTGTAACCGATGTTTGCCTGGGCACTTCCGCCAGCTATATTTTTGGAAAGAGAGAGCCATGATCTGAGCTGACCTTCCATTCTGTCCTGGGGGTTCTGTTGTGTTTCAGAAAGATAAGATCTGTCGCTAACAAAGTTTCCGGCAAGACGAACCATAGTTCCATCCGGAAGCTCCTGAGTGTGAGATGATTCCACAAGCCATCTGTCCCGGCTGTTTATAAACTGTCTGCGCCACTGCACACGGCTTCTGCCATTCAACACATACCTGAGGCTGTGCCTTTCGGTCATCGTTACCTGGAACCTTGTTTTTTCCATGAGATCCGAGCTTACAAGAAGGTCTATGTAGTCGGAAAAACCAAAGTAATAGCCGATTTTTCTTATGTATCTTCCATCGCGGGATGACGAACCGATTGTGGGGATAGTGAATCCCGATGAACGGCCTCTTCTGATGGGGAACACTGCATACGGAAGCCAGAATACAGGTGTGTCCTGTACGTAGAGAACAATCGGTTTGGCTACAGCTTTATCATCAGGGTACACCTTCATTATTTCAGCCCAGAAGTAGTAGTCGAACGTGTCTTTTTCACATGAGGTAAAAGTTACATTGGTCAGATTGAACTCGTTCCTGCTTAGCATGGTTACAGTTTCACTGCTGTACTGTGCATCGTCATAGAATGAAGTGGTGGAGAATGTTCTCGCTGTGGCTGTTGGAATGTGATAGATAAGGGCGGCTTCAGTGGCACTGTCTCTGCCGTCCCACAGTTCCACATTTCCTTCTGCCTGTACCGTTTCCTCTGATGAGGAGTATTTTATGGTGTCTGCAGCAATGCTCATCTGCTTGTGCTCAACAGATGCGGAACCGATAAGAGTGAGGTTTTCGTCTGTTATGCTGAAAACAAGGGAATCTGCTTCATAAGCCATGGAATCCATAGGACCTGTGTCTTCAGCATTTTGCTGGCCCAGAAGCAAAACAAGGCAGATGCTCAGCACTGCTGCGCTGCCATGGAAGCTGCACCGAAAGCTCCTGCATTCGGCGAGTCTTCAAGAACCGTTACAGCCCAGGTGTGGCTGCATCGACTTGTGTATTCCTGATATGCGGCTTCCTCGAAGTGGTTCAGCGTGGCAGAAAGTCCCCCGGCTATAAAAAAGCCTGCTGGGGAAAAGCATTTTGCAAGGTTTGCAAGCCCCAGACCGATCCACCTGCCGTACTCTCTGAAGGCTTCTTTTGCCGGAAGATCGCCTTTTGAAGCCAATTGTGATATTTCCAGCGGTGACCGTTTTCTTTCCGTAATGGTTGTGTAGTACCACTCAAGAGCTTTTTTCCCCGCATACCTTTCCCAGCATCCGTTTGACCCGCACAGACAGGGTATTCCGCCTTCCTTAACGGTCATATGACCGAACTCGCCCGAGTACCCGGTACCGTACTGTACGGCTCCGCGGTTGATAATGGTTCCCCCGATGCCTGTTCCAAAAGTTACCAGCAGCCACAGCTCTTCTGATGGGATTAAACCTGAGCTGACTGCTCCTATTGCAAAAGCATTGCAGTCGTTGTCTACAACAACAGAAACCCCGACTCTGCTTTCAAGTATGTTTCCTGCGCTAACATTGTTCCACAGGGGCAGATTCGGACTGAATCTGATAGTTCCTCCTGAAGACCTGTTTACAAGGCCTGCTACGCCCAGACCCACTGCAGCCGGAAGCGTACCGTACCCCAGAATAACATCTGATATGGTGTTTAGAAGCTTTTCCGGTTCACAGCTTTCGCCGGTGGGAAGTGTTTCAACCATTCTAAAAGCATTGTCAACGATGCAACCCACCTTTGCATAGGTACCGCCGATATCGATACCCCAGAAAACTTTTTTGTTAGTCAAGCCCAATAATCTCCCCGTCAACTACTGTCATCATGGGCCAGGAAATTCTTGTTTCCGTGTCATTTCCCAGAACACATCTGCCAGACGCTCCGTACCACGGACCCATTGAAGAGAGCTTTCTTGCAATTCTGCTTCTGGTAGAAGCTGAGGCCTGAGCCCAGGCGTCGAGCAGCATGCTTGCAGCATCGTAACCCTGCGCGGCGATGGCTGTTGGTTCCTGTTCGTATGTTCTGTTGTAGCCGTACACAAACCGGGCTGTTTCCGGGTAAAGAGAATTAAGTCCGAAAGCGACTGTAAAAATGGCACCCTCGACGTATTCTCCACCGTGCCTCAGAAGCAGATCATCGTCCCAGCCGGAGGTGCCGAAAAGTGGAACCTCCACACGGTAGAACCTCAATTGCGGTGCAATCTGAACAGCGTCCCACGCAGATACCGGAAGAAAAACAGCCTGTGGAGAGTGGGCTTTTATCGCAGTGATCTGATCTCTAAAATCTGTGTCTCCAGGTTGATACCCCTGGGATGAAACAACAGACCCTCCCATTCTCTCTACCACCGACTTGAACTGCTCGGCTTCTCCTGTGGCCTGGGATGTGTAGGGATAGATAACTGCAAACCTGGACAGTCCTTCGTGTCTTACCGCGTATTCCGCCACGGCCGCAGCTTGATTCCCGGTGCTTACAACCAGTCTGAAAACAGGGCTTCCAATGTCATCTACACTGCCTGAAGTTGCAGTGGGAGAAAGCAGGGGAATTCCAGCCCTTTTAGCAACAGAAGCGGCGTTCAGTGTGGAGGAGCTTGTAAGAGGCCCGAGAATGGCAACACAGGAGGTGTTGTCTGACAGTTCCTGCATAAGTTCCATAAGTCGTTCAGTATCTCCCCGGGTGTCAAAATCAATCAGTTGTGGAGCATCTGAATGCATTTCGGAGAACCTGTTAAAAGCCAGATGTGCTCCCTGGGAAACCTGCCTGGCGAAGGCAGATCCTTCTCCTGTAAGGGGTAAAAGCATCGCTATCCAGGTGTTGCTCTGGGTATCGGGTTGGCCGTAATCAGGCCTGCCCCATGTGTTGTGAGCTCCCGGGTACAGTCTATCTATCTCTCTGCCGTATAAAGCTGCTCGCTCTGAGTTGCCGGTTGCTGCATGTCGCTGTTCAAGCTCAAGCAGTACATAAAGTTCAAACCAGCCTCTGTTTCTGTAGTCTGCCAGAGCACTGGTCTGAACATGGTTCAGCTGTTCCCTGCAAAGTTCTGTAGCCAGTTCGGCTCTGTAGCTGTCAAGATCCTCAAGGTCGACTGCTGCAAGGGTGTTCAGCGCAGATGAAGGGGAAGAACCAGCCTCAATACTGGCCTTAAGGAGAAGAGCTCTGGACTTGAACACCGGGTTCGAGGAACTCGTATACCTAGTGGCAACAGCCATCGCTTCGTCTTTTCTGCCCAGATCAAGAAGGCACTCACCTCTTGTAATACTCCACAGTGGGGCATCCGGGCTGGCAGGTTCAGAATCCAAAGCTGAATCGAGAAGGTCAAGAGCCTGCTCTGCGTCTCCCTCCTGCAGCATCTGATTTGCAAGAGCTGCTTTCTCTTCAGCAGTTGAGTTTTCGTCAATATCCGGCCGACAGCTTGCAGCGACGATAATTACTAGCACTGCAGCAAATAAATATCTCAATTTCAAATGGAGTACCCCCTGGTGTTGTCTTTCAATCCGGGTCTGCACTGCGTCATGCACTTGACTGTTGCAGAGAGCCACAGCCAGCCAGCCCCTCCGGTTGTCAGATGTACCGAAGCAGCTGTTGAGGATCGGCATGACAAGGGGAATATCATTTCAAGAGCATGGAATTGCAACAGGAAAGGGGCCCCGGACGGGGCCCCCTGCAAGTAACAACAGTTTCTACTGCAGAGTGGAATCTTCCTCGACCGGAGCGTCCATGGGAATAAACTCTTCAATAGGTACTTCCATGTAGTCTATCATCCACTGTGCATCGTCTGCAAGTTCAGATTCCGGATACTCTGCTACAAGAACACCGAAAGCATCTCTTGCAGCATCGTAATCTTTAAGCTGTTCGCTGAAAGTGAATCCGATAAGGAACTGTGCCTGATCGCAGCGTTCGTTTTCCGGATATCTCTCAAGGAAAAGCTTGAAGTATACCACAGCCGTTTCAGGGTCAGTTCCCATCGATTCCTGAGCAAGTGTCATAAGGCTGTCTGCACCAATGGATTCTGCGGGCAGAAAGGCATCTTCGTTTATTTCAACAGTGTACTTCTCTCTGAGACTGGGGAATACTGTATCGTAGAGATAATCGTTAACAATACCAGGTCTCAAAGAGGCTTCAATGGATTCATGAACTTCTTCCAGAGGTTTAGTTCCGTCTTCGACCTTGTCAGCAACCATGAAAAGGGTTGTTCCAAGATTTGTGCGAACCGGTCCAAACACCGCGCCTGGTTCTGCTGCGAACATATCATTCATAAACTCGAGTTCTACTTCTATGTAGGGTATCGGTGCATTCACCGTAATCCAACCTAAGTCTCCGGCAAGGGCAGCACTGGGCTGGTGTGTAGAGAACCTTGAAGCAGCGTCAGCGAAGGTCATACCGCTGTCAATGGCAGCAACAGCAATATCCATGTCATCTTCGGAATTGGTTACAATTGCCGAAACCTGTATCTGGGCGTACTGGTGGTAAATATCTCCGGCATGCTGTTCGTAGTAGGCGACAATATCGTCTTCTGAAACTTCGGCAGTGTCTACAATGTAGCGCTGGTAGTATTCTTGAATAAGTGCGCCCTGCCGGGTGTCTTCAATCTGCTTTTCCGCTTGTTCCACCTGGGCTATCACCGAGCTGTCCTGATCCATGCCTGCTTCAAGGGAAGCGAGCCTGATCAGCTCTCTCTCTATTATACTGTCGAGTATTAGTTGTTTGCCTTCCGGAGTTTCATAACTTGCCCTCTGGTAGGGTGGAATCACTTCCAGCTCTGCCAGAATGTCTTCTTCTGTTATTGGTGTATCGTTGATAACAGCATAAACACTATCGGCAGGGGGATCATTTACTGTAACCCCATAGGTTTCCCTGAGGCCGGGCATGAAATCATTTCTGAAGTAGTCACTCACAAGGGCTGGTCGCAACACTTCTTCAATTGATTCCCTTGCTTCGTCTATGGAATCGTAGGATTCCGGCCTCTGCTCGGTAACCGTAAAGATGTGTGTACCGAGGTTTGTATTGTATGGCGGAAGGATGGTTCCCGGTTCTGCTGAGAGAAGTAGGGAAACAAGTTCCTGATCATCTCCTATGAACGGGACATCCCCGCCCTGTTCCACCCAGCCGATGCTTCCGCCCTGAGAAGCCGTTGCCGAGTGTTCGCTGAGTTGAACAGCAACAGAATCAAAGGGTGTTCCGTTTTCCAGCTCAGCCTGCGCTTCTGCAAGCTTGTTGTCTGAGCTTACAAGAATATGGGAAACCAGAGCAGCGGGGTTGTTGTGGTACTGCTGCATGTTATTCTCGTAGTAGTCTGAAACAAGAGAGTCGGGTATTTCAACAGCTTCTACTATCATCTTCTGATAGAACACCTGGCCCATTGCCCGATTACGAACATCTTCCACCTGTTTCACGGCATCCGCAACCATAGCTAAAACTGTGGAGTCCTCATCAAGCCCCTCATCCATAGCAGCCAGAAGGAGAAGCTCTCTTTCTATAATGTGGTCGAGAAGGGCTCTTTTTCCGCGGAGGGTCTCAAAAGAAGCGCGCTGGTAAGGAGGGATTCTTTGTATTTCAAAATCAAGATCCTCCATTGTGATAACCTTGTCGCCTATTCTGGCAACATCTTCTGCGCCAAGTGAAGCCGAGCCGCAGCCGGTTGTGATCACTGATAAAACAATTGCAAAAAGAATAATATATTTTCTCATCGTCTGTTTACTCCTTGATCGATGTGTTGGTTTCAGGTGTATTGTAGGAGATTAACCCCCTGGCGAATTCAGCCATTGCGGCTTTTACAGCATTCTGCTGTGGATTTTCCATTTCCGGAACCAGGCAGGGGGCACCATCTCTTAGCGCACGAACCCTCTTTGCCATGGCCAGAGCGAGTTTGTATTGATTTGTGCTTTCCGAAGCAAGGTTTTCAACTTCTTCAAAGGACTTCATACCTGTTGGCCTCCATCTATCTGGTGTTGCATGCGAATGCTGATTGTTAAGAATGGGGAATATACAAAACATACCCCGGAAGAGGTCAGTTGTTCCTCTTCCGGGGCAGCAGATTAAATATGAACCGCTTTACTCCACCTCAGAGCCAGCAGAACGCTCTGTGAGCATTTCCCATCTGGGCTGGTCTACAAGGTCAACTTCCCTGAGTTCGGTTTTTACGTAACCCAGCTCAGTAAGTTCCCACATGCGAACAACCGAGATGTTGTCGTTGTCACCGGCAACGGCACCATCTGCTCTGCTGGGGAAACAAAGAGGCTGCTGAAAACTAACCTCAACCCTGGACTTTTCCGGGTCTGATGTTGTGTAGGCAACAAACTTCCATGTCTGTACATTGATAGAATCGCCTCTGGCCCGCCCCCTGGCTTCAGGGCGTTCCCAGAATGTAAGCAGAGTGTCTTCCTGAATATCAAAAATGTATTCGCCACCAAGGGGATCTGACAGTTCGAAAACATTTATCTCAAGATTTTCTACTTCGGTAGGTTTCAAAACAGAAGGGTACCGGCCTGCGAGATAGGAAGCTTCTTCCTCGCTTACCCTGATAAGAGCAGACCTTGATACTTCAGTTCTTTTGTTTTCCGCGTACTGCGGGAAGGGAAGTCTGGAAAAAGTTTCCATCCAGTCTGCTTCCATAAACAGTGAGTCCGGATAATCCTGCTCTGTAAGACCGCCCACAACTCCACCGTGCCTGTCGTGGTTAGGACACGATATAGCGAACTGAGTTCCCAGTGCCAGTTTAGCATCGTAGTGATACATGGAATCGGGGAAACCCGCTGCTCTTAGTGATGGACACACAGCAATGGTGTCGGCAAAACCACCGTAGGCAAGCAGTGAATCGAGAGTGGGTGCAGGAGAACCTTCGTTCATGTACATGTGGTCAATGTTTGCCTTGGAAAGCTCGTACATCTGTGTTCTGCAGGCCTCGCGAGGAATTCTGTACATTTCAACCCGCTGGTTAATTCTGAAAATTAGTAAGACAGCAAGGAGTACAATCAGCACTCTCACAAGAACCTTTGAGCCCATTTAATTCCCTCCGATAGCGATTTGTAATTAGTGTTTCGAATCTCTTATGAATGTCCGCACTAATTTACGACCCTCTGTCTCTCTGTGTCAATATCCAGCTTGACCAGCCACAGCACCCACAACAGGTACCGCTGGAACAAAAGCCTGAATTTCAACCGAACCCTCCGAGTATGCAACCATATCGCTGACGGAGGCAAGTGATACTGTAGCGTGCCCTGAGCTGATATCAACAGGTTGTGTTGTAACACTGTCCATGGATAGAACCACAGATGACGGGCCTGTAACTTTTATGGACACAGGTTCTACAGACAGCAACCGGAACCTGTTGGGCACGGCATCGGAAGACAGCACCGCAACAGGAAGTTCACGGGTGATCACGGTGTCTATTGTGAATGAAATAATGTTGGGAACCACTCTCGATATGGCAACAGAACTTTGAGAGTGAATATCGGAAATACTGAGCTCTATAAGACCGTCAGCGGGGAACGAGGAATACCCCCCAGGCTGAACTGTTCTTCTGATAAGCGTCAGCGGTGACCCAATCTGGTATCTGAGCATCGCCAGACCGGATCCTGTGAGCCTTACGGTAACAGAGTCTTTGCTGACACCGCCAACGATATAATTTCCTTCGACTTCCAGGTACAGAGGTAAACTGACCTCTACGGAAAAATCTTCGTTATCAATGGCTGCACCCCAGATCAGTGTACCCACTAAAAGGGCTAGAACAATCCGACTTACCCGCTCGGTACCTGCAACCTCAGTCTTCATTGCCTGGAGAGTTGAAGCCGATAGCGCTGTGCTCTTTTGATTCAGCAAGAGCACCGTTCTTTTTCTCGTAGGCTTCCACCTGCTTGGACAACTGTTCAGCAAATGCCTTTGCTGCGTGTGGTGACATAATCACTCTAGATTTCAAATTGGCAGCTGAGGCACCGGGCATAATTCTGGCAAAATCAAGAACAAACTCTGCTCTTGAAAAGGCAACCAGAACCATGTTGCTGTAGGTTCCGTCTGTGTCTTCAGATTTTACATTGATGCGTGGCCTTGTTTTAACCATTATTTTATCTCCGTGGTTGTGTTTCACCGGTAGCATTGTGCCGTGGCCTGCTCCGGTCAAGGTTTGGAGGTAATATTGGGTCTTGAAAAGAATACGCAAAGCCTGTTGCAAAAGCTTCGGGGTAGAAGAGTACTTGTTGTCGGTGATCTTGTTCTGGATCACTATCTCAACGGAAAGGTGTCCAGAATATCTCCGGAAGCAC
>CAZRXU010000064.1:0-15071 GCA_964604135.1 uncultured bacterium | reverse complement strand
TCATATCAACTCCGTTTTTGGCATATCAAGAAAGACAGTACTTACAGTCCAATATAGATCAAACAGGGGCAGCTAGATAGTAATAAATATCCACTCACCCGAAATTGGGATCAATGGTCTAGATTACTCAATTCCGGCATGGTTAAAAGTGAAAGTTCAGACTCGCTCTGGTGCTGGTGTTCAACTCAGATTTGTTCTCTGGCGGCACAATTGACTGATAGTCGATGCTGTATGAGTAAGACAGCGAGAGAGTGTTGTTTAACGCTGCGCTTAAGCGTATTCCTGCATCTGCATCGTATTGATCGCTGTTTGAAAAATCGCGGGAGATATTGCCATTCAAAGTAACGGCGGGTCTGAAAGAAGAACCAATCAGATCGGAAAATGAGATTACCAGCCCCAGGTTGTACACATAGGAGTTGCGCTGATACATTTCATCATCCCACCGGTTGATAATTCTGCCAATACCAACTGATGGCGTTACCATAGTGTTGCCTAGCAAGGAAATAGTGTATCCGCAGCTTGCTATTGATTCAAGTTTCCACTTGGTGGCTTTATCTCTGGAATGCTCCCAGCTTATGCTGAGGTTCTGATACAGCTTTCTGGATGAAAAGTTTCTCCAGCGCATTGCCAGGTTTACAGTTTTCAAATCCGACTGAGCCCCCGGCCAGTCGTTGTTTGAAAAATATGTGTTGATGGAAACACTGCTGTTGTACAGCCCGTATCGGTACCGGATACTGCCCCCCAGAGAAATATTCTTCTGAGGATATTTACCTGTAGACTGGTAGTAGCTGGCTGATAGGTTGCCGCTGAGAGGGCTGTTTCCATTCTGCCACACACCTGATCCGGCAAGTGTTTCAAGTAAGTCTTCTCTGAGCCAGTTTCTGGTTCTGTTTATAAGAACAATACTGTCAGCAGACATTTCAAGCAGTGGCGAATACGCATCTACAGCAAGGATGAACTCTCCTGCGTACTCGGCAGCCAGACCCATAATAGCAATGCACTCTGGTGATCCGGTAAGTTCCACTGCTTTTTTCATGGCATCGTATGTTTCCTGATATCGCCATCCTTTAAGAAGTACCATTCCAAGAGTGCTGTTGAGGGCCGGGGAGTCAGGGTGGTTATTCAAACCGACGTGAACGACAGATTCCGCTTCATTCAGCTTGTCTGTTTGAAGAAGAAGATTGCTGTAGAAAACGAGCTCGTCCAGACTCATCTGTTGTGTGTTAAGCTGGGAAAGAATTCTTTCCGCATTGTTCATATCCCCGCTGAGAGCAAGGATCCGCGCAGTTTGAAAAGGCTTTTCAGCTTCCATTTGAGCAGAAGTAAACTCAGCGAGAATTCTGCTTCGATACACACTGCCGGTAAGAATGAAATCTGTTTTCATGGCTTTAAGTATATCAGGGCAATCCATGGCTGCTGCAGAGTCTGAAGCAAGCAGTAAATCCAGGCTGATCAGGGGCAACAGTTCATGCCCGGCACTACGCAGCAGCTCCTCGGCAAGTGAATCCGCCTGGTCTGAGAAGCCTTCACCTCTGAGTTGTCTGATTTGTAAAAGACCTGCCGCATCTGAGAAACTGTCAGATTCAGTCAGGTGTTTCAGAAGGGAATCTGCTCTGGAATACTCTCCAGATTCCTGGAGAACACAACACAGCATTATTCGGCAGGGAATGTCGAGAGTGTTGTGCATCAGGAGCTGAATGGCTTTACCTGTGTCTTCTTCCTGCACGGCAAGAGATGCCAGCCCACGCAGACCTTCCGGCGTTTCCGCAATAGAGATACCATTGTTAAGTACCCATTCAGAGCGGTCTTTCCCGTCAGCCAGAAGAGCAAGGCCATACCTACCCCAGGCAGTTGCGCTTGTAGAGTCAGAACGCAACTCCAACTCTGTTTCACACAGCGAAGGGAAAATACCGGCGTATGATTTCCAGGACAGCACCAGCAGAACTATAACTGTTTTCAGAAGCAGTATGAGCAACCTCCAGGCCGCGGCATTGCAATAAACCTCCTGCAGAAGATATGTGTTGACTGCCAGTGATTGTTCGTCTGAGCAAAGATAATACAAACCTCTCGAAGAAACGAAGGCCTGTTTGTTATCTCAGAGGAGAAAAATGGATGAAGAGAGTTAAAAATGTCAAACAAACAACAGTATTCATTATTTGAATCGAATTACATTTTGCTATTATCCTGAATATGAGGATATACTTGCAAAGGTATTGACTCTACTGCTTGTATGTGATAGAAATTCCTAGTCTATCTGTGTAATAACTGGCCAAAGACAGAACTACAAGACACTAACAGAAAGGGAGTCACAATGCTTTCGGTTTTAGTGGTACTTGCTGCTTCCATTACAGTTTCTATTAATGCTGAAGATAGTGGCATTGGCTGTGCACACAGAGCATTCTTCAACTTCTCGGTAATAGTGCAACGGGGAGAAGTGGTAACCGTCAGTCTCTACGGTGATGGCGGCCTGATCGAGCAAAAAGTGTTTAATTATCAGGGTGTTTTCACCGACGGGTTCGGCCTCGGCAATTTTGATGGCAGTGTTGATACTCGTAGATGGCACACAACCTGCGTATGGATTGATGGCGCTCCTCCATATCGATTAAAAGTACATGATATTATCTTTCCTGAAGATTTTAAGTTAATAATACCATATAAGATGTGTGTTCACGGGTTTCATTTCTAGATAGCCTGTTGTTTCCAGGATTCAATAGAAAAGTGAGAAACAGACAGCCTTTCAATTTCTCTGAACAGCACAGGTGCCTGTGGCTTTGGATTGATCATCCTGAAACGGTCAAAATGCCATTACTGATATTCCACTGAGTGGAAGTTGTGGCAGATAGGAACACCATGTCGTGGCTTACCAGCAGCAGAGCACCTTTGTAGTCTTTAAGAGCCTTTTCCAGACACTCCACTGAAGGCAGATCCATGTGGTTGGTGGGCTCGTCCATTACCACAAGCCATGGCTCGGCTGCCAGACCACGGGCAAGCATTAGCTTTCTGGATTCGCCAGGGCTGGGTACAGCAGAATTCAGTACTCTTTCCGGGTCGCTTCCAAGCCTTCTTACGATGATCATAACCCGCCCCAGCACCTGATCAGACAGCTTCTTTGCCTCACTCAGGTTTTGAGCAGACTGGTCAGCGGTAATTTCCTGGGGAATCCAGATCAGTTTTTCTTCAGGGCAGTTCAACCTGGCCTTTACGTGTTTAAGAAGTGTTGTTTTTCCCGCCCCGTTTCTGCCTGTAAGTGCAATCCTGCTGTCTGACTGAATTCCAAGGTTCGGGCAGGCAACGGAAATGTCACCGGCTTCAATGCTGCAGGGAGGAATATCAAGCAGGAAGTTTCTGGTTGATCCGGTTCCTGCCAGTTTGATTCCTGTTCTGTGAATCTTTCTGTATGTAATGGACTCAACCAGTTCTTCGGCCCTTTCTGCTCTTGCAGCAGCTTCACGGCTAATTTGGCCTGCCTTCTGCACTATCCCGTCTACCCTTGAAGGACCGTCGTAGTTGTATTTGCAGATTTCCTTAAAAGAGAAGCTGTTGCCGGAAGCATGGGCCTGGATGGTTCTTGCCTTCAGCATTTTCTTCCGGGCATCCCGTTTAAGACGATGGAAATTACTGTGTGCCTCTCTTCTTCGTTTCACAAGGAGTTCCCGCTGTTTTGTGTCGGATCTGACAGCAGAGGAATAGCCGGTTCTGTACAGGTGAATGCCTTCCGGAAAGAACAGAACGCATGAAGAACACAGTTCATCCATTGCATGACGGTCATGGCTTACCACCAGACCGCACCTGTGAAAGCTCTTCATGGAGCTGATCAGGAGGGATCTTCCGAATGCATCAAGGTGGTTGAAAGGTTCATCAAGGGCCAGAACAGAAGGTGCTGCCCACAGGGCGGCAGCAATTTGAAGACGCTTGCGTTCACCGTGCGACAGCGTGCCCCACCGGTACTGCCAGTTGTCTTCTATCCGGAGTTCTTCCCGGAGTCTGATGTTTGACCAGTCGGAAAAGAAGCCTTCAAGATTGCCAGGCGGATGGTCGGTTCTCTGGGCACAGTACACCGCATGCCCGGAAGAAACAACAGAGCCTGTGTTCGGCACAAGCAGACCTGAAGCCAGTTTGAGAACGGTGGTTTTGCCAAGACCGTTTGCACCGGCAAAAGCCGTCCACCCTGAACCCAGGTTAAAAGAAACCGAAGCAACCGCACTGCTTGCTGACCCCGGGTATGTGTATGAAACTTTGCTGAAGCGTAAAAATGACTGATGCATGAATATCCTTTCTGAAAAAACTGCATTTGCTGTAGTTTCAGGAAAGAATGATCATGCTTCACCGCTCCACTTGTGTGATAGATAAGAACACCCTGTCCGATTATAAAGGCATCCGCTGTGTTGTGTCCAGTATTAAGAGTGGATGGAACCAGATTATTCCTGTGACAAAGGAGAGTAAATCAGTATGAAATTAACAACAGCAGTACACCTGCTTCTTTCGGTTTCAATAGTGGCAGCCTTGTTGCGGCACTAGCCCGGGTGGGTTATTATCGCCAAACTGTGTTTTGTACCGTAATATCCTAACGAAAGGGGTTCAGCAGTATGAGGAAAATACTGTTTGTTCTTCCTCTTCTGGTTTTTACAGGGGTGCTGTTCGCACAGAGCGGTGGCGTTACTTCTGAAGAAAACAGCGGCAGTTTTGTGCAGTCGCTCACAGCAGAGGATGCGAGGAATGATGCCGGAGGGGGTATCGATCTTACATGGGTTGTTGCAGTTGATGTTGCACTTCCCGATTCCATGGTTCTTGAGCGGTCCTGTGATGGCGATAGCTGGGTAGCAGTCTGCACACTGGCACCACTCGACGGCAGAAAGACCGATGGTGAACTGGAAAACGGCCTGGAGTATTCCTATCGTATTGTTCCGTGGTCCCGTGGAACATCGGGCATTCCTTCAGTTTCAGCAGCAGCTGTTCCCATGAAGCAGTGGATAAATACCGGCCGTGTTGGAATGCTGATAATTCTTACAATTATCAGTTTGGTAATTTTCTACTACATCGAGCAGGGCAAGAGGGGTAAGGATCTCTACATTCGTAGAATCGCCGGCCTTACCGCTGTTGAAGATGCCGTTGGAAGAGCAACAGAGATGGGTCGCCCGGTTCTTTACATACCGGGTATTATGGATATGGACGACATACAGACAATTGCCAGCATGGTGATACTCGGTCGTGTTGCCATGAAAACAGCAGAGTACGGCTCGCCTCTTCTTGTTCCCACATGCCGTTCTGTTGTTATGAGTGTGGCACAGGAAATAGTGAAGGAGTCGTACCTTCAGGTTGGTCGGCCGGATGCCTACCAGCGCGAGAGCATCAACTACATAACCGACGACCAGTTCGGTTACGCTGCTGGTGTAGATGGTATAATGGTAAGGCAGAGGCCTGCCGCTATCTTCATGCTGGGCACATTCTATGCCGAAAGTTTGATTCTTGCAGAAACAGGAAGAAGCGTTGGCGCAATACAGATTGCAGGAACTGCCATGCCCAGCCAGATACCTTTCTTCATCGCTGCTTGCGATTACACACTTATTGGTGAAGAGCTGTTCGCTGCAAGTGCCTACCTTTCCAAGGAACCCAAACTTCTGGGCAGCCTTCGCGGGCAGGATGCGGCAAAACTGTTCTTTATGGTGGTAATAGTAATAGGCGTTCTAACGGCTACAATAGGTGAGGCGTGGGCACCTGCTGCAAAAGTGGCCGAGTTTCTTAAAACAATAACTTCGGTGGAATAGGAGGCTGTGAAGTGAGACTTGTAATACCTTTGATGATCACATTCGTGGCCGGAATGATAATGATTCTGCAGTTTTTTGTGCCGGCTACACAGTCCATGGGTGAGAGCCTGCAGGAGTGGTACATGATTGTTGCCAGTTTTGCCATTTTCCTGGGGTCTGTAAACCTTCTTTATGTGCACACCCACAGAATTCGTTTCAAAGGCAGAAACTGGAAATACAGCCCCGTAACAATCATCGGCTTCGCAGCCATGATAATCACAGGTCTGGTGTTTGGGATTGAACAGGGGAAGCCCTTCGACTATATGTTCACACAGATGATGGTTCCAATGGGTGCCACAATGTTTAGTCTTCTTGCATTTTTCGTCGCCAGCGCGGCGTTCAGAGCTTTCCGGGCAAGCAACTGGAGAGCTACCCTTCTTCTTATCAGTGCTTTCATAGTTATGCTTGGCCGCGTTCCCATTGGAGCAATGATATGGGGCCGAATTCCACTGATAAGCGAGTGGATAATGCAGGTTCCCAACCTTGCAGGGCAGAGAGCAGTGATGATTGGTGCCGCCATGGGTATGGTTGCCACTTCCCTGCGCATGATCTTCGGGATTGAGCGCAGCTACCTGGGAGGTGCTGACTGATGTCAAAATTTATTGAAAAACTGGGAAATATTGACAGAAGGGTTATCTTCGCTGTTATGGCCCTGGCCGTGATAATTCCCCTGGCTGCAAGGCTGACTCTTCCCATTCCCATTGATGAGGGGCCCAGCAAAGACATGTACGATGCAGTTGATGCTCTTCCTGCCGGGTCAACGGTACTGCTGAGCTTCGACTACGATCCTTCAACAATGCCCGAGCTGCAGCCTATGGCTATTGCCCTTGCCCAGCAGCTTATGACAAAAGATATAAAGATAGTTTCTCTAGCCCTGTGGCCCATGGGGGTAAGCCTGGGTAACGAAGCCCTTTCTTACGTATCCGACAGCCTGGGCAGGGAAGAGTATGTAGACTGGGTTAACCTCGGTTACAAAACAGGCGGCGGCGTTCTTATTGTTCGCATGGGCAGCGACATAAAATCGGTTTTCCCTGAAGACTACAACGGAAAGCCTGTGGAAGATATTCCGGTGATGGATCAGATAAACAAACTGGGTGACTTCGACATGATTATTTCGTTGTCTGCAGGGGATCCGGGTATTCCTGCGTGGGTAATGATGGCAGGGGATAGATACGACATTTCCATTGGCGGAGGATGCACTGCGGTAAGTGCACCTCAGTTCTACCCCTACCTTGGAACAGGGCAGATGGTTGGTCTGCTGGGAGGCCTCAAGGGTGCAGCAGACTACGAAACCATGGTCAGAGTTGGTGTTGATAACGCTCCGGCAGGAACTGCAACCCCGGGTATGGCAGCTCAATCAGTTGCTCACCTGGTTATTATGCTGTTTATCGTTCTTGGAAATATCTCTTATCTGGCAAACAAAAAGAGGAAAGGAGGGGCGAAATGAACTGGACAGTAATTGGAATCTGGCTGGGAGCTCTGCTCTCCCTCAGTCTTTACAGTTTCCTCTACAAAGACAATCCTTTCTACAAGTTCGCTGAACACCTGTTTGTGGGAATGAGTGCTGGCTACTGGGTTATCTACACCATAATGAATGTGCTGATACCGAACTGGTGGAACAACCTTGTACCGGCTGAAGGCGGGATGCAGCCCATCTGGCTGATACCCGGTGTTCTGGGTCTGTTCATGGTTCTGCGCGTTGTTCCAAAGTTTTCAGGTCTCAGTAGGTTTTCTCTTGCTCTTATAGTAGGTACCGGAGCAGGGCTCAGCATGACTGCCATGTTCCAGACAAACGCTCTGGCACAGGTTAACGGAACTATCATTGCCCTGGGGCAGGGCGGTGGCTGGTTCGACTGGGTAAGCAATCTTATCCTGGTTGCCGGAGTTGTGTGCGGTCTTGTGTACTTCTTCTTCTCCAAGGCACACACAGGTGTAATAGGCGGAGCCGCCAACGTGGGAATTACACTTCTGATGGTAGCTTTCGGCGCCAGTTTTGGCTACACAGTTATGGCCCGTATCAGCCTTCTTATCGGTCAGACCCAGTTTCTTCTTTTTGACTGGCTGCCAACCATGGGCATACACCTGTAACTTCTTTCGTCAGGCGGGGTTCAGAAGAACCCCGCCGTGCAGTACAGCTGAAACGAACAGACTATCGTTCCCTCAACAACAGTTTATCGTTCTGTTATGTTGACACTACCTACTGTTACACATATCATATTTAGGCGATGGTGAGTAAACAGAAAGGAGTTGCTATGAGGTGTTTCCTTGCACTGCTAGTGCTTGTGGTTTCCGCGTTTGGCTACGGGTACTGGGATATTTTCGGCCTGGGGGGCAGAGTTCAAAGCCTCAGCCCGGTTAGTGCTGGAATGTGCGGAGTTTTCGTACCTGACACTTTGTCGGCATACTCGGTTTTTACCAACCCCTCTGCCCTGGCGGGAAGCAACAGACTGGTTGTTTCAGCTTCCGGCTGGGAAACCGGGTGGAACGAAGTAATCACCTATCACTACACATGTACAGAACCTCACAGAGATAACCTTGGTGGTATGGCTCCCTGTGGAGAGTTTGCTGTGGCATTTCCCCTGCGGAACGGTTTTTCTGCCGGAGCCGGGATTGCTGTTGTTTCGCAGTACGACATGAAGGCCACCATGCAGGTGTATCAGGAGGTAGGTTATCTTAACAGAGAGTTATGGAAAACCATGGTTACAGACGCAACAGGAACTCTTAGCGAAGCTCTGGTTTCCATTGCCGGGTCTGTGGGGCCTGTAAACATTGGTGTTTCTCCCGGTGTAAGGTTTGGCAGCGGCGAGTCAACAACATATTCCAACAGAGTATATGGCCCAGAT
Source organism: uncultured bacterium (assembly GCA_964604135.1). Classification (GTDB taxonomy): domain Bacteria; phylum Fermentibacterota; class Fermentibacteria; order Fermentibacterales; family JCC-6; genus Sabulitectum. The sequence continues at coordinate 6,424 of CAZRXU010000064.1, read as the reverse complement.
TCAACAATTGTTGAACCGTGGGATCATTCAGAGTTTGCGCTTAGGGCCGGTGCCAGCACCAGCCTTGGGTACACAGTGTTGTATTCCTCTTTTGTCAGCGGTGACAGCAGGTACATGTCATCCGCAAATCTTGGCGTGTCCGCTTCTTTCCCCTTTTTGAAAAGCGGCTACCTTGGGGCGGAGATCGGTCTTTTCGACGGCAACAAACTCAAGGTGACTGCCTTTACCCGTCTTCCCGGTATTGTGGAAGGCTCAAACATTTATATGGGAGTAGACGGATACAGGCCTGAAGGAGCTCTGAAAACCGGGCTTGGTCTTAGCTATGGAGGAGATTACCGTTTTGGCAACTACCGTTTTTCAGCAGCGTACCAGTACCAGGGGCGCTACCGTGACGCATCGGGAATTTCCACTGATTACATCAACCATGTTTTCGACAAGGGCGAAACAGTGATGATAGGTGTGGAAAGAGTGTTTTAGCTGGCCGGTGCTCGTAACAACAGCACTGATCTGCTTTTGTTCCGCTTTGAAGCTGGAGGCTCTGGATTTTTCTAGGAAACGCTTCTGATATAAACTGGGTTCCGCCCAGTATAAGAGATCCCGGAAAACTGCGGTCGCAAGCAGCAGCCCATGGAAAACAGAGGCTTGCCGTTTAATGCACAAGGCTGGCAGGGAAAGGTTAGCTGTGGGGTACCTAACCACTTACTACCGCTGCGGTAGGTTTTTGTTCCAGAAGGCCGGTATTCGTGTTCTTGACACCGCTTCGAGGCTTATGTATCCTAACAAGGCAAAGAGTTGTGTAACAATAGGTTAGTGTGCCGTAAATCGGTGCGCTGTAAAGTGTTAGGCGGCCACGGCTAGCCGTGGCGGAGGTGTTTGTTTGTGCTGATCCGGTTCCCTTTTCGGGTGTACGCCGGGGTGCTGGGTGATGCACGGTTTGTAGCCATGAGAAAGGAGCTGCAAAGTGTTTAGAAAAGCGTCAATGTTAACGCTTGCTCTACTTCTTTTTGTATCCCTTGCTGCTAATGCAGGAACTACCGGTAAAATTGCCGGTCGTGTTACCGATGCAGATGGAAACCCACTGATCGGTGCGACTGTGATGATTGTCGGAACTTCCTTCGGAGCAATGACGGATCCAAATGGAGAGTACTTTATTATCAACTTGCAGCCTGGAACCTACGATCTCCAGGCAAGCATGGTTGGAATGGGCAAGCAGACAGCAGAGGGTGCCAGTGTCATCGCTGATATGACCACCCGTATGGACTTTGTTCTTAACCCCACAACCATCGGAAACACGGTTATTACCGTCACCGATCAGAGGGGTATGATACTTCGCGGTGTTACGGAAACGGTTTCAGTTATCAGCCGCGACGAAATCAGAACAATGCCGGTTGCCGGCATTGCCGATGTTGTAGGCCAGCAGGCTGGTGCCGTAGATCGTGGCGGCCTTCACATGCGCGGCGGTCGCGGTGGCGAAACCGCCTACATCGTTGACGGTATAAGCCAGGTCAATCCCAATGGAAACGGTTCAGATCAGTCTCTTCCGCTTTCCGCAGTTGCCGAAACATCGGTTATCTCCGGTGGTTTTGGTGCCGAGTATGGAAATGCCCAGTCCGGTATTATCAACGTTGTTACCCGCGAGGGCGGAGCCCGTTACACAGGTTTCCTCGGTATGAACGGTAATGACTTCGATGCCCTCGGTATTTCCGACGGCTGGACCTGGGGCTACCCAGGCTCATGGTGGGCCGGCCCTATGTTTAACGGTAAAAAAGAGAACCCGCTTCAGGAATTCGGTCTTAACAAACCGGCACCCTTCGCAGAAGCAAGGCTTTCAGCAGAAGCTGCTCTTGGCGGCCCCGAGCCGATAACTCAATACCTTCTTCCGGCAATGGGTCTTGATGTTGGTGCTGATGTTCGCTTCTTTGGAACGGTGAAATGGTTGCAGTATGGTGGAGGCCCGGATGGTAACTACGGTTACTACCTGAACACCGGCTTTGAGCGGTGGAATGGTAACTTAAAGCTTACCATCAAGCCGAACCCCAGAACAAAGATAAACTTCAGCGGTTTCTACAATAACACTGTTGCAAGAGTTGGCAGAGGGTGGGCCTACGCCAGGTATGAAGACCCCTACTTTAACACCAACACCAACGATACCATACCCGGGTCAAATTACAAGTATGGTCTTCCTATTGGTACAGAAAACAACTATTCCATGGGCTTCAGCCTCACACAGACTCTTAGTGATGCCAGCTTCCTGGAATTCAAGATCAACCAGTATGTAGCCGACTACGAACGCAGAATCGAGCAGGAGGGCGGCGGTTATTTCGGTGAAAATTTCACCAGAGACGACTGGCTGAATTATTCACCTGATCGTGTTCGTGATCCGCAGGGCTTCTATCGTTCTGGAATAGACTTACTAGCATGGCTTGACAGCAGAAGTGCTACTGCAACTGCCAGAATCGATGTTACCAGCCAGATTAACCAGCAGCATCAGTTGAAGTTCGGCGCCGAGGGCAAGTACTACGATGTGTACGAGTACAGAGTGAGTACAAGTTCAGGCGGAAACATCTACATGGGCGACTGGCATGCATTCCCTCATGCTGTATCGGCCTATATGCAAGATAAAATGGAGTACCGGGGAATGATCGTTAATGCCGGTCTTCGTTTCGACTACTTCAACCCTAATTACAACGATTACCCTGCCGACCTTACCGATCCTGTGAACCAGGGAACCGCAGTAGGGGATGAAGGGCACATCAGGAATCCGGTAAGTGTAAGTGCCAAGTATCACCTCAGCCCTCGTATCGGCTTCAGCCACCCCATTACCGAGCGGGATGTTCTTCACTTTACATACGGTCACTACTTCCAGGTTCCGGATTTCGCCAACATGTTCGATGGAGCTAATTTTGACCTTTCAGGCGCTTTCCCCGTCGTTGGTAACCCCGATCTTGCCCCTGAAGAAACTGTTGCTTACGAGGTTGGTATAAAGCACCAGTTCGATGACGTCACAATGATCGATATTACTGGGTACTACAAAGACATCACAGGTCTTATCGACATGCAGAGGAGATTTTTCACCGCAGTCAACTCCTACGATCTTTATATTAATGGAGATTACGGAAATGTCCGTGGTGCCGAGTTTACCGTTATGAGGCGCCCTTCGAACTTCATCAGTTTCACCGCGAACTACACCTACTCTATAGCCAAGGGCAAGAGTTCCGATGCGTGGCAGAACTACACTTACAACTGGGCAGGCTGGGTTATTCCCAAGCGTGAAAGCTTCCTCGAATGGGATCAGAGACACGCTATAAACACAAACTTCGACTTCCGTATTCCCAGAAACGAAGGCCCGGTATGGGGCGGCAATCGTTACCTTCAGGGTCTCGGTCTTTCCGTTCAGTGGAATTTTGGAAGTGGTTTCCCATACAACGCCAGCAGCCAGGCAACTTCCGACCCTGAAATTAACGGAGAACGCTACCCGTTTACCATGAACACAACAGCTAAGCTGAACAAGATGTTCTACATGGGTGACACTTCATTGAATGTATATGTGTGGGTTATTAACCTGTTTAATCGTGTAAACATCAATAACATTATAGATGCTGCATGGTATGATGCCGATCAGAATGGAAACGGTATTCCCGATCACAACCCAAGAGGCAGCCAGGGTAACCCAGGAGCTTACGCTCGCAGAAGAAGAATTCGTTTCGGTATTGACTTTGAGTGGTAGAATTTTTGGGCGGGAATTCCCGCAAGAACAAGGAGAGTTACCAGATGCATAAAATCTTGCTGGTGCTTCTACTGATAATGGCACCGCTTGCCGTTGCTCAGAATGAAGAGCCGGAAGCAATAGACACTGCAGAAGTTGTTACCGAGGCGGTAGAGGAAGAGGTTGTTCCGGCGGAAGAACCCGCTGTGAATGCATCAGAAACACCTGTGGCCGAAGAAGTAGAGCGTTCACAGAGTGCGAGCATGGATCTTAAAGATCTGTTCATCGCCGGTGGTGCCTTCATGTGGCCAATTCTTATCGCACTGATCATCGGTATCGCTGTTTCTGTCGAGAGATTCATAGCTTTCAGCAAGGCCAAACTCGATGTGAATAAGTTCCTAGACCAGCTTGGCGGGTACGTTCGCAAAGGTGACCTCAACGGTGCGGAAAGCCTCTGTGATCGCACAAGAGGCCCTGTTTCCGCTATTCTCAGAGCAGGTCTTTCAAGAAGAGACAAAGGTCTTGTGGATGTTGAGAAGGCGATAGAAAGTGCCGGATCCATCGAGATGGCCCACCTTGAGAAGGGGCTTGTTGTTCTTGCCTCCGTATCAAGTATTGCGCCTATGCTCGGGTTCCTCGGTACTGTTTCCGGTATGATCCGTGCCTTTGGTGAAATTGCTGCAGCCAAGAATGTTGATGCCAGCCTGGTGGCAGGCGGTATTCAGGAAGCGCTTATCACAACGGCCTCCGGTCTTGTGGTTGCTATTCCGGTTCAGATGGCAAACAACTATTTCATAGCAAAAGTGGGCCGTTTTATTACCGATATGGAAGAGGCAAGCGTGTTCCTTGTTGATCAGCTTGCAGACATGGAAAACCTCAAGCAACTGTGATAAGGAGCAAGAATGCACAATAAAAGACCACGGGCAACAGGCGAGTTTTCTGATTCGTCAATGTCCGATATTGCATTCCTGCTGTTGATCTTCTTCCTTGTGACAACCACCTTCGATGTTCAGAAAGGCATAAGCTACAAACTGCCTATGAAGCCTGATGAAGATCACGAAGAGATGATGATCGATGAAACAAACAGGCTGGTGATGACCATCAAGCAGTGGGGTATCGGAAGCTATGTGGCTCTGATAGACCAGGCTCCTCCCGGCGGACCTCTTCAGAGGGCCAGAGCGGGAGAGGATGTTTACCTTGATGATCCAGCCCTTCAGGAAGGAATAATGGCACTGGCTGCCGAGCGTGCAGAGGCTGTGGGAACCACCGCAGACAGGCTGCTGAAAAACCTTGAGGTTGCCAAAAGTGTCTCTTCCGGTACCTACCCCAATCTCAGCACTGCTGTACAGCAGGAAAACCTTTCTGCCATTGTACACCCCGGTCTGATTCGTGAGGTAATGGGCGGTTCTGTTCCAACGGTAGTCGATCCGATCTTTGGAGAAGTGGCTTTTGGCGATACCCTTGTGCTGGCCGATGCCAGGCAGGGTAACATAGCCTCAGCCGTAAGAGAGAGCGAGCTTGTTGTTATTCTTAAGTTTTTCCCTGACTGTGATTACAACGGCATGATCGATGCCCTTGATGTTCTCAGGCGCAACGGTGTAAGCCGCACGGGTATCACAATACAGGAAAGGCTTGGAGGTGGTGCACAGTGAAGTTTAAAAGAAGAATGGCAGTTCCAGGTGCCATATTCACAGGAACCATGGCAGACATAGTGTTTCTGCTTTTGGTTTTCTTCATGGCAACCACTATTTTCAAGGATGACAGTGGTCTCAGAATTCGTTTTCCCCAGGCTCATCCCCAGGTTATGAGTGAGCTGGGCAAAGAGAATCTCATCGTGGCCGTCTGGATTAAGCAGATGAACCCCGGTGACGGCCAGAGTGAAGTCGTGGCAAGAATAGGCGACTACGATCTACCTTCAGGGCAGATCGCTGAACAGCTTAAAAGGCTTGCCGACAAATTCTGGCGTGAGCAGAACAAGCGGCTTGATGTCATAGTTATCAATGCGGACACACGTGTTCCAATGTCAGCTATGGTTGATCTTTTTGCGGCTCTTCGTTTCGAGGAACTGTACAGTATCCAGTTTAACGCCCAGGAGCTGGGCACAGGAATATAGAGGAGGTGAGATGTCTACAAACGCAAATACAGAAAGCAGAAGCAAAGCCGCGCTCGGTTTCGAGTGGGGGATTGTTGCCGCTCTGGCGTTTCTGATCATCTTCTTCGAGTTTGTTCCTGCCAGTGAACTGGGCAGGCTGTCTACTCGAACTTCAGATTCCCAGATGGAGGCTGTAGAGGCCGACATCGCCTTCGATGATACCGTTGAAGAACAGGAAGATGAAGTAAAAGACGAACAGGAAGATTTGCAGGAGGAAACAGAAGATATAGTAGAAGAGCTCGACATCACGCTGTCGCTCAGTGACGATACTACAGGGCTTGGAGAAGCTCTTACAATCGATCAAAGCGATGAGCTTGCTGATATGGGGCAGAGCGATGAAATGGGGCCTCCACGGTTTATGGCTGCGGAAGTGCTTCCTGTGTGTACTTACCAGCCTCCTCCTACATATCCTGACATTGCAAGTCGGGCTGGTGTTGAGGGTCTGGTTACGCTCTGGCTTTACATAAAGGCTGATGGCACAGTGGCAGATGTTCAGCTTTACAACTCTAGCGGTGTGGGCAGCCTTGATGGTGCTGCTATAACCGCAGCGTGGAACACACGCTGGT
>CAZRXU010000063.1:0-15219 GCA_964604135.1 uncultured bacterium | reverse complement strand
ACCACGGGTTTACCCGTGGGTATCTATAGTATGCTTAAGAACGGTACTGAATATGTTGATCAGGGACAGGATTACTATGAAAGGGAATACAAGGATCGTGTTCTGAAAAACCTGAAAAGAAGGGTTGCTGAGATGGGTTTCAAGATGGTTCCGGCTCAAAACCAGGAAAACGTATCTCTTGACGGGACAACATGTTGAAATTTAAGTTACTTGGAAGAACCATAACTCCAGCGGATTTACCGTCAAGATTTTATTTTCATCTGGTGAGACGAGCCACCTCGGTAAAAGCGAGAGCAAAACACCTCATCTTATCCTTACACTTGCAAATACGGCATTCCCGGATGTGGCTCAGCATCTGCTTTTGCCCTAAGCGTACCGAGCTGGCAGTGGTTCATCAATTTTACCACCCATACCAATATTCGTGTAAATGATGGAGTCATGCTTTACAAACTCCATCAGGTACTGTCCGTTCTCTTCAGTTTCCTGAGTGTAATAGAACGCTCTGAGATATTCATCTATCTCCAAGGTTCCACGACGATCTCCGAATTTATAGTAAGACCAGACTCTGGCTTTTTCTCCCTCACCATTCCTGTACTGCTCCCAGTGTTCCAGTTTTACACTGCCGGCATGCTCATTGATATCTGCGTAATGCTTGCCTCCGCAGAGAATGCCGATACCAAGCTCCTGGAAACATCTGAACAGCTTTTGCGAAAGCCTTCTGAAACTGAAGCATTACATGTGTTGTTGAAATCAAGTGGGTGTGCAACGAGCGATAGCACGAAGTAATGAAAAGGGACAAGCTTCCTGAAGAATCTCTTCACTGAATGTGATGAGAGCATTTGTTCCGGTGCTACTTCGATTCCAGCAGCATATCCCTCATCAGCCTTCAGATCATCAAAGTATGACATGTGTGAACTTGTCCTGTCTGCAAGGAAGCAGATGATCTGTTTGAAAATAGAAGCCAGTGGCTGACTCTTCCTATTCTTCCTGATCGAACGGAAAAGTATTCCAAACGTGGGAAACACATTGATACTGTCCAAGTATCGCACAAATGGAGTGAGTCCGGCTCTGCTTGTGAGCTTGTCAGTGGTGATTTCTATTTTATCAATCCTGAGACTTGCGGAAAGATGGGATTCTTCGATATTAGACATGAAGTACTTTTCACTCGTTGGGTGACTGTTGTTTTGTTACTAGATCTGTGTTAAGCTCTAATATACTAACTACTTACCCCAATATCAAGTGACGGGTACTTCGCTAAATCGCTCAGATTAGGTAATACTATCTAATACAGCAGCAATATTTGTGATAAGTGTGTGAAACAGTGTGCGGGAAAAGATATTTACCGATAGCACCAAGGAGGTTAAAGTTGAGAAAGTTAATACTGCTTTGCTCCATTATATCGTTAGCTTACTTTGGGGTAGCTTATGGAAACGAGCAGACAGACTCACTTGTCTCATTGAATTCCGATTCAGCCTTGCTGGTTGATTCTGATTCTATAACGGCGACTATTTCCAGTGTGCCTGATACAGACCGTAGCTCGAGTTTTATCTCTATATCAGGCGGGGATATAGATTGGATTGAGCTTATTATTCTCATTGGCTTTCTGGGAGGAGGGTTTGTTGTTTTTCCTCTTGTGATAATTACTATGATTCGGGAAAGATTATCTGTGCCCAGTGCAGAGAAACAGGCACTTATCCGATCGAATGCCGTTCTTGATGAAGACGAAAGAAACTTTCGTGCTTCTCTTGTTCTCGGAAAAATAGAGGAAAAGCTTAGCTCAGTCGAAGATGAAGACGGTAATGATTGGTTGACAATAACCAAAGGAAGTCAGGCTCGATTCATGAAGCGTGGCCTAGACTATATAAACAAGGAACTAGTTCCTACAGACATTGAACTTGTTAAAAGGACAATTGAATTTAATGAGGTTTATACAGGTAGAATCAAAAGAATATTTACAGGATCTGGGTGGATCATTACCTGTAGCGTTTTAGTCGGTGTACTATTCTATTTTTCTGGTGGTCGCGGTTTCTCTTTCTTTCTCATTGTGCATGCTGCAGCTCTGTTGTCCTATCTTCTGGCCAGCAGACCAACTTCTTATACATTTCTGAAACGGCTGGAAAGATCTGGAGGGCGTGGAGGTTGCATCAGTGGTGTGATGGGCAGTCTGTTGATGGGCAGTGGAGAAAAGCACTATGTCAGTGTTAATGGTGGCGCCTGGGAAAGAGATCACGAATCGGAAGCTTATTCAGGTATAATTTGGTTAATAATTACATTTGTAGTTGCCATGATACTTGGTTTTTTAACTGGGTTACTGGCTATAATCAATTTTCTTATGAATTTTTCTACTTCGATGAGTCTTCCATTTATATCCGGCAACTCATGGTATGAAAAGAAAATTAAGGAGTAGCTGAAGCTTTAGGTTTATCGCTGATTTACAGTTGATCTTATTACATAGTGCCAGTGGATGCCACTTCTGCTGAGTCTAACTGTCTAATAGATAAGGAGTAATGTATTGGGCATTTTCAGTAACCGGAGTGATCCTTACAAAAAGGGTAACACGATTTATGTCTTATGGGATACAGGGCATTACTACCCGGCTACTGTGATCAGCAGCATTGAGAAAGAAGTTTACTTTAAGCTCATGGGGTTCACCGATCAGCAGTGGGTTGATAAAGCCGGCACTAAACAAGTGGAATTAAGTTGCGGCGATATGATTGAATGTCGCTGGAAAAAGGAAGAAAAATTTTATCTGGCTGAAATAATTCGGGTTAATGGAAACAATTTGTATGTGAAATACAACGATGGCGAGAAAGAGCACACAACCATTAGCATGATTAGACTTATTGATGATACTGAAGAGCGTGCACAAGAACAAATAGACCTTGGAGATTCTTTCTCTGATAGGGAAGATTACAGTAGAGCTATTGAGTGTTACAAAGAAGCATTGGAGATAAAAGGTGATAGTTACCTTGCTTGTGCCTGTATCGGTTTCTCCTTTGCATCAATGAACAAGCACAGGGATGCAATAGAGTATTTAAAAAAAGGTCTGGAGATAGAGCCAAATAGCCATATAATGTTGAATATGCTAGGTGATTCTTATTATGCACTTGAAGAGTATACCGAGGCAATAAAGTGCTATGTCATTGTTGCTGAACTTGATGAAGACAATCAGCTGGCCAATTTGAATTTAGGATACTCATATTTCAAGATAGGGAAATACAACGAGTCTATTCAATACTATCAAACAGTACTTGATTTCGAATCGAACGATTACAAGGACCAGGCATTCAACGGGATTGGAGATTGCTACTTCTATCAGTCCAAGTACAGGCACGCAATTAAGTATTTCAAGAAAGCTATAGAAGTTTCTCCAGATATTGAACATTATCAGAATAACCTGAAGTATGCCTCTAATAAACTGGCCGAATCCAATCTAGAGATAAGTGATGATAAGGAAAATGTCACTACGGAGATTTCTGAATATCCTAGAGAATCATCTCTGCGGGATGTTATGGAAGAAATACACAAACTTGTTGGAATGGAAAATATCAAAGAAGATATTGACTCGCTGATGAATCATCTGAAAATAGAGAAAATGCGCATAGAGCAAGGGTTGCCGGTAAGTTCATTGTCATTGCATACAGTCTTTTATGGCCCACCCGGCACGGGGAAAACCACTGTTGCCAGATTGTTGGGGAAGATATTCAAAGAGCTGGGAATACTTAAAAAGGGTCATGTTATTGAAGTAGATCGAACAGAACTGGTGGCGCAGATAGTTGGAGGAACAGCTGACAAGACTGATAAAGCAATTGATTCTGCAATTGATGGAATACTATTCATTGATGAGGCCTACTCATTGAAGCCTGAAGATAGCGGGTATGATTTTGGGCAAGAGGCCATTGACACTATCCTGAAGAGAATGGAAGATGACAGGGGGAGGCTGATTGTCATCGTGGCCGGGTATCCAGATGAAATGGAGCGTTTTATTGAATCGAACCCAGGGCTGAAGTCTCGATTCAGTCGTTACTTCTTTTTTAGAGATTACAAGGCCGAAGAGCTGTTAGAGTTGTTTGAAAAAGTATTTTGTGAGCCTAAGGGATATTTAATAACGGAAGAAGTCCAAGATAAACTATACCGTTATTTTGACTATGCTTATAAAACCAGAGACAGAACATTTGGTAATGGAAGATTCGTGCGGAATCTTTTTGAAGAAGTAATCCAGATCCAGTCTACCAGGCTAGTGGAAATTGATCCTTCCATGATAACGAGGGAGCTGCTCACAACATTTGTTCTCAAGGATATAGAAAAAGTACTAGAGGGCAAATTTGTTGATAAGGAAGAACAAACTCTGGAGCAAATTCTACAAAGCATTAACAAAATGGTAGGGTTGGAGAATATTAAAAAGGATATTGAAAACTTGATAAGATTTATGGAAATGGAGAAACTACGTGAGCAAAAAGGTCTCGCTACAACACAAATCGCATTGCATACTGTCTTTTACGGCCCGCCCGGCACAGGTAAAACAACAATTGCTAGATTGATCGGTAAAATATTCAAGGCTCTTGGTGTGTTGTCTAGGGGGCATGTCGTAGAGGTTGATCGATCTAAACTGGTTTCAGATCATATCGGAGGAACCGCGAAAAAAACAAATAAAGTGGTTGATTCTGCTCTTAATGGTATTCTGTTCATCGACGAGGCTTATACTCTTAGTAAGCAAGAGGACGGTAGAGGTATTGATTTCGGTCAGGAAGCTATTGATACTTTACTAAAGCGTATGGAGGATGATCGGGATAAGCTTATAGTGATTGTAGCGGGCTACAAGGGGAAAATGCAACGGTTTATCGAATCAAATCCTGGATTGAAATCCAGGTTTAACAGATTTTTCTACTTCGAGGATTATGAACCTTGCGAATTAGTGGAAATATTTAAGATGAAGTGTGCAAGTAGTAAATATAAATTAGCTAACTCTGGGGAAGCTATTCTTCTAGAGTATTTTGAAAAAGCCTATAAGGGCAGGGACAGCTCATTTGGCAATGGCAGACTTGTCAGGAATATTCTGGAAAAAGTTATCCAGGCACAGTCGTTCAGACTCGCCAAGGTTAATCAGGAGGAGCTAACAGATGAAGTCTTATCAATGCTTGATGCACAGGATATCGAGATTGGTTTAGAAAGCCAGAACTCATTTGTTTTAAAGAGAAGTATTGGGCTTGCGAAGTAGGATCTTAGCATTCTACCACACTATGGAGTACACAGTAATGTGTTATCAGCGTAAGGTATGGCGATAGGGTTTTCCAAAACAGTACAAACCTTTTTTTATCCTGACTATTGTATTCATTGAAAGCAGTCTGGTTGCCAGATCCCTGGGCTTTTTGTATTCGTGAAGAACATCCATAAGAAACGGGTAGTCGAATAGTTCACCGTTTATTTTGCTTCGAAGCACTGCGATTATGTCACCCAAGGTGTATTCCTTGCTAGTATGTCCACCATTACTGGACATACTATACATATCCGTGGCTGCTAAGTCAATCAGGTACATCTGCAACTTACATCCAGCCCCGAAGTACATTCAATCCTGAAGCGATGTTCATTTGATTTATGTAAGTTAGTTCAACCCGCTTTGGTGCGCAGTTGGATGCATTGGGGGATAGCCGTAGTGGTAAATCAGTCTATCTATGTTGAAATCAACGGCAGTATATTGATGGTCATTGACTGCGCATAAGATGTATACAATGATTGCACGGATATGTGTGTGAAGTACAGGCGGTTGTTTTACCAATACAAGAAAGATGGTCAGCAATGAGAACAGGTATTGTGCTGTTGCTTATGATTGTACCCCTGGCAGCATACGCTACCGCGACAGGTATTATTGCCGGGCTGGTGGAAGACACAGATGGAAATCCTCTTATTGGGGCAACTGTTACAATTGAAGGCACACCATTCGGTGCCATGACATCACCACAGGGGGAGTATGTAGTTGCCGCATTGTCTCCCGGTACATACACTGTTCAGGCAAGAATGATGGGTAGAGCCACTGCAAGAGTTGAAGGGGTTGTAGTGGAAGCTGACAATACCAGCCGTGTTGATTTTAAACTTGAGGAAGATGCAACAGGATCAACTGTCATTGTTGTTACTCAGCCCAGAACGAATATTATCAGAGATATTCCAGCTACTGCATTTCAGTTGGATCTGTCTGAAATGAGAACCATGAATACCAGTACTATTATTGATATCGTAGCTGCTCAGCCAGGAGTAGTGCGACAGGATGGTGAGTTGCATGTAAGGGGAGGCAGAGCCGGGGAAGTGGATTATGTGCTGGATGGTGTTTCACTGAGGTCGCCAATGAACAACAGGCTTAATTTTGATATTCCGGTTTCAGCTGTTTCAAATGCAACACTGATGACCGGGGGATTAAGTATAGAGTACGGAAACTCTTTGTCCGGTGTTGTAGATCTTATCGGTAAAGAGGGAGGAGATTCTTTCAGAGGAACCATATCTGGAAGAATGGGCGATGCAACTTCATCTATGATTTCCACTGGAGAACAGGTGTTTGCGGAAAGCATGGATACTGATCTGTGCAGAAAGGATATAAGCGGAGCAGAATTCTCTGTCTCCGGGCCTGAGCCTTTTACTGAAAACCTTCTGCCAGCCATGGGAATTGACATACCTGGGGATGTCACAATAAGTGCTTCAGGTCAGTTTTCAACCAGCGGTGTCAACAACGATGATACCCGGGGTAACTGGTCTTATAACTGGCTTAACGACGGTTCAGCCATGGTGAAACTATCTTACCGCCCGATACCCAGAACCATATACTCACTGAGTGCCATAGGCTCTTACAGTGAGCACGGTTGGAATCAGTGGGCATGGTCAAAATATCAGCAGGTAAACATAGTCGAGGGACATCTGTTTCCTCCACAGAGTCAGGACCATGCTTTACCTGTGATGTTTGGAGAAACAGGAGGTTTGATTTTAAACCTGTCACACTTAATTGGAGACAGAACGAGTATCAGGGCTTCTGCAGGAATTGTAAAATTTCAGAACTGGAACAGAATTTATGACCCTGATGGGGGATTTGTTGGTGAAGGGGCAGAACCGCTGTTCTGGCTAACCCAATATCAACCGCCTCAGATGTATGAAGGCGGTAATGGGTTTTACTACACAGGGGTTCATCAAAATACTTGGCGTGATTCAAAGGCAACGGTTGCAACAGGTTTGCTGGGAATTGATATTAGTCCCAACCCGCGAGTAAGGTTGAAAGCCGGTGTATCCGCAGCATATTACGACCTTTACCAGTACAATGTCTATTTCGTTTCGCCGGGGAATGCCTTTCTGTCCCTTTGGAATGCGTACCCCTATTCAGCATCAGCTTATGCGCAGGGTAGCTACAGGTTTTCCGGAGGTGTAATAACAACAGCTGGTGTGCGAGCAGATTATTTCAATGCCAACACAAACATATTTTCCCAGGAAACAGGTACTAGCGAAGAAGTTGAAGCAAAGGTGCACGTAAGTCCGAGAATCAGCTTTTCCATACCTTTCAGCGAAAGATCGTTGTTTTTCACTACCTATGGTCATTACTTCCAGATGCCTCCCATGAACAGCCTGTATCTGGAAACCAGTTTCAATTGCGGCTCCGAGAAAGTCATTGCAGGAAACCCCGACCTTGACCCTGAACTCACACAGCTATTTGAAGTTGGTATTCGCCAGGAACTTGACAGGTACTCTGATCTTGCTATCTCTTTTTACAACAAGGATATAGTTGGTCTTGTAAGCACCGAAGATCATTCAGAGGGAGCAAATTATGTTTTCACGAATGATAACAGCCATGGAAATGTTCGTGGTCTTGAAACCAGTATTTCAAGGAGTTCAGGAAGTAACCTGTCTGGGCAGGTGTATTACACGATGTCTATAGCAAAGGGCAAGTATTCATCCATGCTTGAGAGGTACAACTACGCTCAATTCGGTGTGTTTTATACTTCCAACAAAGATAACTATCTCGACTGGGACCAGACTCATCAGGCAGGCACTACTCTTGAATACTCTTTCTTTGATTCTGAAGGGCCGGAAATTGCAGGTGTCCACCCCCTTGAAAACCTGTCAACAACGGTTTCCTGGAAATTTGGTAGTGGAGTTCCCTATTCCCTGCCTGTTTCACAGGGTGAACTGATTCAGACAAATACTGAGAGAAGGCCGTATACCATGCAGACAGATATTTCAATTTCCCGAGAATTCAACATTGGGCTGGGAAAGCTCAAAGTTATGGCTGGTGTTTTTAATTTGTTCAATAGAAGGAATATTTTGCACATATACGACACTGCCCTCTTCCGTTCTTCAGGAGATCCAACAGGTGAAATGGAAAATCCAAGAGCGTGGTCAGCAGCAAGACACTTCTTATTTTCGGCGGTGCTGTCGTGGTAGCGAAACTTTTACTCTCTGGATGTTTTTTTGTGTCTCTTGCTGTACTTGCCGGGTGTACAAATCTTACAGAGTATGACATGGCTTCCAGTGGCGGTTTGCATATTGTATCTGCTGAAGATTTTACTACAGTTAAAACAATACCGGGCATTGAAGGTGCCAGAAGTTTGCTTCTGCACTCTGGGGATGTTTTTGTAGTGTCTGTGGATGGTATGGTATTCAGGTATGACACGGAGACTGCGGAACTTGTAGAGCAGAGCCAGATAGGCACACCATCTCCAGCTGGTTATTCTGACGCAGTGTTCAGCACAACTACGAATACTGCATACGTCATTGGGCCTTTGGGTAAAATACTTGAACTCAGTTTGCCGGAGTGTACGGTGGTTGACCAGTTCAGTGTGTGTCAGTCGCCGGTTATGCTTGCCACAGGCGCAGGTTCACAGTACCTCTTTGTTGCAGACGGCCCATCTAACAGGATATATCAGGTTAATGTTGATGGTAACAAAACAGGTGGCTATGTTTCTATTTATCACTCAATTCGGCACATGGCTTCCTGCCAGAATCCCGATTCCATGCTTGTTGCCACCACCAACGGGATAAGCCTGGTTTCAGTGCTTTCTCCGATGGTTCTTAGAACTGTACAGCTGGTTGAGAAAAAACCGTTTGTGTCGATGGTTGCTGTTCCGGATGATACTGTATTTGTAGGCCTCGGTCGCTATGCCGTTGGAATGCTTGATGTATTCAGTGGTGTTCCAGAGCCTTTGGATTGTTTCACCAATACTGTTTCTGTTCCAGGCGCCCCGTTTCGTGTTGTGATGTCTGCAGACTGGCAGCATGCTTACGCACTTACATACCTTGCGGATGATAATATCAGCAGGCTTATTTCCTACAACTATTGTTTTAAGCGGGTAGATGGAACTCTTGATATTCCTGGGTATCCCCTTGATCTGGAGGTGATGAAAGGTGAGTTTATCTATGTGCTTACCGCAGAATAATATTGTTAGTGCCAGACGCGGCTGTGTAGATTGTAACTGTTTCTGCAGAACATCTTTCCGGTTTTTGATCCACTGCCTGTCAATTTGCTTTATTCTGCTCGAGAGGAAGCAGCATAATGAAAACTAAACAGTATGTTGTTCTTGTGCTTGTGTTCGCCGGTTGTCTGCACAGCCCTCAGGCAATCGAGGAACCCGGAGAATTCTCTGGCAGTTTTATTGATTTGTTTGAGGCGTACGAGATAGGGTGTCCGTATTTTGTTCACAAGGGTATTGACTGGAAAGAATTTGGTGATCTGTATTATCCTCAGGCCGTCGAGTGTACTACCGGGGATCAACTGATTGAAGTGATTACAGATATGCTTGCAGAACTTCAAGACCCTGTTATCGCTATTAGAGTATTTGGTGATAAAAGTGAACTGTTTGAAATAATTCATCCCTACACCAGAGAGTATGAATCTAACTACGATATGGATGTTCTTGTGGAACACTATCTGGAACCGAATGGCTGGGCCGGGTGGGAAAACGGTTATGCGCAGGGTTTCGGCTGGTGTGATCCAGCTGATCTGCCATACTTCTTTCTGGATACATTACCGTCTTTAGGGCACACCGAGGCGGCAGTTAATTCCCTGGATACCTTTGTCGCCAGCTGCATCAAGCTGGATGTGCCTGCAATCATTATCGATGTCAGGATGAATCCATCCGCGTATAAAGAAAATGGGTTCGGTAGTACCGGAATCAGTTTAATGGGGAGATTTACGGATAAATCCAGGCCCGGTGCCATCTACAGGTCAAGAAACGGACTGGATTACGATATGTACGCAGACAGGAGGCCAGCTGTTTATTCAGCAGGATCGCAGCAGTACACAGGTACCGTTATTGTTCTTGTGGGAGAGAAGTGTATCCAGTACACCGAGAACATGCTTGCTAATTTCATCAACTTCCCCAATGTGGTTCTGGTAGGCGACACAACCGGAGGCAGTGTTTCCATGGTGGGTGATGCAGTGCGAATTACACAGCACTGCTCGTGTACAGTAATTTCAAAGACTATTCTTACCAAAGACAAGTTCTGGATAGAGGGTGCTGGTTTGCCTCCGGATATTTATGTTGAGGCGACGGAAGCTGATTTCGCGGCAGGTGTTGACCCTGTGCTTAACTATGCAATTGAGATGCTGGATGGATACTGCAGGTAGATTCTGCAGGTTGGTTTGTTACCGGAGGTTCCTGTACCTGTTCCTTAGGCTTGTTTGTTTGCACACGGCAATAGCCTGTGTTATTTTTGCCTCTTGTTCTGCTGCAACTTAAACAGTTCTGGAGGAAAGTTCATAGGCAACTGCATCCTTGGTATTTCCGCTTTCTATCATGATTCTGCAGCCTGTATTGTGCGCGATGGTGAGATAATCGCAGCGGCTCAGGAAGAAAGATTTACCAGAAAGAAGCATGATCACCGTTTTCCGGTGAATGCTGTGAGCTATTGCGTTCAGGAAGCCGGTATTTCTGTTGGCGATGTTGGCAGTGTAGCTTTCTATGACAAGCCGTTTCTTAAATTCGAACGTCTTTTGGAAACATATCTTTCCTACGTGCCATCGGGGCTTCCTTCATTTTTGAAAGCAATGCCTCTGTGGCTGAAAGAAAAGCTGTGGATGGAAGACCGGATAAGAAAGTTGCTTAACGGTTATCAGGGAGCAGTGTACTTTCCTGAACACCATCAGTCTCACGCTGCTTCGGCTTTTTTTCCAAGCCCGTTTAACGATGCCGCTATTGTAACAATGGACGGTGTGGGAGAGTGGACTACTACGGCCTGGGGTACAGGGCACGGTAACCGTATTGAACTTAATAAAGAGATGCACTTTCCTCACAGTCTGGGTCTTCTTTACACGGCCTTTACATCGTACACCGGGTTTCGGGCGAATTCCGGCGAGTACAAGGTTATGGGTTTGGCTCCCTACGGAGAGCCCAGGTTTGTTCAGACAATTCTTGACAATGTTATGGACTTGAAACAGGACGGCAGTTTCAGACTGAACATGAAATACTTCAACTACTGCCAGGGGCTTACAATGACTTCAGGGAAGTTTCACGATCTCTTCGGAGGGCCGCCCAGAAAGCCTGAAAGCAGTTTGACACAGAGAGACATGGATCTTGCAGCGTCGGTTCAGGCTGTTGCTGAGGAAGTAATTCTTAGAACCGGCAGGTATGTTCGGAAACAGACAGCAGAGAAAAAACTGGTGCTTGCAGGCGGTGTGGCGTTGAACTGTGTTGCCAACGGCAAACTGCTCCGAGAGAAGGTATTTGAAGACATCTGGATTCAGCCTGCTGCAGGTGACGCCGGCGGGGCCTTGGGAGCTGCTTTGTTTGCATGGCATCAGATTCTTGATGGGAAAAGGGAAGTTGATGAGGTCAACGACCTTCAGAAGGGATCATATCTGGGACCTTCATGGACGGATGGTGAGATCAAAGAGTTTCTGGAGGCTGGCGGCTTTCCTTATGCGGAGATGGATGAAGATTCTCTGATCGATTCAGTGGTTGAATCGATTGATACCGGCAAAGTTGTGGGATTGTTCAACGGAAGAATGGAATTTGGCCCAAGGGCTCTTGGTAACAGGTCAATAGTTGGTGACCCAAGGTCTGCCACCATGCAGTCAATAATGAATCTTAAAATAAAGAACCGGGAATCATTCAGACCTTTTGCACCTTCTGTTCTGCTTGAGGATACTGAGGAGTATTTCGACCTTCAGGCGGCAAGCCCCTACATGCTGCTGGTTGCTAAGGTGCAGCAGAATCGATGCAAAAATATGACCGAGGAACAGCAGAAGCTTTTCGGGATTGAAAAGATTAATGTCCCAAGATCTGATATCCCTGCAGTTACCCACATAGATTATTCCGCAAGGGTGCAGACTGTAGACGGCAGATACAACCCCAGATACTACCGCCTGATAAAATCCTTCAAAGAAAAAACCGGGTACGGTGTGCTGATAAACACAAGCTTCAATGTTCGCGGAGAACCCATTGTATGCTCTCCACAGGATGCCTATCTGTGCTTCATGAGAACGGAGATGGATGTTCTGGTGCTTGGAAACATGCTTCTGAACAAGCAGGACCAGCCACCGCTGGTCGAGGAAAAAAACTGGCGGGAGATATATGAACTTGACTGAAGCCTCAGTTAAGGCAAGGACCACAGGCCAGCTACGAAAGTACGGGCTGCTTATGAGTTTCGCTTTCGGAGTTATCAGTGTTCTACTGGTATTAAGGGGAAGGGCAGCCTGGGTTTACACGGCAGTTCCATCTGTTGCTTTTCTGTTTGTGGCGCTTGTTTTGCCGAAAGCTCTTTCGCCGGTAGAGAAGTACTGGATGAAACTGGCATCAGTTATGGGTTTCATTATGACTAATGTTCTTCTGGTTCTTGTTTATATATTTGCAATTGTACCCACAGGGCTGCTTCTTCGCGTGTTGGGGAAGAACTCTGTGCGCAGGGGATTTCAGCGGGATCTGAATTCCTACTGGATAGATGTTGATCACGGCGGTCCTTCAAGCAGACCGGACAAACCTTACTGAGACTGAGCAGGTGTTATCATGGGGCGAATTAGAGAAGTGGTAGATTTTCTCAAGGTAAGAAAGAAGTGGTGGTTAACCCCTATTATTGTGGTTCTGTTGCTGTTGAGTCTGATTCTTGTCCTGACGCAGGGATCTGTTCTTGCCCCGTTTATCTATGCTATTTTTTAGGAAGGTATGAGTTTCCCGTGTGATGAAGCAGCCATCGGTGTCAACACTGTGTTGACGCGGAAGTAGAGAGAGGACCCGTGGATTTTCTTCCTATAAGGTTTACGCTGAAGTTTGTAGAGCTGTTTGTAACAGGGTTGTTCATGGTGAGCCCGGTTCTTGTGTTTCTGGCCGGGATTCTGTTCCTTCTTGCGAAGATCACATGCAACATCGAAAAATGGCAGAGTTATTCAAAGTCTCTCTACTTTACTTTTATAACAGCACTTACGGTCGGATATGGCAAAACAGTACCAGGCAGCAAGTGGGGGAAGCTGTTATCGGTTTTATCCGCATTCGTTGGTGTAGTGCTTACAGGTGTTATTGTATCAGTTGCCCTTAACTCTGTGATGATCTCCTGGCAGGCTACACATGACACACCCATGGAAACATCCATAGAAACGGAACTGCAGAGCGTGGAAAGCACAGCTTTTCATTCAGAGAGTAAACTCATCGGAGCTGAAGATACAGCTGAGGTTAGCGGAGCGGACAGCCTCAGTATCTGATTTTCAAGCAATAAGTTGCAGTAGCATTCATCATCCATTCTGTGCAATTGAGTTACCAGTGCCGGTTTCAGGCACTTCAGCCGGCCTGAACGCTGTCTTCCGGTGATCGTTTGTTGACTGAACGGTATTGGCTGGCTATAATGGGTCAAGAAACGACCCGAATAGAGGCGGGGATTGGGTCACTACAGAGGAGAAGAGCTTGAGCAGGTATATCTGGCAGCTTGAAGAATGGCCGGAGATGGTCTGGCGAAGTGAAGATATTCTTCAACCTCTTGGCAGAGTTCGCAGGCTTCAGGGAATGCTTTACCTCAAGGCTGAATCTCTTGGGCTGGAATTTGTTGCAGACCAGCTGGAGAACGAGGCCTTCTCTACTGCAGCGATAGAGAACTCTCCTGTTGACCGGGCAAGTCTGCGTTCATCAATTGCAGGCAGGCTGGGCATAGACAGAGCAGCGGCAGGCAGAAGAGACAGATATGCGGATGGACTTGTAGAGATGCTTCTCGATGCCACAATGAACTACAGGAAAGAATTAACAGCAGAAAAACTCAAGAGCTGGCAGGCTTCCCTTTTTCCAACCGGTTATTCGGGATTGCAGAAAATTGCAGTTGGAGAATGGAGGACGGGTTTATCACCTATGCAGGTAGTTTCCGGAGTTCCAGGGTACGAAACTGTTCACTTTGAAGCACCGCCATCAGATAGAATACAAGCGGAGATTTCTGGGTTTTTGCACTGGTTTAACGAGTCGCACGGCATGGACGGGCTCATAAAGGCAGCGAAGGCACATCTGTATTTTGTCACTATACACCCGTTCGAAGATGGCAATGGACGAGTTGCCAGGTCATTAACTGATATGGCTCTGGCGCAGGATGAGAAGAATGGAAAGAGAATGTACAGCTTTTCATCGCAGATACTTGCAGAGAGAGGCAGATACTACGAGGTTCTGGAAGAGGTGCAAAGGGGAAATGGTGATATTACACAGTGGTTGATATGGTTTTTTGAATGCATGCGGAAGGCATTAAGTCAGACCCTGGACAGTATAGGCTGTGCTGAAAGGGTGGGGAGGTTCTGGTTGATTCTTGCCGGTATCTCTTTGAGTGAAAGGCAGAGGAAGGTAGTAAGAAAACTTTCACAGTACGGACCGGAAGGTTTTGAGGGATATCTTACAAACCGGAAGTACAGAGCACTGGCAAAAACCACCAGGGAGACAGCCAAGAGAGATCTGGCAGATCTGCTGGAAAAGGGCGTGATAAGAAGAGAACCCGGCGGGGGAAGAAGTGTTAGCTACTCCCTTGTCTGGCCGGGAAAGTAGGAGTCTGACCGAAAATACTACATCGGCATGCTTTCCATCCCGCCTGTGAGGCGCTACCATTCAATGTCTATTCCCAGGCAAGTTTTAGGCAGGTTGTGAAACAGCTGCTGTCAGTGTTTGACTGCTGTTTCTTGGCGCGTCTCAACCACTTATCGAGTCCCCGTTGACAGAGCAGTTTCATGGGGGTAGTATTGGGGCTCGCGCCGGTACAGGCGCTTGATGTTTTTCAGTACTGAGGCGGTGTTTC
>CAZRXU010000062.1:0-15258 GCA_964604135.1 uncultured bacterium | reverse complement strand
AGTGGGTTGACAGTGGGTGAAAGTGGGATAATGATAGCTGCGGAGGGAAAATTATGGCAGCGTTCATCGGTACTCACAAACACACACTGGACGAAAAGGGCAGAGTAAGTGTTCCAGCCCAGTTCAGACGTCAGCTTACAGCAGAAGACATGTATCTGAATGTGGGCATGGAGGGGTGTCTCGTTCTGTATCCTCCGCAGCGGTGGCAAGAGCTGGAGGAAAAGCTGCTTTCCCTGCCTCGCAACAGAGAAACACGTTTTTTTGTAAGAAAGCTGGCACAGTATCTGCGGGCAGTAAGTGTAGACTCACAGGGAAGAATAACAATTCCTGCAGAGCTCGCAGAGAAGGCCGGGATTACAGGTGAAGTAATGTTCCTGGGCAAGTTTGACACAATTGAACTCTGGCAGCCGGAACGCTACAGTTCCTACATAGATGAAGCAGGTTTTTCACCGGAAGAAATTGCCGAGGGGCTTGATCTACCTATTTAGGGGAGTGTGAATGGAACAGGGGCATCGTCCAATTATGCCTGAAGAGATTCTGGAATACCTCTGTGCTTCATCGCCTGATCTGATTGTTGACGGAACATCAGGTGGAGGTGGTCACACAGCTATCTTTTCAAGGGCTTTGCCTAACTGCCGGATATTGGCAGTTGAAAGGGATCCTTCAGCATTCAGGGTTCTTTCAGAGAAGTTTGCTGGAAGCAATGTTATGGTAGTTAATTCAAGCTACTCTGAACTGCCTGATATTTTTGCAGCCGAAGGTCTGCCTCTCGCTGGCGGCGCACTGTTTGACCTCGGTCTCAGTTCCATACAGCTGGATACTCCTGAAAGGGGTTTTTCGCACAGAACATCCGGTCCTCTGGATATGCGGTTTGATCAGAGCAGGGGAGTACCAGCGTCACAGCTGCTGCGTATTAGAACAGAAAAACAGATTGCAGATGTTATTTACCGTTACGGAGAAGAGGGTCGCTCCCGTTCTATTGCCCGGGCAATCAAACAGAAGAAGACGCTGAGCACAACAGACGATCTTGCTGACGCAGTGCGTTCAGCAGTTCGCGGCAATCCTGTGAAGCCCCTTGCACGAGTGTTTCAGGCAATACGGATTATGGTGAATGATGAACTCGGGCATCTTGAAAGGCTTCTTTCTGAAATGCACCAGTGGACACAATCCGGGTGCAGAATAGCAGTTCTTACATTCCATTCGCTTGAAGACAGGCTTATAAAACTGCATTTCAGAGATTCACAGTATTTCCGGCAGTTCGACCCTCCGTGGATGCTGCCAGCCTCAGCAGAGAAGAGGGCTAATTCCAGGGCCAGAAGTGCCAGGCTCAGGCTGGGGGTGAGGCTGTGAACCCTTTTGTAAAGCGTTTCCTGCTTATCGGGGCTGCGGGTATTGTTTTGTTTTCTGTGGCGCAGTTGATCGTTCGCAACATATACATAACGGCGTCTATAGAGCTTGCCGTTGTTTCGGCATCCAATGATAGCCTGAAAAGCACACAACAAACTCTGGTTTCAAGAATTGCAGAGCTCGAAGCACCGGGTCGTCTGAGTGAACTGGGAACCAGGCTTGGCCTCACTCCGCTTCCCCTGGAAAGCTTTGTTCTCCTGGAGGTTTCTGAATGAGCGCGGCGACATCCGGAATGGAAAGGGTCTCAGCACGCCTGAGCTTTCTTATTGTATTGAGCGGTGTGTTTGTTGTGCTTTCCGTATCGAAAATGGCAGGCATACAGATTATGCACCACGAAGAGTATCTGCAAAGGGCAGAGCGGCAGCAGACAAAACAGGTAAGCATACAGGCCAGGCGTGGAGACATATATGACAAAAACGGCTACTTGCTTGCCGGAAATGTAACAGAAGCGACCTTTTCCGTTTTCTGGCCTCAAATTCCCGATGAAAACACCGCAGAGGTTGATTCTCTGGTAATGCTGTTAGGAGAGTATTCCCGGTATTCAGTTCCCGTTCAAAGGGGGGCAGGTTACACAGTAATTGCGGAAAATGTTCCGTGGGAATTTGCTTCGCAGATAATCAATTCTGTTCCTGAACACGCAGACTGCAGTTTTGTAACAAGAAGAGTTTATCCCATGGCTCAGGCCATAACACCTGTAATCGGTACCCACAACGAGAATGTATCCCAGGGGCTTGAATACTACATGGAAGATTTTCTTGAGGGTACAGACGGCGTAAGTTATTATCAAACATGCTCCTGGGGTCAGTTTAGTGCTTTCGATGCAACTGCAGCCAATATTGCGCCGGTGAATGGGAAAGACCTGTACCTTACTATAGATTCCAGATACCAGGAAATTGCACAGGAAGAACTTGAAGTGGCAGTGAAAGCATCCGGGTCGAACTGGGGAGCCGCGGTAATCATCAACCCCGATAACGGGGATATTCTAGCCATGGCCAGCTACCCGGTACTCAACGAAAACGGTTCACTGGCTATGAATCATTGCGTGCAGAGTTCCACAGAACCAGGTTCAGTATTCAAGGCTGTAACACTGTCTGCTGCTCTTGATGCTGGCACTGTGTCTCTCGCCGACTCGTTTGACTGCACCAAAAGTTACATTGAGATCAGCGGATACAGAATTGGTGACAGCCATCCAATCGGGGAAGTTCTTGATTTAACAGGTGTTATTGCCCGATCCAGCAATGTGGGAACAATTCAACTGGCATCAACAATACCTGATTCACTGTTTTACGAATACTGCAGGAGTTTTGGCTTCGGCAGTAAAACCAGAATTGAGTTTCCCAGTGAGCAGAGCGGAATAATCACCGATCTTCGCAACTGGTCAACTCTTTCAAAGGCGAATCTTGCCATAGGTCAGGAGGTATCTGCTACACCGCTGCAGCTGGCTATGGCCTACGGTGCCATTGCCAACGGAGGGCTTCTATACCGCCCAAGACTTGTAGAATCTACCGGTGAAGGGGGGCTGCTTCGCCCTCTGGCAGAGTCACCTGCCCATAGAATTATTTCCCGGGAAACGGCAGCAGAGGTAAGGCAGGTCTTGTCTGCAGTTGTTACCGATGGAACAGGTCAGAGTGCCCAGGTGCCAGGTGTTACTGTTGCAGGAAAAACCGGAACAGCAGAACGCCTTGTTCAGGATGGATATTTGTCGGCTTTTGCCGGAATGGTTCCTGCAGACAACCCGGGGCTTGTTGCTGTTGTGGTATTTGATATGCCCGATTACCAGTACAGATGGGGCAGTGTGCTGGCGGCTCCCGTGTTCGAAAGAATAGTTTCGAGGATACTGTCGACCTCACCGGAGATTGCCCTTGGCCAGCCTGTACCGGCAGATGAAACGGTTGTTGCCGTGGGAGGAATGCCGTGAAGCTGAAACACCTGCTTGAGGGAACACACATTCAGCTGTCTCCGAAGCTTTCAGATATGGAAATCAGCGGCATCGCATACGATTCAAGAAAAGTAGTGCCCGGATTTTTGTTTGTAGCCATCAAAGGCATGTCAAACGATGGTCACGACTACGCGGAAAGCGCCCTGGCAGCTGGAGCATCTGTGGTGATAACCGAGCACGCTCTGATGAACACAACCTCATCATCTGTTGTGGTAAACAGTTCCGGGAACAACAGAAGCCTTCTTGCCCTGGTTTCGGCAAATTTCTACAGCAAACCCTGGAATGAACTGGCAACAGTGGGTATTACCGGTACAAACGGTAAAACAAGCACCGCCCATATCCTGCGATGGATCATGGAACACTGCGGAATCAATACTGGAATAATGGGAACTGTAGGTCACATTGCAGGGGGGAAGAGCATTCCGGCTTCTGTTACCACGCCTGATTCCCTTGAAGTTTCAGCCTTCATGAGAGAAATGGTGGCAGCAGAAGACAAAGCATGTGTTATGGAGGTTTCCAGCCACGCTCTTGCCCTTGACCGGGTAAGCAGTGTGAGATTTGATGTAACTTTGTTTACCAATATTTCACAGGATCACCTTGATTTTCACCCCACCATGGAAGACTACCTGAACACCAAAAAGCGGCTGTTTTCGCTGAACAAGAATTCCGGAGTAACCATCGTTGGAACCTATGCTCCTCACTGGCCGGATGTTCCCGGGGCCATCACATTCGGGGAGCGCCCGGAAGACAGCTACAGAATAACACAGATTGAAGTTAAGCCGTCCGGTTCCTCCTTTGTTCTCTGCACACCTGAGGGCAGTTACAATGTGAGAATCAAGGCACCTGGACGCTTCAACATCTACAATGCTGCAGGTGCCATTGCAGCTGCTGTTCAGCTTGGTATTCCCACAGGGGATGCAGTGCATGCCGCCGGTTCATTTCCCGGAGTTCCAGGAAGAATGGAGCGGGTAGACTGCGGTCAGGAGTTTCTTGTTGCTGTTGACTATGCCCACACTCCCGATGCTTTGGAACGGGTTCTTAAACAGGGTTCAGTTATTGCAGAAAACAAGCTCATTGTTGTTTTCGGGTGCGGAGGCGACAGAGACAACAGGAAGCGTCCGATAATGGGAAGAATCGCCGTCGAAATTGCAGACACAGTGTTTGTTACCAGTGACAATCCCAGAACTGAAGATCCTAACGCCATTATACGGGAAATACTCGCGGGTATCGGCCACCAGTATTCTCCCATTGTTGAAGAAAGCAGAGCAGAAGCCATAAAAATGGCTGTTAATTCAGCCTCTGCTGGCGATGTACTGATAATAGCAGGCAAGGGGCACGAAGACTATCAGATACTGGGTACTGAAAAAATCCACTTTGACGACAGGGAACAGGCCAGACATGCGCTTACCGGCAGGGGGTACAGATGCGCTCTCTGATATCTCTTTCAGCAAGGCTCGGGTGTCCAGCTCCCGGGGAATACAGTTTCAACCGTGTTACCATTGATTCCCGCACAGCAGGGCCGGCATCTCTGTTCTTCGCCCTCTCCGGAAGCAACACTGACGGGCATAACTTTGTGAAGGATGCCCTTGGTGCCGGCGGAGCCGCTGTGGTGTCCAGAGACGGATTCACCGGGCCGATTCTGGAGGTCGACAGTGTAGAGGAAGCTCTGATGGAGGCTGGTGCCTGGGCACGGGACTGCATGGGGTATCCAGTTGTGGGCATCACCGGGTCGAGCGGAAAAACAACAACAAGAAAAATGCTTGCCGCTGCACTCTCTACAAGGTTCAAAACATGGCAGACCCAGGGTAACCTGAACAACCATCTTGGGCTTCCAATCACACTGCTTAACACACCGGAAAATATTGAAATACTTGTTCTTGAGATGGGTATGAATCATGCAGGTGAGCTTCTTAGGCTTGGGTGGGTTGCAAGGCCCAACCTCACTGTTGTAACAAATATTGGTACTGCACACATAGAGTTCTTTGGAACCAGAGACAGAATTGCCCGGGCTAAGGCAGAGCTTCTTCACTGCACAGAGTCCGGCGGAGTGGCAGTGATTCCTTCAGGAGAGGAAATTCTTCTTAAAGAGGCGGAACTCAGAGGGCTTGAGATAATTACCCACGGTACAGGGGGAGACTGCTACCTTGAAAACGGCAGAGCCATGCCATGGGGCATCGATCTTGCACTTGAATATGGTGGGGAACACAACATGCAGAATGCTGTAGTAGCCATAGCTGCTGCCCAGAGGCTTGGTGCCGACCCAGTGGAATCAGCCCTGGCTATCTCGGAACTTCATCCTGAAGCAGGAAGAGGAGCGGTTTTCCACACAGATAAATACACCGTTGTTGACGAGAGCTACAATGCAAACCCTGAATCAACTGCTGCCTGCATAGAAGCCACAGTACAGCTGTATGAAAAACCACTTGTTGCGGTTCTGGGAGACATGCTTGAGCTGGGTAAAAACTCTGAACAGAGCCACCGCGCGATTCTAAGGAAAGTTGAGGAATCGGGTTTCGAGCTGGTAATTCTTGTCGGTCGGCTGTACAAAGAAGCAAGTACATCGGGAACAACACTTCCAGTGCATATTGCCGAAGACTGGCATGACGCGCTGGAGCTGCTAAGAAAACTGGCGGAGCCTGGCTCTACAGTTCTGGTTAAAGGCAGCAATTCAATAAAACTTGGAATGCTTGTTCAGGAGCTGCGAAGGGAAGGGATCTGATGTTTTACTGGTTGCTGTACCGGTTCAGAGAGGCTTCTGCATTTTTCAATCTCTTCGGGTACATTACCTTCCGTGCTGCAGGAGCAACCCTTACTGCCATGCTTCTCAGCTTTTTGTTTGGTGGCAGAATAATCCATTATCTCCACAGCCACCAGATCGGTCAGGAAGTAAGGTCAGATGGACCTTCCAGCCATCTTAAAAAGCAGGGCACCCCAACCATGGGCGGGCTGATAATAATCGTTTCTCTTCTGGTGCCGGTACTTCTGTGGGGTCGTCTTAACAGTACAGCCCTTCTCGTTGTTCTGGTATCAACTGTATGGATGGGTCTTATCGGGCTTCTCGATGACTACCTGAAGGTAATCAGACATTCATCAAAGGGGCTTGTGGGCAGGTACAAGCTTGCAGGTCAGGTTGCTCTTGGAATTGTAGTCGGGGTATGGCTTATGTTTACACCTCCGCAGCACGCGGATTCCCGGGTTGAGTTAAATCTTGTGCCCTCTGTGAGAACTGTAAATCTTGATGATGCACACGAGATTACCATCAGATCAACTGAAACAACAATGCCTTTCATAAAAAATGTAAGACTGAATCTGGGAGTATTCTACGTTTTTCTTGTTGTTCTTGTGCTGGCAGGAACATCCAATGCCGTGAATCTTACTGATGGTCTGGACGGGCTGGCCACAGGTGTAAGCATGGTCTCAATTCTTACATTCGGCGCTCTGGCTTACTTTCTGGGCCACGCCAGTTTTGCCAGTTATCTGCAGTTCTCTCACCTGCCGGGGGTTGGTGAGGTGTTTGTGTTTGCCGGAGCTGCTGTTGGAGCCTGTCTCGGATTTCTGTGGTACAATTCCAATCCAGCGGAGGTTTTCATGGGTGATACCGGCTCTCTTGCCCTTGGTGGAGCAATAGGGTCAATGGCTGTAGTAACCAGAAGCGAACTGCTGCTGGTACTTGTTGGGGGTGTGTTCGTGGCGGAAGCCCTCAGCGTAATGATACAGGTGGGGCATTTTAAAAGAACGGGAAAACGTGTTTTCAGGATGGCCCCTATTCACCATCATTTCGAACTTCTAGGCTGGTCTGAAAGCAAGGTTGTTGTTCGATTCTGGATTGTTGCGGTGATTCTTGCGCTGCTGGCACTGAGCACTTTCAAGATAAGGTAGGCGGAGGGTGATAAAGCGGTTGGACGGAACGGGAAAAAAAGCAGGTGTTGTCGGAACAGGCCGAAGCGGAGCTGCAGCAGCCAGGATGCTTGCATACTGCGGGTACACAGTTACCGGTTTTGACAGCAGGGAATCAGCTTCAGCTACCGAACACATGAGCAAAACAGTGTTTGGCATCTGTTCCAGTGATGACCTGTCCGGTTTGTCTCTGCTGGTTTTAAGCCCAGGTGTTCCGGTAACGGCTCCAGTTGTTCTGCAGGCGGAGAAGCTGGGCATTCCGGTTATTGGTGAGGTAGAGCTGGCGTTGAAGAACACCTCCACGGATGTTCTTGCTGTAACAGGCTCAAATGGAAAAACAACAACCGTTCTGTGGCTCAGCCACGCTATAAACATGTCATCTCCAGAGGCTGGTGCAGTAGCTGCAGGCAATATGGGCTACGCATTTTGTGACGCAGTTCTGGATAACCCGCAGTGCAGGGTTTTCGTTCTTGAACTCAGCAGTTATCAGCTTGAAACCACCCAGAGCCTCAAAGCTTCTTCCGCCGTTGTTCTTAACCTCACCCCGGATCATCTGGCTCGACACATAACAATGCAGAACTACGGCAGGGCAAAGGCCAGGGTATTTCAGAATCAGGGCCCGGATGACACTGCAATTCTGAACTACGATGACCCGTTGCTGAACGAGTACAGAAGTACTTCAAACGGGAAACAGATGTTTTTTTCATTGAGGCAGCAGGTTCCTCAGGGGGCATGGATGGATTCTGCCGGAATGCTGTACTACACAGGTAAGTCGGGAACCGGTGAGGTAATGCATTCCCGGGAGCTGGCACTCCACGGGAAACACAACATTGCTAATGCACTGGCGGTTATCTGTTTGGGAGCTTCCTACGGAATATCTGTTGAAGATCTCGTTCCCGGGCTTTCGGATTTCCCAGGTGTACCCCATCGCATAGAGCCTCTAGGTAAGGCAGCTGGCCTGTTGTGGTTCAATGATTCCAAATCAACAAATGTTGACTCACTGAAGGTGGCACTGGAGAGTTTTGATGGAAAGGTAATTCTGATCGCTGGAGGGAAGAAGAAGGACAGTGATTATTCGGTTCTCAATGAACTGATTGTGCACAAAGTAAAATCCGTAATTGTGTTTGGATCCGGTGCAGAGAGTCTTGCCGGTCAGTGGCACGGTACTGTTCATGTTGTTGTTGTAGACGATCTCCATCAGGCAGTGGAAGAGGCTCTTTCCCGTGCGGAAGAAAACGATACAGTACTTCTTTCCCCCGGGTGCGCCAGCTTTGACCAGTATACAAGCTTTGAGGAGCGCGGCGAGCACTTCAGAAGAATTGTGCAGGCGCTTAAATGACAGGCAGCACAGCTATGGCGCGTAAAATGCTTATTGGAACAACGGCGGTTATCCTGGTTGTTGGAATTCTTGCTGTTGGAACTGCCAGCTCCTTCTATTCTCTGCGAGATACCCATTCAGATGCTACTTATCTCAGGAATCATCTCATAAGGATAGTATTCGGTATTATCGTCTGTGTTGTGCTGTCTCACCGTTCTGGTACATTTTTCAAACGGATTGCAATACCGGTGTATATTTTAAGCTTTCTGGCAATAATTGCCACGCTTGTATTCAAGGAAACACAGTATGCACCCAGAATAAACGGCTCTGTGAGGTGGCTTGATCTGGGCATCAGAATCCTGCCATCGGATTTTATGAGATTCGGCTTTGTTCTTGTGTCTGCTCTACTTATTTCAAAGGGAACTGTGGATATAAGAACATTCAAGGGTGTTCTTGCTATCGCTTCTCTTGCACTTCTTCCCAGTCTGCTCACGATGCTTCAGCCGGATCTGTCAGGTACGGCATTTACCCTGTTCGTGATGCTCATCGTTCTGTTCGTGGCAGGTGCAAGGTTTTCCCACCTGTTTATTCTGATGGGTACGGTGTTTCTTCTGGGTTCAGGTGCTGTTCTTGTACGGGATGACTATCAGTTGAACAGAATAAGGGCTTCTCTGCAGGGAGACAGCCTTGAGCAGAACGATAACTACCAGACTTTACAGGCAAGAATCGCTCTTGGAAGTGGTGGTTTCTACGGCAGAGGGCTGGGGCAGAGTCGTCAGAAACGAGGTTTTCTTCCTGAAGCCTACACTGATTTCATACTGGCAGTGATCGGGGAAGAGGCCGGATTTCTGGGAACAACAGCTGTGATGGTACTCTTCTTCCTGTTGTTCAGTTCGGCACTGTGGATGTCTAAAAGTGCTAGCAGCTCATTCGGAGCCGTGGTTGGCGGGGGCGTAACGGCAATTCTGATCACAGGTGTGATGATACACACAATGGTGAACAGCGGAGTGATTCCTGTTACCGGAATGCCGCTTCCTCTGATCTCCTGGGGTGGAACATCGATGATGGTAAGCCTCATAAGCATAGGTACAGTGCTTGGAATATCAAGGAGGTCTTCATCGTGA
Source organism: uncultured bacterium (assembly GCA_964604135.1). Lineage (GTDB taxonomy): Bacteria > Fermentibacterota > Fermentibacteria > Fermentibacterales > JCC-6 > Sabulitectum. The sequence goes on along the minus strand of CAZRXU010000062.1, from coordinate 5,573 downwards.
GCACAAAGCACCTTCTTGTAGCAGGCGGAGGAACCGGTGGTCACATCACCCCGGCAATTGCCGTTGGACAAACTGCATCTGAGTATTTCAAGGTTTCCTATGTGTGTACTCCGAGGCCTGTCGATGCTCTGATGTACGCTAACATTGAAAATGTTTCCATAATGAATCCACCCAGAGTAGACAAAGGTCACAGAATATTTCTTCCTTTTACCGGCGGAAAATCGTTTTTCTCCGCCAGGTCGCTTCTAAAATCTACTGGTGTTGATGTGGTGCTTGGAACAGGTGGCTATTCATCGTTCTTTGCTGTTGCGGCAGCCAGGTCTCTTGGCATACCAGCCGCACTTTTTGACAGCAATGCCATCCCAGGGAAAAGCAACAGAATTGCCTCCAGATTCTGCAGAATAGCCTATACTGGATTCTCCGGAGGTGGGAAGGGGCTTAACTGCCAGGTGGTTCATACTGGAACTCCGGTTTCAGGCAAGTTGAGAAGGGTGGCTGACTCGCGTGCAACTCTTGGAATTCCAGAAAACAGTTCTGTAATTCTTTTCCTGGGTGGCAGCCAAGGTGCTGCTGCCATAAACGATTTTGCACTCAGCGTTGCTACAGAAAATGTATTTGTTTTGCTTCAGAGTGGTGAAACAGATTACAGCAGGGTGCTGAACAGATCAGGTCGGCTTCAGGGTATAAAAATAAAATCTTTTGTTCGCGATCTTTCCGTGTGGTATTCTGCGGCAGATCTTGTTGTGGCACGGGCTGGAGGCCAGACAATCGCGGAACTGGCACACTTCGGGCTTCCTGCAGTGCTTGTTCCCTATCCCTTCGCAGCGGAAGATCACCAGACAGCAAATGCGGAAGCGGTAGTGCAAACAGGTGGTGCTGTGATGGCGCAACAGGAGAGCACGAAATCTTCCGGTCTTGTTAACACAGTTGTCAACCTGGCAGCAGACACAGAAAAACTGCAGAAAATGTCACAGGCAATGAGTTCAGTGTTCCCTTCTGATCCGGCTCTGAGCATTGTTTCCCACCTCAGGGAGCTGGTACAATGAACGTGCACATCATGGGAATATGCGGATCAGGTATGAGTGCTCTCGCCGGGTGGTACAGTGCTCTGGGGCACAGTGTATCAGGATGCGACGGGGCTCCGTCGCAGGAAAAACTAGCCTCTCTGGCGGAGCTGGGAATATCTGTGGAAACCGGTCATTCCACCGGTCATCTGAATGGAATACAGCAGCTTGTGTTTTCCGCTGCTATTCCTGCAGACAATGAAGAAATTGCTAGAGCGAAACACATGGGAATTCCAGTTCTCAGGCGAAGCGAAGCACTGGCAGAACTCGCTTCCTCTCACAAGGTGGTTTCTATAGCAGGAGCTCACGGAAAAACAACAACAACATCTATGCTTGGCTGGATCACACAGGAGGAAGGTCTTAACCCTACAGTTTTCGTTGGCGGTAATGTGAAGAGCTGGAATGGCAACTTCAGACCTGGAGGAGAGCTTGCTATTGTGGAGTCCGACGAATTTGACAGAACTTTCCTACGCCTCACACCATCCCATGCCGCCGTCACCAGTTTTGCCCTGGAGCATCTAGAGTGTTACGGTTCTCCGGAGGCTCTTGAATGGGCTTTTCAGGTATTTCTTGAATCTGTTCTTCCAGGGGGTACGGTAATTGTCCCAATGGAAAAACCTGGTCTTGGATTCTGGGCAGAGCGTATTGGTAGAAAAATACTTACAAGCGGTCCCGGTGGAAATATTGATGCGAAAGTAGGCAGTTACAAAGGGTGGGGAGAGAAGTACAGATTGTTTGGCTACAACGGGTTTCTGCCTGCTCCGGGTGTTCACAATGTAAGAAATGCCCAAGTGGCGATTGCCCTTTCAATGGCGTGCGGTGTAGAACCGGCCAGGGCTATTGAGGCCCTTGCAACCTGGCCAGGTGTTTCAAGACGGCTGGAAAGAATAGGTAACTACAGAAACACAGTAATTGTAAGTGATTATGCCCACCATCCGGATGAAATTGCGGCGGCACTCAGTTCTGTGAAAAAGCTGACAGATGGTGCTGTAACTGTTGTTTTCCAGCCTCATCTTCCATCGCGAACATCGCTTCTGTACAGGGAGATGGGAGCTGCTCTTAGAATTGCAGATAGGTCTTATGTGTTGCCTGTTTACAAAGCACGGGAAGAATCTCTGCCGGGCGTGGACAGCTCTCTTGTGTGCGGCGTGGCGAAGAGAAGCGGTGCCCGCTGTGAGAGTATTTCAATGGATCAGATAGAAGGCATTGTCAGAGCCGCAGAGGGTGGAATACTGGTGTTCATGGGGGCCGGTTCGGTGGACGCGGAAGCAAGAAGAATTCTGCAGGAGGTAATTCAATGAAAAACCTGCTGAAGTTTACCTCTGCTGTGGTTGTATTTGCGGTTCTGGTGCTGCTGGGAGTCAGATGGGCAGAGAGAAACAACCGCATAAATCTCACCAGAGCAAGAATAGACAACTCTTGTATGGTTGATTCTGTTGAAATAGCTGACGTACTGCGGCCGTACTTCGGTGTATCACTGTTAAAACTGAACACAGATTCACTTAGGCTGGAAATAGAGAACCTGACTGGTGTTGATTCCGTCACAGTGCGCATTCAGTATCCTGAAACGATAGTTGTAACATTTGCCACTGGAAAACCAGCATTCGTGCTTGATTACGGGTTGCAGCGGGTTCCTGTTACGCTGCGGGGAGAACTGCTTCCAGTGGGTTGGATCAGCAGTGAGCTTCCTGTACTCAACATTGTTGGAGCTCCAGATGGCAGTGTAATTGCTTCAGCTATAAATCTCTTTTCAAAATACGGATTTGACAGTTCTGTTCCAATTCAGGTAAGCAGCACCTCAATTGTTGTTACGCAGAACGGAGTGCGAATAGTAATAGATCCGGACCGGGCTCTGGAAAACTGGCGAAACTGGTGTACTGTCAGTACGGTGGTTACAGAACAGATAAATGAGGTGGATCTCAGATTCAGACATCAGGCAGTGATGAGATCTGCGGAGGAAACATGATGGAAAACAACACAATAGCAGGAATAGACATAGGCTGCTCCGGGGTCAGATGTGTAATAGCCATTCAGCACGAGAACTCAGAGCTGGAAATAGCCGGTGTGGGAATTGCGCTGTGCACAGGGCATATCCGTCAGGGCGTTCTTGTGAATGCTGCCATTGCCGCAGAGGCAATTCAGAAGGCGGTAGAGGAAGCAGAGGAAATGTGCGGCCTTGAGGTGGATTCGGCATTTGTGAACATAACAGGGCTTCATGTCAGAGGCATTCTGTCATCGTCGGCAATGCAGATAGGGGATGGCAGATCCGAGTATCCGGAAGAGATTACAGATGAGCACATAAGAAAGGTTGAAGAAAACGCCGGCAACATAACTTTGCCCTCAGGCTGTGAGGTTCTTGAAAGGACAGTTCGCGATTATTCTTTTAGCGGATTTTCTCAGCTTCCCGACCCTCCTGTGGGCCTTAAATCCGTTTCAGTTGAAGCCAGAGTTTACACGATCTACGCCGATAAAATCGCTGCAGAGAACCTCAGAACAGTTGTGCAGAATGCAGGTATTACAGTTGAGGCAGTGATTCCATCTGCTGTGGCAAGTGCGTCAGCGGTGTTAAACCGTGATGAAAAACAGGTTGGAACAGTTGTTGTCGATATCGGGTCAGCTAATACCGATTTGGTTGTGTACCTGGGAGGAGCACCTGTGCACCTTTCCTCGTTTGCCATGGGTGGCGACAGAATAACAACAGACATACAGAGTCTTGGGATATCATGGAATGACGCTGAGAAGCTGAAGATCGAGAAAGTGGCAGCGATCAATCAGTTTGCCGAGAAGAGCACACTGGCTGTAAGAAAAGTAGGGGGAAGAGGTTCTGTTTCAGTGGCACTTCCGCTTCTAACTCAGCTTGCGGCACAGAGAATTGAAGAAATTTTCAATTTCGCTGCTGAAGAGATATCAGCTTCCGGAGTCGGTCAGTCAAATCTCACAGGCGGCATGGTAGTAACAGGTGGAGCAGCCCGCATGAACGGTATCATAGAGGCAGCATCGGTAATTACCGGCCATCAGGTTGAGCCTGGAATTCCACGAGCAGTTAAATCTGTAAGTAAAGTGGCGAACGAACCTGAAATGGCTACGGCAATCGGCCTGGTAAAGCACGGACTGGAACTGAGACGGGCAGGACTGCAGAAGAAGGAGCCTGTGGGGTACAGGGATTTAGCGAAGAGAGTAAGTGATTTTTTTAATAAACTGAAGTAAGGAGATAGCATGGCAGCCGTATTCGATATCAGAGAGGTGGGAGAAGATCTCACCGGGAATATTCGGATTTTAGTTGTGGGAGTTGGAGGGTGTGGCTGCAATGCCATAACCAGAATGATACGGGATGGAATCAGCGGTGTTGAGTATGTGGCAGTGAACACCGATCAGCAGGATTTTAAGGGTTGTCTTGCAACCGAGCAGCTGCTTATCGGCGGCCGGGTAACAAGAAACCGGGGAACAGGCGGTAACCAGGAACTGGGTGAACAGGCGGCCGAGGAAAGCGTTAACGATATAGAAGACCTGATGCGCGGTGCGGATATTCTGTTTATTACAGCAGGTATGGGTGGTGGAACAGGCACCGGAGCAGCACCGGTAATTGCCAGAATAGCCAAGGACAACGGAATAATTACAGTGGGTGTTGTTACCCTGCCGTTTGGCTACGAGGGGGCTATAAGAGCTAAACGGGCGGAAGACGGTATACAGAGGTTGAAGACAGCGCTGGATACGCTGATAGTAATTCCCAACGACAGGCTTATGAGTGTGGTAGATGAGAATGCCACTTTTGACCAGGCTATGGGAGTGGCAAATGGAGTTCTGTCCAACGCAGTAGAGGGAATTAGCAGCATCATATCCTGTCCCGGTGAGATAAACCTTGACTTTGAGGATATAAGACGGGTAATTGCCAGCGGTGGAGGTGCCATGATGGGTACCGGTGTGGCCACTGGCCCGAACAGAGCAGAAGAAGCCGCCCGACAGGCAATCTCGAATCAATTGCTCGACAATATTTCAATAGAGGGTGCCCGCGAGGTTCTGGTAAACATACACTCTTCCCAGGAGCTGAAGTTTGTTGAGTTCAGCAAAGCACAGAAAGTAATTTCTGATGTGGTTGGAGATATGGTGGAAATACGTATTGGAAGAAGTGTAGACGAAAACATGGGTGATGAAGTTAAAGTAACTGTTATCGCGACTGGCTTCGGGCAGTCTGATGACAAACAGCCGGAAGAGCTGCCCATGCAGAGGAAGCACAAATCATTTCCGTTCAGTGCTGAAAGAAGGGGCACAGAGAATCTGCCAAGACCCTACACTACTGCCAGCCCGGGAAATATGAGCACCAGTGAAGTGGAAATTCCCTCATTTCTGCAGAGGGATATTGATTAGTCGAAACGTAGTATAAAATGTATATATTTGTTTGCATTCCAATTGTTTGGTATATTCCCGCTCAATATTTCAAGGGGGAGCAGGGGTTTTATGAGTCGTAAATCGGCTGGGGCTAAATATGACGAGCGAAGGTGCCAGCTTCTT
>CAZRXU010000061.1:0-15296 GCA_964604135.1 uncultured bacterium | reverse complement strand
CACAGAGCGGCGTAGAGTTCACAGGAATACAGCTTCACAGAGAATCTCTTGAAGACATTTTCATGCGAATCATGAAGGGAGAGACAGATGTTTCTTAATGCACTGGAGCACATGGCTCGCAGGAAGCTGCTTCTTATAGTCGGGATTCTGTCACTCATGTTTCTGCTTATGTACTGGCACGGAATTGCTTCTGCAGACCCTCAGTCCATGCAAAGTGAAGGCGGTCTTCCGGCCACAGACGCAGACATGGCCTATGCAGCACTGTCTATAGCAGGCTCTATGCTCTCTGTAATGGTGTGGGGGCTCACTATTATTCTGGGGGCAAGCATACTTCCCGATGAGCTCGATGCCGGAAGAATGTCTATATGGGCAGCTCTTCCACAGTCCAGATTCAAAGTTTATGCTTCAACGGCACTGGCACCTCTTATGGTTTCGGTGATTATCGGATACCTTCTGTTTGGTCTTACCGCTTTAATTACATCATTCTACGCCCCGTTCACCCCCTCCAGCATACCCCTGGCGATTGTGAGCATGCCGGTGTGGCTCTCTGCTACATGGGCATTTGTTATTCTGTTTTCAATGATAGTGGGAAAGATACCTGCAATGCTTATTACCTTCATCCTTGAGGGTTTTGCTGTTGGTATGGGAAATCTGTTCGAGCTGGGAAAAGGCGTAGAAGAACTTCATGAAGCAGGCATCTACACAGTTGCCAGAATTGTTACCTTTGTTCTTCCATTTGAGAGAGGTTACAGATCACTGCAGATGGGCCTTCTGCCAAAGGCAACAATGCTAGAAGAGGCTCTGGCGTTTCTGGGGTTTGGCGGAGAGCTTCCAATGTGGGAAGTTATCTACCCGGCTGTTTGGGCAGCGGTGCTGTTTTTCCTGGGTTACAGAGTATTTCTACATAAGGACCTATAATTATGAAAATTACCTACAGTTCAATTGGCGTAATACATTCTCCCTACATCACAATGGCACCTTTTCAAGCTATGGAAGATGACAACAGCGGTGAATTCATACTTGAGCTTGACGAAAAGTATGCCGCCGGGCTCAACGGCCTTGAAGAATTCAGGTACATAATAGTTCTGTTTCACATCGACAGGGCGAAGGGCTACAATGGTTCCAACCTTGCCCATCCACCCAGTATGAACGGCGGAACAACAGGGCTGTTTGCGTCAAGGTCTCCCAATCGGCCCAACACCATAGGTATGGATGTTGTAAAAGTGCTTAAAATCGATGGGAACAGGGTTTACACCACAGGGCTAAGCGCTCTGGACGGCACGCCGCTTCTTGATGTTAAGCCATACATAGAATCAGACAGAAAGCAGTCCGACGAAATACCTGCTTCCAGGTTCTGAAGCTACCGTACCGTTGCAGAGAGAATCGGCTTTAGTTCATCCCTGAGTGCGGGATTCAGTGACACAGCCTTTTCAGCAGCTTCAATGGCACCTTCCATGTAACCGAAGTTCCACAGAATCGCAGCCATGTTCTTCCATGCTGTTGGAGATTCCGGAGCAATTTCAAGTGCCAACGCAAACTCTGCCACAGCATCATGGAACTGACCACCGGATGAGGCAATACAAGCCCCCCTTACAGAGTGTATATCGGCTCCTGTGTACCCTGCTTCTTCTGCTTTGCGTAGGTTTTCAAGTGCCATTTCACAGCTGCCGTTTCCCAGCTGCTTCTCTGCCACCTGAACCTCTGTAAGACCAGGTCTGACACTGCCGGGGTAATTGTAAAACAGGGAGACAGCGATTATGAACAGAGCAAGCGTCAGTGCGGTTTTCTTTCTGAAGCAGGGAACGGAAACTGCAAATGCCGGAAAAAATATAGCTCGGTACCTTACTGAAGGGAAAAACAGGAAAGCGGCAGCAATGCCGGTAACAATCATCGCAGTTGCCGTGTTCTTTCTGAAACCGGAAGTGCCGAGAGCAAGAAACACAAGAGTCACCGGAAGCAGGAACTTAAGCAATGTCCCGAGAATCAGCCGGGGTACTTCTATGTTACGCCCGGGCCCGGGTATCTGAAAGAATGCTCCAATTTTCTGAAATCCTCTAACAGCCCATCCCGTAAAATCACCTGTCACAGCACTCACAGCATTGTCTGTAAAAGAAGTATCACCCATCAACTGTTCAAATTCCTGCCCGGGAGGAGTTTCAAGCAGCTCCCATGAAGAACCTACCCACATATTAAGCGCACCGTTGCCTCCCGGGGCAAAACCTCCCCCGGAAGCAAGATTCAAAGCGGATACAGGCACAACAGCTGCCAGTATTCCCCCTGCAATGATCAGGTACTTCCTGAAAGGGCGCAGAAAAGGAACAGACACAGGAAGAAACAGAAGAACCTCTCCCCTGAACAGCGCTGCACACCCAATGAACCACCCTGCAAGCAGAGGGTTTTTCTTTGCTGAAACCAGAGCAATGGCAAGAAGTGCCGCTGCGGGTGCTGCCGGCAGCACCTGAAGGCCACTGAAAGCAAGCGTTGGCTCCACTGCTACAGCTCCTGCAACAAGCGCATTAACAGTGTTCTTCTTTCTGAAATAGAACAGGGCAACTGCAGGAACCAGAGAGAGTGTGCTGAAAATAACCCGAAGAACTCCCGTGCTTTCCGAGATTCCCGCTATGAAATATGTACCGGGAGGTCTTTCAAAGGGAGGGAAACCCCCTTCAACATAGGTTATTTCATCAACATGCAGCCCCAGCCCCAGAAACCAGTCCAGCTGTTTGATCGCAGCAAATCTCATTGCTATCCCAAGAACAAGCAGAGATACAAATATCACATACTCTTTTTTCATCTTGAAACTGTTCCGTCTTCGAACCGGACACCTGTGTAATCTCTTGTAACAACTCCTTCTCTGCTCCAGTTGAGGGATGGTGCCGCCTCTATCCAGCTGCTGTCTGCAGGTAGTATTACACCGCTAACTGTTATGCTAGCTGGCTGTACAAGGTCGAACAGGTCAGACTGCTGAACAGATAGAGGATAGAAATATATACCCGATTTACGGAACCACTCCGAAACTGTAAGCAGAACCTCGTCATCATCCATGCCAGCAAGTTTTCTTCTAAGCTCTCTGTCAAACCCTCCATCTGTATTTACTGTAAGGGTGAATGTGCCTTCTGATGGTGAGATATCCCATTCTTCCGAACCTGTATCTGATTCCCCCGCCGGTGGCATTTTTGCAAGTGCTCCACCTGGAAGAAGAAGCCACAGCGTATCTGCCGCATCGACCCATCCTGCAGGTGAAAGGTATTCAGACGGCTCTTCAAGCTCGCCGTTCACAAGAATAAATGACCTGTAAAAACCCAGAGGCGAGGGAACCAGAGGAAGAATATCCGTGGCGGGAACTACTGGTGCATCAATACCCATAACCCTGCACATGGCTGAAAGAAGCGTGGCCGCCTCAGCTGGTGTTGCCCTTCTGGAGTCAAGAATTTCCTGTAGCGAACGAACAGCAAAGCCCGCATCTCCCCCGGGAAACGGAAGCAACTGCAGTGATTCCGTAATAAGAACCCGTCCCCTTGAAACCCTCATTCTGGGCAGGGCTCCAGCCGCACCGGCTTCAATTGCCGCTTCCCGTAGGTCCGGAGGTGTTTCTGCCGATGAAATCCACGAGTCTCCAAGAAGGATATTCTGAACTTCAGCCCAGTCTGAAGCCGTGGAAAGCCACAGCTCCTTGAAGCTTTCGTTCACGGAAGTGAACACCCTTGTGTTTCCGTGTGTGTTCTCAGTAAAACCTTCATAGCCTGCGTTAAGACCATCAACATCCGAACAGCTGACTGTAATTGTATCAGGCTCTTCCCCGGCGATGTACGTATAGAACAACCCGCTCTGTGCCAGTATCCCACTGTCACGGACAAGAAAAGACCACTCCATAGACATTCCAGGCCTGAGGCCGGGAAATGCAACAACAACAGCAAGAGGCCATCCTGTGCCTCCTGTAAGCGTATCCACTGCCCACTCCGGAATGTTCCTGGGATGCCCGGGAAAACCGTAGGATGCACCGAGTACCTCCACCTCCATGTATTCAGGATCATAATCTCTTGTAACTCGAAGAAACCTGCCGTCATCTCCTGCTGTTGCCCTGTAGCTGACAGTTGTTTCCTTCACGGAGCCGCTCCATTCGATATTCACATCCACTGAGGTGTATCTGGAAGGAACTGCGATAAAACCGGCCAGAAGAATAGCAACCATCACGGAAACCTCACAGTTCTGGAAGATGTACCCGACCGCACAAGAAGTGTTTCCAGTATGTCTGTGTTTGTGTTTGTAATATCGGCAGTTTCAGTGTAAACAAGCCTGCCGTACCGGTAACTCATCTCACATGAATACCCGGTACTGTGTACTGGTTCAGGCAGCAGTGTTTCAATCTGTGGTACAACAAGGGAAACAGTTAGAATCTCTGAAGCTGGTGCATCTATTACAAATGAGTCCGGTGGACACGGCAGAAGCATGGAAGCAGATCGTGAACCGTGGAGAGATATCTCCCGGAGCCCTGGTAGAAGAAGCATTTCATCGTTCCTATACACTTTCCACTTTCCGGAAACAATAACCTCAGTACCGTTGAAGGAAACGGAATCGCAGCTTACAGCACCGAAGAATCTTCTGAACATTTCATTTCTGTTCAATGGCGAGGTCTGCGTAAACAGAGTGGTTATCAGCTCCAGAGATACACCGTGCGCTGAAGCGTTTATCTCACCGGTGATAACATTTTCCTCCATATCCAGTTCACCTGTAAGGTTTATCCTCAAAGTGTCATTCCATCCGTTAAGCGGAATGGTGTGCATATCTGTCCCACCTGGTATCAGAGGCAGATAGGTGCACCCACGAAGACCGAAACTGAATCCGGCACCAGGTGGCAGCCCTGACGGCGTGGGGTCAAGAACTGTCCAGCCGGTGTCCGGCGGAACTCTGTATACCGTAAGCATATGATCGAACGTTCTTGCATCAACAAGAGGCGGAGTTTCCCCGGTAGTGGATGCAAAAGCGGGATACGCCTGATATCCGGCTTTCCGAAGCAGCCATGTGAGCAGTATTGCCCTGTCCCTGCAAACTCCTGAACCGTCTGTCAGGGTTTCCTCAGGGGATCTTGGAGACCATCCGGGCCACACACCAGTGTCTGCTCCTGTGTAGTTTATGTTCTCGGCAACCCAGGCTCTTAACCTGCCTGGATCGGAGCCGCTCTCAAGCACTATTTCATCAAGCCTTGAACACTGGGAGTGCTCAGGAATGTCCAGAGCAACAGAGGCTGCAGCAGACAGCGTGGCGGGATTTCCAGTGGCCACAGATACCGTGTGGGTTCTGTATGCAGCAAGAACATGTGAAGGCAGCGGAGAGAGGTTTCGGAACTCCCAGAAACTGCCTGTTTCCGTTGAATACAGCTCCGCGTGCACCTCGTTGCACAATCTGAAGACTGACCGGACAACACTGTCCTGCAGCTGCGGAGAAAACGAATAACTGTAAACATCCGAGAGGGGCAGTGAATGCACCTTCCTTACAATGTCTACTTTCACAGTATCTCCTACTTCCAGACCGGGAACAGCGATAATCGTTTCTCTCAGTGAAGATTCCAGTCTGTTTGTACTTGTAAGAATTCGGTGGGGTCCGGTGGACACAAAGGCTTCCGCACTGCCCCGCCCCCCTCGCCAGTGTACAACCTCGGCTTGAACAACTTCAAGGTCTTCCATACCTTCTCTGAAGGCCACACTGATGGTAGAGAACCTCTGCACTCCCCTGCCAGTCAGAGGAACGACTACTGCAACTGTTTCTTCTGTCACAGTTCCGTCTTCCTCAAATGTTACAGTTACAGAGTGAATCAGATGCACTGCGTCCGGTGAACCGGTAACAAACGCAAGTGTCAGAACTGCCGCAAACACCACTGTCTCAAATCGTCTGCGGAAACAGAGGCCGAACGGTATGTGGTGAGAAGTGTAAGGCTTACATGTCTGTCCAGCAGCGCATGAACATCAGTTCCCGATTGTTCCCGCACCGACTGCATTTCATAGTGGCCATACCTGTAAGATTCTCCGTCTTCACTACGGGTAAATGGAATTTCAGAGGCAAAACTTCCTGTAACTGTCATCCTGTAACCTCGGTACTCCTGTGCCGGAACATTGATGTTAAGCAGCGTTCCCGGCTTCAGCATTGTGTGCAGTCTGTGATCTATTACTTTCCTGATAACCTTTGATGACTGTTCAAAATCCGGAGAAGACGAATACTCCTGACTGATTGCAATAGCCGGGATTTTCCAGAATGCTGCTTCTGTAGCCGCTGCCACCGTACCGGAATACCATGTGTTGTTGGCCACATTCGCACCGGGATTGATGCCGGAAATAACAAGGTCGGGCCTGATATCTCCAGCCAGCTCACACAGGGCGAGTTTAACACAGTCAACCGGAGTACCCTCCACTGAAAAACGCCCGACCCCGTGTGTTCTTACTGTAAGAGCAGAATAGAGGTTAAGAGACATACTGGCACCACTGTGGTGATGGAAAGGTGCCACGGTGATGGTTTCATGGTGCGACAGCGTATCTTCCAGAGCCCTGAGGCCCGGTTCATCAAACCCGTCATCGTTAACAAGAAGAATTTTCACAGGTCAGAGTGATCGGGAAACAGAAAACCTGTGCGCAGTTCCCAGGGAATAGTCTCCTGGAACGAACGCATAATCAAGGATCCAACCTTTTGCTGTAATGCCTGCTCCTGCAGTAAGACCACCGCTGTCGTCATTGAACTTCCAGCCACCCCTGAGCGAAACAAGCTTGAATGGAGAATACTCGAGACCGGCACCAGCTCTTGTTGTGTTGTCGAGTGGCCGCATGACCTGACCTGAAAGGGAAATTGTTCCCAGCGGCAGATCCTGGTTCCACCTAGAAGCAAACACCCACGTTCTGGGTAGCCTGAACTCTGTCTTATCCATAGTAACAGACGGCCCGCAGTGCAGGTATGCGGCGGAAAAAACCAGCGAAGGGTGGGGATGGTAGTTAAACCCTATATCCACAGCCCAGCCGTTAGAGGTTTCAAGCCATATTTTCTCGTGTATTACTTTGAGACCGGCACCTATGTCAAATCGCCCATGCCGCACTGCAACAGCACCATTTACAGACAGGTCTGAGGCGCTGAATGTATCAAGCGGATCGGATGTGGGAGAATCTCTGTACTCAATTCCATCTGTAAACACAGATCGCAGAGCCAGAGATCCGGTGAAATCACTTCCCATACCGGATACCGCCGTAAGGTAGTTTTGAGCAGTCGAACCGTACCACTGGTTGTAGCCTGCGGAAACACTGGACCCAGCCCCGGCAAGAAGTGCCGGGTTGGAAAAAACAGCAAGCTCACTGCCGTTAACAGCACCTGTGCCGCCCAGAGCCGCAGCCCTGGCACCTACATCCATTTTGAGAAACGGATACATGCCAAGCCCGGCATCTCTGTAAACACCTGCCGCACAAAAACCGGCAAGAACAAAAAGTATCGTTATCGTTGTTTTCATACAAACCCCTATACACCAGATTGAACCTGGGGTTCCCGAACACTGCCCAACATAACCAGTACACCGGGAATTATATTACCAGCTATCCTGAAAGGACAAAGATAATGAAAACCCTGGCCATCAGTGATTCCAGTCAGTCGGGCTATGTGAACATGGCTGTTGATCTGTGTTCCATGAGAATGGTGCAGGAAGGTGCTGCAGACATTATTTTCAGAACCTACACCTGGAATCCTCACTGCCTGTCGATAGGCCGTTTTCAAAAAGCTGACAAAGAAGCAGATGTTAAAAGACTGCTTGACGACGGGTTCCACATAGTGAGAAGACCCACTGGAGGCAGAGCAGTGTGGCACGGGCACGAGCTTACCTACTCTTTGGTTGCAAGAACAAACCACCATCTTGTAAGCGGATCCATATCGGAAAGCCTCGAGAAAGTGGCTGCCATACTTACAGACGCTCTGAGACTCTCGGGAGTTCCTGCTGTTCTCAACACCAGAGCCAGAGAGCTGTCTGAAGCAGGAAGAGAATACAACCCCTGTTTTACCTCCCACGGAAGATCAGAAATAATGACATCGGACGGAAAGAAGCTGATTGGAAGCGCCCAGGCAAGAAGCCGTGGTGTATTTATAGAGCACGGGTCTATTATTTTTACAAACCAGCAGACCAAGGCTGTAGATTATCTTCCCCAAGGGGCTTCCCCATCGCTGAAGGAAAAAATGCGCAAGCTTCTTCTAGACGGCGTGGGAGCTGTTCTGGACTACGCGCCAAATCTTGCAACGGAAACCCTGGCACACAACCTTCACGAGCAGTTTTCCGCACACTGCGGAGAAACACCCGCTGAACTACTCTCACACAACCTTCCATACCTTGAGGAAACAATAGCAGAAAGGCACCGGATAATTGAAAGCTACTAAAAAACCCCAGTGGCTTAAAATGCCCACCATAGGTAACAGATATGCCGGAGAAGTTCGCAAGATACTTGCGTCCATGAACCTGAATACTGTCTGCGATGAAGCCAGGTGCCCCAACAGAGGTCACTGCTACGAAAGAGGCACAGCAACATTTCTTATCCTCGGCTCTGTGTGTACCAGAAACTGCGCCTACTGCGCTATCGAGAAGAACTCTGCCGCTCCCCCGTTGCCTGACCCTGATGAACCGGTAAGAGTTGCCGAGGCTTCAGCGGCAATGAATCTGAAGTACGTGGTTGTTACCTCTGTAACCAGAGACGATCTTCCAGATGGTGGTGCCGGGCACTTTGCAGAAACGGTGAATGAGCTCAGGAACAGAATACCCGGTGTTAAAGTTGAAGTTCTCACCCCCGATTTCAAAGGCAGTCAATCTTCCCTGAAAATAATTGCACAGAGCAGACCGAATGTGTTCAACCACAACCTTGAAACGGTGAGAAGGCTTTTCCCGACTCTTCGCCCCATTGCCTCATACGACCAATCTCTCGATGTTCTCAAGCGATTTTCAGAGCTTGCTCCGAATATCCCCACAAAAAGCGGCATCATGGTGGGTCTGGGCGAGAATGCAGGTGATGTTGAGGAAGCCCTTACAGATCTAAGGGAAAACGGTGTATCACTGCTCACAATAGGGCAGTACCTGCAGCCCACATCAAAACACGTACCGGTGGACAGATATGTTGAGCCTGAAGAATTCGAAAACTGGGAACAGCTGGCTCTTTCCATGGGCTTCAAGGGTGTTGCAAGCGGCCCCCTTGTAAGAAGCTCTTTCCATGCCGACCTTCTGGCGCAGAGCGGGCACAATGGCTGATAATCCGATATCCTTTTACACCCACGGTTTCACCATGGCCCCCATGGCAGGTGTTACCGATTCTGCGTTCAGAAGGATCTGCATAAAACTTGGAGCCACCTGCCTTGTAACGGAAATGGTAACAGCTGCAGGCCTGTCTCGAAAAAGTGTAAAGACAAAACACATGCTGAAATACCATCAGGACGAGAAGCCCATCGGTGTTCAGCTTTTCGGTGCAAAACAGGATGACTTTGCAAGGGCTTCTGCCCTTGTTTCCCCGCTTGGCTTCTCATTCATAGACATAAACGCCGGATGCCCGGTAAAGAGGGTTCTCAGAAGCGGCAGTGGCAGTGCACTTCTCGGTGACATCCCCAGACTGCTTGAAATAATCCGGGGAACAAAACAAAACACAGACCTTCCGGTAACGGTAAAAATCAGGCTTGGCCTTACAAGAGAAAATCCGGTACCGGACAACATAGGCCAGCTGGTTTCAGAGGCAGGTGCCTGCGCACTTGCTGTGCATGGCAGGTTCAGAACAGACTTTTTTGCAGGTAAAGCAGACACAGACAGAATGAAACGGATCGCAGAACTGTCTCCTCTTCCCGTAATAGCAAACGGAGACTCAACTTCTGTGGAGGCTGCACTGAAGCTGAGAGACAGCACAGGATCAGCCGGTCTTCTTATAGGACGAGGAGCCTGGGGAAATCCGTGGATATTCAGAGGACTTAACGGTGGAAATCCCCACCCGGAACCAGGCGAGCTTCACGATACCATCATGAACCAGCTGATAATGATGATGGAGTACATCCCTTCTCCCCAGGTCTTTCACATCTTCAGAGGCCACCTTGTACAGTATTTCAGAGGTTTCTACGGAGCTGCCGAGATCAGAAACAGAGCTGTTCGAACCGAATCTCTCCAGGAGGTGGACATGCTTGCGGCAGAAGCTGATATTGCAATGCACACCACTGTGGAGGAATAATGAAAACCTTAACAATCACCGCTGCAGTAATACTGACTGCAGGCTGCACGAAAACAACGGTGACTCAATCCTGTTACATAATAGCACCAAACACTCAGAATTCTCAGTGCCCCTACACATGGCAGCAGGGTGACTACTGGGAATTTCTGGCCTGGGCACTTCTTGACGACATCCCGTCAGCGGAAGTTCTGGCTATTACAGCCGGCTACCTTCCAGACGTTTTTCCGGCTCCTGGCACACAGATTCTGATTCCTCTTCCAGCAGACCTTGAGAATGCCGCTGCACGCAGAATGGAAGCAGCAAGGCTGGTAAAAGCTGCCACGGAGTTAAGGGAAACAGACCGTAACGGCTGTATGCAGCTGCTTCGCCAGGCAGAAGAAAAAGATTCCTTGTGGTCGGTACCGGTGGCAGACATCACTGTACTTCTTCTTGAAGACGGAAAGACAGCTCAGGCTCTTGAACTTCTGGATCCCATGTGTCACAAGAATATCCCGGCTCTTATTCTGGCCGGTATCGACTGGCGCAGCGGAAACACAGACGGGGCGTTAAGGCACCTCTCCGAGGCAATGGCAACAAGTAACCCCCGACCTGAGGTTCTTGCTGCAACTGGTATTGCGCTGGCTGTAACCGGTGAAAGAGAGCAGGCTGGGAACAACATCCGCCAGCTTCTGGAAAACCCTGATGCCCCATCTGAGCTGAGGGTTCTTGTTACGCACTATGCTCTTATGCTTGCGGACAGCCCATAAAGGTCAGAGTTTTCTTCTTCACCGGACGATGCTTTCTTAAAGCGCAACAATTACCTTCGCTACTTGCCGTGCTATCGCTCGGGACGCCCACAGTTTCTGGATTGGTTGCTATAAACGGGGAACAAAGCAGGGAAAGTATTGCTTTTTTCAGAAATGGTGTTAGTTTTCATGTGCGCCGTTCTTTCGGTTAAGCATTTTTACTGTGGTCGGTAACTGCTTAGTATATAACGAATTACGGCGCTTTCGTCAAGCTTTGCACGTTGTATTATTGATCATTATAGCTGGGTAATCTGTTTTAGGATAGGGTCCAGTGATTTATAGCAATATAGGAGTTATATTCGTGTCATTAGCTGTTGTGGTCTACTGTATATACCGCGCTTTATTTGATGGCACTGTAACGGCTTATATGGTATCGATGTAATGCTTTTACGATATGTTTTTACTCAGCCATATGTTCTGTTCAAGCTTTTTATCGTGACATTATTGTCAAGATTGGCATATTTCACCACACCCATCGTTATTGCAGTGTTGATTGATAATATTCTAGCAGCAAGGAATTACAACGCTTTATTCATCATAGTAGTGCTGTATTCACTATCACTAGTTTTGTCCAGTATTGGTAATTATTATATAAATTTTCTCCACTCATACTATATCGCTGTAGTCAATAAACGGGCTTCGCTGTATCTGCTTGACAGATATCTAAGCACATTAAAAGTTGCAACACCTCAAGTCGAATATGGCTCGTTATTGTCTATATTGACTAATGATGTCAGTAAATATTTCTCGTTCATCTCCGTTAGCATGTTTAATATCCCATTTGATCTAATATTAGCCTGTATATCATTTATTATACTCTTAAAATTCGGACATTCTCTAGTAATAGCTATGATTGTTGTTGGGGTGTTAAGCACTTTGATTTCGAACCTGCTTACCTCAGAAGTTAACACCTTGAGTCAAAAATTGCAGAAGGCAAAGGGTTCACTTCGTCAATATCTTAACTCGGTAATACATGGGATATTTGCAATAAAAACTACATCTACTTATGAAATAGCTGAAGATAGGTTTCATCGCCTATCTTTCGTTGAACTCCTTCGTTCGTCCACACTATCCCTTAAAAGCGCTAACACGATGTTCACAAATCATTTCAGTGCTAGTTTAGCGGATGTTATAATTGTTATCTTCGTGATACAGCTAATTGTGCTCAATAAAGCAACAGTTGGTGACTTAGTTATGTTGTTGGTTGTTGGGAAATATTTACAGTCACCTTTTATTCATTTTAGAACAGTCGAACGTGCATTAAAGATTTCATCCGGATCGCACAAAAGATTAAGAGAACTGATGTCATTGCCACGTATGCGCAATCAAAGTGATCTTCCGGATTGTGACCTTCTCTTTCCAATAGCTATCAGGCAGTTATGGTTCTCCTATCCTGGTTCAGATGAGCCTGTACTGAAAGGCCTGGACCTTAGTATCAATGAGGGTGAGTCAATTGGTCTAGTTGGGAAAAGCGGTGCAGGGAAAACTACACTTATCAATCTTATCCTGGGGTTCTATGAGGCTGAAAAAGGACAGATATTAGCAGGCAATTCTGATATACGTAATTGCACCCTGTCAAGTATTCGAAGACATATCGGCATTGTCCCCCAGAACCCGTACATATTCAATCAAAGTATTAAGGAAAACATCCTTATGGGAAGAGATCTTTCTGAGGATAGATTACTAATGATCCTGGAATCCTCAGGAGTATCAGATATCATAAGTAAGCTGCCAAACGGGATTAGAACTTGCATAGGAGAAGATGGGTACACTCTTTCTGGAGGACAAAGAAAGCGAATAGCAATTGCCCGGGCTTTGGTTAGTGAACCCCAGATAGTCATCCTTGATGAAGCAACTTCTGAATTGGATAGCGAATCAGAGCAAAGCATCAGGCAGGCAATCAATGAAATGATGCAGAATCGAACGGTAATTGTAATAGCTCACAGACTATCGACAATCAAGAACCTTGATCAGATATACTTACTGCATCAGGGAAGAATCGCTGCTTCTGGAAAACACTCTGAACTGTTGTCTTCCTCCAACGAGTACATGGCACTGTTTGAAGCCCAATCCGGGGAACATATTGAAAATAAATAAATTGCATTTATATACTAGATTGATACTGGAGCATGTTATTAAACAATTAAGTCGAATTGCATATGCATTCATGCTTATGATATTGATCAACTCAATTATTTACTCCGATTCAGTTTTTGAGAAGAAAATATTTCTTTTTGCTGGCCTTCTGCTTTTATTGAGAGTTGTCTTTTTGCTTGCTATGGCTTCCTCTTTCTGGTATTTGAAGAGTATTGCAAGCAACTGGATACTGCACAAAAGGGATGACCTTGTTGATTCAATCCTGCATTTTCCAGTTAACTTTTTGCGGAATAAAGGTAGCGGATACTACACATCACGAACCCTAAATGATACTTCTGTTGCAGTATCATTAAATACTGAATCACCAAAACTCGCAATAGATATTGTTGTTTCAGTAATTCTCTGCAGTATCTTTTTGATCTCAGTCAACTATATTTTAGCTATTGTAATGTTTATAGTACTAATCGGTTACGGTTTAATTTCATACCACAACACAAAAACAGTGACTGCATTATCCGGGGTAGCTTTGGAGCGCAGCAGTGTGCTCAGGCAAAACATGCTTAGTGGTATTAAAAGCAAAGACTCTTCACAGTACTATAATGCGAAAAGCTACTTTATGGATTCTATATCCAGGGATTACGATAATTCTATTTTCTCTTCTCTGAAACTTCAAGCGTACTCCCAATACAAGTCATTTGCACTGGATTTCCTTCCAAGTACAATTCTACCGGCAGCAATTATTGGTATTGCTGGTTATGGAGTCATGCAGGGCACCTTTACTGTTGGAGGTCTGATCGCTTTCAGGTACGTGTATGGTCGAATGTTCACTTCAGCAAGTAGCATTATCAACTTAATCATTAACACCAGGATTTACAACTCCGCCAATCAACGGGTCACTGATCTTCTCAGTTCAGATACAGAGTGCCAGAGGAAGGAATCCAACGTTAATCCAATCGATAGTTCAATAGTTATTGATCAGCTTCAGTTCTCCTATCCAGGTTCAGATGAGCCTGTACTGAAAGGCCTGGACCTTAATATCAATGAGGGTGAGTCAATTGGTCTAGTTGGGAAAAGCGGTGCAGGGAAAACTACACTTATCAATCTTATCCTGGGGTTCTATGAGGCTGAAAAAGGACAGATATTAGCAGGCAATTCTGATATACGTAATTGCACCCTGTCAAGTATTCGAAGACATATCGGCATTGTCCCCCAGAACCCGTACATATTCAATCAAAGTATTAAGGAAAACATCCTTATGGGAAGAGATCTTTCTGAGGATAGATTACTAATGATCCTGGAATCCTCAGGAGTATCAGATATCATAAGTAAGCTGCCAAACGGGATTAGAACTTGCATAGGAGAAGATGGGTACACTCTTTCTGGAGGACAAAGAAAGCGAATAGCAATTGCCCGGGCTTTGGTTAGTGAACCCCAGATAGTCATCCTTGATGAAGCAACTTCTGAATTGGATAGCGAATCAGAGCAAAGCATCAGGCAGGCAATCAATGAAATGATGCAGAATCGAACGGTAATTGTAATAGCTCACAGACTATCGACAATCAAGAACCTTGATCAGATATACTTACTGCATCAGGGAAGAATCGCTGCTTCTGGAAAACACTCTGAACTGTTGTCTTCCTCGGATCTATACAGAGAGCTGTTTTTAGATCAAGCGCTATAGGAGATTAAATGTTTACTTCAATTAAAAGTTTGCTAAGAGTCTCAAATATTCTTTTTGCCACTGTCCTGATCCTGTCTTCCTGTATCGTTTTGATTCTGGCAACATACGACATTGAGGATACCGTTAGTGTTTCCGGCTATATTGATGAAAATGCAAATTACAAATTTCAGTACGATCCAGACGTGCTCCCCCACCTGACTACCAATACCGATGTTATTCTTGCGCTGCCTGAAACAAAACTAGCAATCTCTATTTCTTATATCGACCCAACAGCACATTACGCAATATGTAACTTGGATACTGATCAAGGTATTCTCTCTGGGAGCTTTGTGGATGCAACGATTGGGTCTGGAGAATGGAGATCACTTGGGAGTATTATGATTTCCAGATACTTCACGCACTAGCCTGACCATTTCCGAAAAGCTAGACACTTTCTGGCATGATCTCTTCCAAACGTGATAACTTTTGTTGAGAGAGGAACTGGTTACTGGTTCCGCGACACAGGAAAAAGGAAATCCGGAA